>JBKHDX010000085.1:0-17844 GCA_046541115.1 Spirulinaceae cyanobacterium | reverse complement strand
CGCTTAAACCTGGCCAACAATCGCCGTTTTGGGTGAGTAATAGCACAGAATCGACCGTCGAAAACTGTTTGAGAGTCTCTCGGACTGCACTTTGAATGCGAGCATCATCGCCAATTCCGGCGCTTTCGACAGTACGGCAAAATTGTACATAAGCGAGATCGTCAACAATGCCAATGCGGAAGTTGCGATCGCGACAAAAGGCTGCTGAGGTTCCTTGGAAATCGAGGGGATCGACAAAACCTTGGGCTTGTTCGCTAGAATCGGGCCCTTGGGCGAGTTGTTCGAGGGCAAAATCGGCCACATCCACGCGATCGGTTGTACGGGTCACGGGTTCGACATAATCGAGGTTATTGCGACTTTCGGGCATTTTCGGAAAATAAACCTGGATTTGTCGTTCTGGGGTTGCGGGTTGGGTCGATTGCGCGATCGCAGGGGGGGCGATCGCGATTCCCCATGTCGATAAAATCAGAATTAGTTTTGTGGCCATGGGATTGTTTTGCCAAATTGTCTGTAAAAACATTGATTGTAAGCTAAACCTCAGCTTTTATGATGTCCCTCGAAGATGGGCTTTTTCATCTCCCCCTTAGAAGAAACCCGGCTTTTTGATTCTGTGTCTTTTGAAGCAAAAAAATATCGCAGTTCCCTCAAGCTGTGGGGAAAATGCGATATCAAAGGAGTCAATCTGTACTGGATGGTTATGGCTAACTGGCTACTTTTTCCTTAAAGAATTTCCCGGCACTGAATGCAGGTACTGTGGTTGCTGGAATTTGCATGGGTTCTCCGGTTTTGGGATTGCGTCCTTCGCGGGCTTGGCGTTGTCGGGGTTCAAAGGTACCAAAGCCGACTAAGGTAACTTTATTTCCTGCTGCCACCGATTCCTGTATCGTCTCCAAAATGGCGGATAAGATCGCGTCTGCTTGCTTTTTGGTCATGCCATCTACTTTTTTCACCACTTCGTCTACTAATTGTCCTTTATTCATGTCAATCTCCTTGTTTTTTCGTCAATTTATCAAGGTTTGGGCAATTCTAGCAAAATTTTAGATTGCCTAACCCATGATTTTATGGGGGTTTCAAGCTCCACAAAAGCACGAACAACTGATCGACTGCAACCAATTCCGGGAAACTTGTAACTTATTTTTAAAATTGACGGGTGAATGGGACGAAAGAGAGGGGACGAAGGGAGGTTACCCTGAGAAAGAGAGGGGGATCAATTCTCCGCAAGTTTTAGGGGCGATCTTGATGCAACAGTTGACTGTAAATGACCTTTGTACCTATGTTTATCGCGATCGCGAAGCTTTAGCCATTGCCGCCGCCCAACAGGCCTGCGATCGCCTTCTCGATGCCGTAGCGCAAAGGGGAGAAGCGAGCCTCATCCTAGCTACGGGCAATTCCCAAAAAGAGTTTCTCGAATATTTAACCCAAGACCCCGCGATCGATTGGTCGAAGATTACCCTTTTCCATCTCGATGAGTTTTTAGGCATAGCCCCGGATCGTCCGGGGAGTTTTCGTCAGTATCTGCGCGATCGCGTCACTTCTCGCATCATCCCTCGTCATTTTCATTTTCTCCAAGGTGATACGGATAATCCTCAACAAGAGTGCGATCGCTACACGGCGTTGTTACAAGCCCAACCCCTCGATCTGGCTTTGTTGGGCATTGGCAATAATGGTCATTTGGCTTTCAACGAACCCCACGCGGCCGATTTTAACGATGAGGCTTGGGTGAAAGTGGTTCAACTCGAAACTGCGACTCGTCAACAACAAGTCAACCCCAACACCTTTAAAAATCTCGAAGCGGTTCCCACCGCCGCCCTTACCCTCACCCTAACCGCCCTTAAAGCCACTCAGACGCTAATTTGTTTGGCTCCAGGGTCAAACAAAGCCGAAGTGGTCAAAACAACGCTGAATAGCCCCATTTCCTCCCACTGGCCCGCTTCTTTTCTGCGTTTGTTGCCCCAAGCGGTTTTATATGCCACAACTCTTAGCTAAAGCTTGCTGAATCAACCGGAAAGGTAAGCGAAAGTCGAGATTATCGGGGAAATGGTAGGGCAAAACTCGTCCAAACTGCTCAATAATGACGTTACTTAATGGCGGTGTTCCCCAATCCCCAATCCCTAGCTAATCGCTTCAATGGCGGCTTCGAGGGCGATCGCGATATGAGTCCAATGAGTCCCCCCCTGACAAAACGCAATGTAGGGTTCTCGTAGGGGGCCATCCGCCGAAAACTCGGAAGTACTACCGTCTACAAATGTGCCACCCGCCATCACTAATTCGCTCTCATACCCCGGCATGGCCGCCGGAACGGGATCGAGGTAGGATTCAATGGGAGAATGCTGTTGAATCGCCCGACAAAAGGCAATCAGTTTTTCGGGACTGCCCAGTTGAATGGCTTGAATAATATCGCGACGGGGGACAAAAGGAGCCGGATTAACCGGATAACCCAGGCGATCGAAAGCATAAGCCAACAAATGCGTGCCTTTAAGGGCTTCTCCGACCATCTGCGGGGCGAGGAACAGCCCTTGATACAGTAAACGGTTTTGGTCTAGGCTAGAGCCACCAGAACTGCCAATGCCGGGGGCGGTGAGGCGACAAGCCGCTTTTTCGACCCATTGAGCTTTGCCAGCAAGGTAACCCCCGGTGGGGGCAATGGTGCCGCCGGGATTTTTGATCAGCGATCCGGCGATGAGGTCTGCGCCCACTTCTGGGGGTTCGCGAGTTTCGACAAATTCGCCGTAGCAATTATCCACAAAACAAACCACATTGGGATTTTGGCTCTTGACAATCTTAATTATTTTTGCTATTTCGTCCACAGACAAACTCGGTCGCCAGGAATAGCCACAAGAGCGCTGAATTAAAATTAAGCGCGTATTCTGTCGTAAGGCAGTGGGCAAAGCGGCCCAATCGATTGTACCTTGGGAAGTAAGGTCTAATTGGCGATATTTAATTCCAAATTCGGCTAAAGAGCCTTGTCCTGTTCCGCGCAACCCGATGACTTCTTCGAGGGTATCGTAAGGCGCACCACTCACGGATAACATTTCGTCTCCTGGTCGGAGAATACCGTAGAGGGCTGATGCGATGGCGTGGGTGCCAGATACCAACTGCACCCGAACTAGGGCGGCTTCTGCCCCCATGACGGTCGCAAAAACCCGATCCAAGGTTTCTCGGCCGAGATCGCCATGGCCATACCCATTGACCCCCGCGAAATGATGCGTTCCCACGCGCTCATCACGAAAGGCACACAAGACTTTTTTAAGATTTTGTTTGACCTGAGTGTCAATTGCGGAAAAGATGGGGAATAGGGCCCGATCTACGTTCTCTAGGACATTTAAGCTGTTCACGATCGACCCTTAAAGCGAAATTAAGGAAATTTTTTGGTTAAAAATACTCATTTCTTGCTTTGATAAATAGAGAACGTCATTTATGATTTTGTATTTTAGGTTACTGCATGACTGTTGCGACACCACATTCTAAAAAACTAGACCCGGATTGGCTCACGCGAATCTATATGGCTTCGATCCACGCGATCGCGTTATTGGCATTACTTCCCAGTAATTTCAATTGGTCAGCCGTCGGTGTCTTCTTTGTCCTTTATTGCGTTACCGCAGGGCTGGGAATTACCTTAGGTTTTCACCGCCTCATCGCTCACCGAAGCTTTGAAGTACCCAAGATTTTTGAGTATTTTTTCGCCTTCTGTGGCACGTTAGCTTGTCAAGGCGGTGTTATTCAATGGGTAGGTCTACATCGTATTCACCATAAATATTCCGATACGGCCCCCGATCCCCACGATTCCAACAAGGGCTTTTGGTGGAGTCACTTGGGCTGGATGCTCCACAAGATAGAAGCTGACGCTGATGTTCCCCGCTATACAAAGGATATCAGTAGCGATCCCGTTTTTCGCTTTCTGCAAAATTTCTTCATCCCGATTCAAGTGGTTTTAGGCTTTTTGCTGTACTGGTGGGGGGGCTGGCCTTTTGTGATTTGGGGTATCTTTGTCCGCCTTGTGGTGGTATTTCACTGCACTTGGTTTGTCAATAGTGCCACTCACAAGTTTGGCTATCGAACATTTGAATCAACAGACACTTCCCGCAACTGCTGGTGGGTAGCTTTAGTCACCTTCGGCGAAGGCTGGCACAACAACCACCACGCTCACCAATACGCTGCCCGTCACGGCATCAAATGGTGGGAAATTGATACGACCTGGATGGCAATCTGGGTTCTGAGAACTTTAGGCATTGCTCGCAATGTCAAGTTGATCCCCGCCGAGGTGATTGCTAATCGCTCGGTGAAATAACAAAGATAGTGGTTGAGGCGGTCTAGATCGCGGTTTTCGGTATCAACTCCCCAAGGGAGGGGACAGTAACACCTTAAAAGCGGCGATCGCCCTGAACCACTTGTTTTAGGGTAGTCAATGTCGCTAAACCCACTAAACCGCGACGATAGCCTTTTTGATTAGACATTCCTAAAAAGACGGCATCACCTTGCTTTGGATTGCGTTCAAAGCGAGGTGATGCGTTTATGTAAGCGATCGCGCTGTCGAGGCGTTGGTCAAACTGACGACCTTCTCCATAGGATTCGGTTACCAAGCAATCGGCATGGCCGCTACTATATTGATTAATCCAAGCGATCGCGTTTTCGAGGTCTTCCACATAACGAAAGGCGACGGTTTTTTTCAGGTAAGCGGTTTGCCATTCTTGAACATCGGCGGGGAGGACGCGATCGGGATATTCAGACACAAATTCGGGATCGCCCCGTAACTCGAAGCCTTGCTCCTGTAAGCTACTCAGAAGACGCAAAATTAAGGTGTGTTTTTGGCGGCGACTGACTAACACTTTCTCGACGGCATTAACGGGATCGGGTTCGCTGGCGTGACTGTCGATGACAATCCAACGGGCTAAATCTAAATCACCGGTTTCCGACCAATATAAATAACAGTTGCCCATGGCCGACTTGAGAACCGGGGCCGTCGCACTGGTAACGACTTGTTTGACCAAAGTGGGACGACCATAAGGAATCACCAGGTTTAAATAGCGGTCTTGGGTGACTAATTCTTGAATAGACGAACCGCGTTCGGGATAAATTGCCGTGACACTGGCCGGCGGTAAGCCCGAATCTTCGAGGGCGGTTTGCAAAACTTCGTGAATCATCGCGTTGGAGTGACTCGCTTCGCTACCGCCGCGCAAAATCAGACTATTGCCTGTTTTGAGACAGAATCCCGCCGCGATCGCCCCTAACTCTGGAAAGGCTTCGTAAATTAAAGCAATGACCCCCAAGGGCATTCGCTGACAATAGGTAATGGAGCGATCGAAGTGATACGGGGAATCAATGGCCCGGAGGGTGGGGTCTGAGAGTTGGGCAAGACGATGGAGGAGTTGAATGGCGTTTTGGAGCCGTTCGGGGGTGAGTTTGAGCCATTCGACAATTAATTCGGGTACTGCCATCTCGCGACTGCTTTCTAAGTCGAGGGTGTTGGCTTCAAGAATGTCTGCGGTGGCACTTTTGAGCGCAACGGCCATGGCTTGGATGGCTTGGTTGCGATCGCTCCCTTTGGCCGCAGCAAGGGACAATGAGGCTTGATAAGAAGTCCGAGTTAAATCGGTTATGGGCGTAGTAGTATCAGCAGAGAGATCGTTCACCATTGCGATCAGCGTCGATAAGATGACCAGAGCATAAAAGCAGGCAGCAAGACAAACAAAACTGCCAGAATAATCACAATGATTCTAAGCTCTTGGGGGACGGGCGGTAAATGAATCGCCAAAATCAACAACACAATCGGCAGGAATATCGCAAAACCAATCGCAAAGGGGAGATAATTGTCTCCGAGCTTGGAGCTAACCGCAATCCAGCGATTTCCCGTCCAATGCCATGCTCGTTTGTAAGGGTAACTGGTGGATACTTGTTCGATGGTATGGCCTCGATCTTCCACTGCGAAAATTTGTTGACAGCGATCGCAACCAAAGGCTTCGGTTAAAGCAATAGGGCGCAATGTTCCTCGCCGCCGACAGGGACAGGGATAATCTTGATTTAGCTCGATCTTTTTGGCTTTCTGAGGTGGCACGATCGTAATAAGTTAAATGCGGTAAATACCCTCAAAAAAAAACGAAACTCGTTTGTTTGTTGGTCTGACTCAATGCTTTAACCTCTACAATAATCAATTTTATTGTTGCCTGTGCATCGTTTTGTCGCGGCTTCTTGACTTTTTGAGTCGATCCCTCGATCGCAATTCTATCACTTTGAAACGTGAAAAACTAGCTTGCATGAAGGCTAGTTTGAGCGATCTCTATTAACTTTTTTTTGAGAGCGGGTAACGCGATTCGAACGCGCGACATTCACCTTGGCAAGGTGACGCTCTACCACTGAGCTATACCCGCATTTGTTTTAATGCTTTATTATTATGGCGAACTTTTTTAGACTTGTCAACCCTTCAGACTCATTTTTTTTTAAAAGCTGAAACGCAGATGAATCCTAGGGTGTAGCTTGGCTTCGACAATTTCGCCTCCTTTAAGATGTTGCTCGATAATTGTCGTCGCATCCTCTGGCGTTATGCGACAATACCAAGTTTCTTCCGGCATAATCCGCACTGTCGGCCCCATATTACACTGACCCAGGCAATCGGAAGCCACCACCTCTACATCGTCGGGTAAATCCGCTTGTTGAAATGTTTCTAATACGGATTGCGAGCCGCGATCGCGACAGGTACAATTTTGGCAAATTAAAATTTGTCGTTTGTCATTGGTCATTTGTTGTTTGTTATTGGTTATTTGTTATTGGTTGTTTGTTGTTTCCTCCCCCTCCTCATCCTCTAACAACTGCCGATTGCCCATTACCGATTGCCCAAAAAACTGATGACTGATGACTGATGACTGATGACTGATAACTACTGCCGATCCTAACGCAACAACACGACCGACCATAAAACAAGTTAAAGCCAACCAAAGAAGATGGGGGCTTTGTTGTAGCCAAGCGAAAACAGCCACAGGGACAAACCCCACTCCCGTTGCCCATAAACTAGAGTTACGCAGAATTGAACCCGCCGCAATGCCAAGAAAATAGCCGTCTAGCATATAGGCAATCGCTCCAAAACCTAACACGGGCAGCAGCCAGAAAGTATAGTTTTTAATATTTTGTATTACCTCGACGCGATCGGTCAGTAAGCCAAATAACAATTCAGGAAAACTAATAAACAAAATCGCGAAACCGAGTCCTAACGCTAAACTTACCTTTCCCGATAAAACGATGAGATGACGCAGTTGTTTACTGTCACCACTAGCATAAAAGTTTCCTGCTAAACTTTCAGTGGCAAAGGCTAAACCGTCGATAAAATAAGCCGAGAAACTGACAACTTGCAGGAGTAAGGTATTAGTAACTAAAGTTAGGGTTGCGATCGCGGAACTAATATTAGTAAAAGCGGCAAAGGTAGAAACGAGGGCGAAGGTACGGATTAAAATGTTGCCATTCAAGCTAAAAATGGCTTTGAGGGCGGCGCGATCGCGCAGTTTTGACCCAAAACTCAAACTCACCGTTTCCCAGGGCTTCTCGTGCAAAATCATCGCCATCCCGACCATAAAAGTAATATACTGACTCGCTGCTGTGGCCACACCTGCCCCGGTACTAGCCCACCCCAAACGCACGATTAACCCATAATTTAGCGCCACATTCGCCCCGTTGCCAATTGCCGAGATTAACAATACTTTTCGGCTTTGTTCTCGTCCCAAAAACCAGCCAATGAGGACAAAATTCATCAAAGTGGCGGGTGCGCCCCAGATATTCGCATTGTAATAGGCTTTCCCGGCGGCTTTGACGGCGGGAGTCGCGCTTAGAAGGGTAAACCCTAATTCTCGCAGAGGAATTTGTAACAGCCAGATTATCACCCCCAAAGTCAACGCAATCCCTAGATGACGCAAGCCAATTGCGAGGACTTCATCTGTATCTTTTCTACCGTTAGCTTGGGCTGTAATCCCCGTTGTCCCCATGCGGAGAAAGCCGAAAGTCCAGTAAATATAATTAAATAAAATTGTGGCTAAAGAAACCCCTGCGAGATAGCGAATGTTGTCTAAATGCCCTAAAAAGGCCACATCAAAAAGACTGGCTAAGGGAACCATGAGGTTTGATAAAATATTCGCGATCGCGAGTTTCCAAAAACGGTTCATTTTATTGATTAAACATTATATTGATCGTTGGCAAGAATAACTTTAGTTGTCTAATTTATTTCTCGCGAGATGATTGGCGTTGATGGGAAATCGGGACGGGAAAACAAAACTGAACCCCAAGCCCCTCGTCCTTTGCAGCCGACATAAGCAGGTAAATGGCCGGGAGGAGAATTGCGGTCAAATTTTAGGTTTTTGTAGTAACAATAACAGTCATTTTTGATGCGCCATTGTACTTTTTGGCCAAACTGATGCCAAATTTCGCGATTATATTCTCGCGTCCCTCCTAAACTTTGGTAAATATGTTTCTGAATCGAAAAACCAAAGCGTCCCTGACTGTATTTTAACCACAAGCGATCGATGGTTTTTAAGTCTTCGAGGGGGAAATTTGCGATCGCGTCGAGATCGACCCAACCCTCTTGTTCGCGATTAGCAACTCGACACATGACATAATGGGTTTCTTGGTCGGCTTCCCACCATTTTCCCACAGCTAATAAGGCTTCTAGCCATAAATAGCGAGGGGGATTTAAGGGATCAAATTCGATCGGTTGTGTGGTTTTTGAAGCGGTTTTCGGGATAGTAATAATAGGAGAGTTTGACTGTAAATCTGTTAAAACTGCTGTCGCCGATTGATAGCGCTGTTTTGGTTTTGATACAACTAATTTATCTAAAATTTGTCCGACGCGATCGCTCACTACATTGTCTTGTAAAAAATCGCGCCAAGCCCATTCTGCCTCCATCACATCATATAAATCAAAAGGGCTAATTTGGGTTAACAAATACAAACAAGTTACCCCTAAACTATATAGATCGCTGCTAAATTGTGGCTTACCAAAAGCTTGTTCGGGGGCGCAATATTCCGCCGATCCGATAACAGTTCCAGTGACAGTAATTTGTTGCGGTTGTATGTTTTTTGCCGCGCCAAAATCAACTAAAATAAATTTGCGATCGCGCTGACGACGAATAATATTTTCAGGTTTAATATCGCGATGTATCATTTGATTGTGATGCACAAATTGTAAAACCTTCAGTAAGTCTTTTAATAACGATATAATTTCCTTTTCGTTAAAAACACCGCGATCTTCGAGTTCCTGTTGTAGCGTCTTTCCCTCAATAAATTCTTGGACTAAATACTGCCGATTTTCAAAACTAAAATAAGCTAAAAGTTCGGGAATTTGGGGGTGTTGTCCTAATTCTTCTAATCTTTGGGCTTCTTGAGCAAATAATTCAGAAGCTTTTTCAACATTTTGAGTTCCTTGGGCTTGGGGAAGAAACTGCTTAATCACGCAATCCGGTTTAGAGGGTTTAAACTCGTCAACTGCTAAAAAAGTACGCCCAAATCCACCTTCTCCTAAGATATGTTTTGCCCAATAGCGTTCTACAAGTAACAGCTTTTGTCCGCATTTCTGGCAAAAATTGTGAGTGTCAGCATTTACTTGCAGACAATCGGGATTGAGACACTGACGCATAAGCTTTGCAATCCAGATTTGATATTTAGATTATTCTACTAAACTCAACTGACCCAACTCGACACTCACAGCATCAAAACGCTTGTCTCCAGGACGATAAGAAAGAATTTCTAAACCAATAGGTTCACCTGTGATTGAATCTTTAATTAAAATAACACCATCCCCAAGTTCAGCGCTAATTTGGGTTTTGCGTGGTGTTTGCCAAAATACAGTTAGGAGTTCTGTTTCTGGTTCGTAAAATACTTTTATTTGTGCCATATTGTCTCACCTTCTTTAATTGCATCAGGAGAAATGAGGGTTTGTTGAACAAATTCCTCTAAATCCGCGATATCGGGATGTTTTACAATTAATTTTTGCCAGTAGCCTTCCGAGGTTCTGACTGTAAAATTGAGGGGTGTTATACCAAATCCGATTACCAAACCCCACTTATTGATTTAGTCCGCAAACGCGGACTTTGTTGCATTAGCCCCGGATTTCAATCCGAGGGCGGGTTAACCCGATAGACGGTAGATTTAAACCGGATTTGGTGTTAGAACTTCAAATTTCACAATAAAATTAATTGAATAATCAAGGTAGAGTCTCGTGTTTACGTTCCTATGTATAACCTAGGAACGAGGTTATTTTTAACTAATTAACAGCTTTTTCCCGCAATGCTTCGATAATGCGCGTGTTGGCTTTAGGAAAGGGAAATTGGTCAATTTCATCT
Organism: Spirulinaceae cyanobacterium; assembly: GCA_046541115.1. Classification (GTDB taxonomy): domain Bacteria; phylum Cyanobacteriota; class Cyanobacteriia; order Cyanobacteriales; family Spirulinaceae; genus Jaaginema. Next base: position 7,528 of record JBKHDX010000085.1, on the reverse strand, counting down.
AGAGTTACCCAACGAATTTCTTGGCATTCAATGGTTTGCGGTTCTCCGGCTAAATGACGACAATAATAAACATTTAGAGTAATTTTAAAATGGGTGTAGGCGTGATTAATCGTAATTAGATGATCTTCGACAGCAATATCAATGCCGATTTCTTCTTTGATTTCTCGTTTGATACAATCTTGGATGGTTTCTCCGGGTTCAATTTTACCCCCAGGAAACTCCCATAAGCCCCCTAATAAGCCTTCTTCGAGACGACGATCGATTAAGATTTTACCCTTTTCATCGCGAATAACTGCAACGCCAATTTTCTTGTGAGGAATGGGATTCGAGGCTTCTTTCATGGGAATTTGAGTTTGTAAGTTTTGTTGATAAGCTTGACAGAAATTGCGCCAAGGACACAGCAAACAACTGGGATTTTTCGGCGTACATAGAGTTGCCCCTAAATCCATTATGGCTTGATTGAAATCTCTGGGATGTTCTGGATCGATTAATGTATCAGATATTTGCCATAACTGGGTTAAGGCTTTGTTAGGAGGTGTGGATAAAGCCACAATTCGGGCTAATACTCGTTTGACGTTACCATCGAGGATAGAAACGGGTTGGTTAAAGGCTGCACTGAGTATCCCTCCGGCGGTGGTGCGCCCAATACCGGGTAGAGTTAAAATGGCTTCGAGATCGTCGGGAATTTGCTTGTTAAAGTCCTTGACAACTTTTTGGGCGGCTTTGTGGAGATTGCGCCCTCTAGCATAATATCCTAAACCTTCCCAGGCTTTGAGGACTTGTTGTTGGTTGGCTTGGGCTAAGTCTGCGACGGTGGGAAATTGGGCTAACCAACGCTGGTAATAGGGAATAACGGTTTTGACTTGGGTTTGCTGTAGCATGATTTCTGAAACCCAAATTTGGTAAGGATCGCAAGTATTACGCCACGGTAAATCCCGTCCTTGTTGAGCATACCAGGAAAGGAGCGATCGCCTTAAGGTTTCGATTTGAGAGGATGTTAAAACAGCATCCATTTAGGATTTTTTGGGGACTTGCGGTTTGCCTTCAAAAACATAAAACATAACAAGCGTTATGGCAAACATAATAACTGTTATGTTTTTAAGAGAGCGTGGGAGTATGTCACGCTACCTTCTTCCGCGTCTTCCCCCTCTTTAAAGTCTACAAAATCTACTCGCGATCGCGTTTCATCGAATTTTCCCCTTGCTGCATCATTTGTTCAAACTTGAGGCGTTGTTCGGCATTTCGCAGGAAATAGCCACTCATAATTGCAGAGGCAAGAAGCTGTCCTAATTCTTCGCGACTGGTGCTAATTTGGATGTCGAAGCGATCGTTGGGTAACATTCCCAGTAAGCCGATAATGTTACGCTCCATGATGCCAAAAACTTCGGGGGATTGCGGTTGAGAAAGTCGTGCGATCGCTTCCGGGCTGAGGTTTTGAACATATTGCCATAATGTGTTTTGAGTATCGTCTTCTTCACCAAACCCATGTTGTCGGTTTGCTTGATAATTCACCGTTGACCTCCTAATTTACTCATCGGATGTATGCGATCGCGCCTTGAGTCTCCCTAATTCCTTAAACTCTAACAAAATCTGCTAAAATAGCAAATTCGAGACACAAGAAATTGTCTGGATTCTCTGGGTAGTGGGTCATACGGGATGAGTCTGACTTTTCCACAACACAGCATCTAAAGACGAAAGACAATAAACAATCTTTTATCCGTCACTATTATGAGTAAAGGCACATTATTTGATAAAGTCTGGCAAGCCCACACTGTCAGCGTTTTACCTTCAGGACAAACACAACTCTTTATTGGCTTACACCTCATTCACGAAGTCACCAGTCCCCAAGCCTTTGCCATGTTGCGCGATCGCGGGCTAAAAGTATTGTATCCCGATCGCACTGTCGCCACCGTCGATCATATCGTCCCTACAGAAAACCAAGCCCGTCCTTTTGTAGATGTCTTGGCTGAAGAAATGATGCAGTCTTTGGAACAAAACGCCAAAGAAAACAACATTCGCTTTTATAATATTGGTTCGGGCAATCAAGGCATTGTTCACGTTATCGCCCCGGAACAAGGCTTAACCCAACCGGGAATGACCATTGCTTGCGGAGACTCTCACACCTCCACTCACGGGGCATTTGGGGCGATCGCGTTGGGAATTGGGACTTCCCAAGTGCGGGATGTTCTCGCGTCCCAAACCCTGGCGTTATCAAAGCTGAAAGTCCGTCGCATCGAGGTAAACGGCGAACTTTCCCCCGGTGTTTATGCTAAAGACGTAATTCTCCACATTATCCGGCATTTAGGCGTAAAAGGCGGTGTCGGTTATGCTTATGAATATGGGGGTAGCGCGATCGCGGCCATGTCCATGGAAGAACGCATGACGTTGTGTAATATGTCCATAGAAGGGGGCGCACGCTGCGGTTATGTCAATCCCGACGAAATTACATACAAGTACCTCAAAGGGCGGGATTTTGCCCCAAAAGGTGACGATTGGGACAAAGCAGTAGAGTGGTGGAACAGTATTCGCAGTGACGCAGATGCTGAATACGACGATGTGGTGGAATTTAACGCCGCCGATATTTCACCCACGGTAACTTGGGGAATTACTCCCGGTCAAGGCATTGGCGTGGCTGAGTGCATTCCCGCTTTAGATAGTATGCCCGAAAGCGAACGGGCGATCGCCTCTGAAGCTTATAAATATATGCAACTGCAACCGGGACAACCCATTGCAGGAACTAAAATCGATGTATGTTTTGTGGGAAGCTGTACCAACGGACGACTCAGCGATTTACGGGAAGCCGCCAAATTTGCCCAAGGTCACAAAGTCGCCAACGGGGTGAAAGCCTTTATTGTCCCAGGTTCAGAACGAGTTAAGCAACAAGCCGAAGCCGAGGGATTAGATAAAATCTTTGAAGCCGCAGGGTTTGAATGGCGAGAAGCGGGTTGTTCGATGTGTCTCGCCATGAACCCCGATAAGTTACAAGGCGACCAAATTAGCGCTTCTTCATCCAATCGTAACTTTAAAGGTCGCCAAGGGTCATCCACGGGACGCACATTACTCATGAGTCCTGCTATGGTTGTGGCTGCGGCGATTCAAGGTCAAGTCGCCGATGTGCGGGAGTTGGTTTCGTCAAAACCGTGACTCCCACCCGCAGATTAAAATCTGGGGCTAACGACAGCAAAGTCCGTTTTCACGGACTCATAACATATTAAGCGTGAATGTACGGAACTTGAGTAATCTTAAGTTCAGAAAAACACCCACTTCCTCAAAAACTCCGGTTTCTGGTTTTGCTGCTTAATTCGCAAGACTAGAAACTGGATTGCTTAAGTTATTCTACAAACCGCCTCGCCTTCGATTTGGCTTTAACCCTACAAACGAAATTCCTGACACAATTTTGTAGTATAGTTGTAGTAAGTAAGATTTCAAGTCTCGCGGACGAATGTACAAGCGAGGAAAGAAAATGAATAAAAGCAACGCTTTGAATCAAGTAGATGTCTGCTTTATCGTCGATACAACCGGAAGTATGGGAGGTTTTATTGAAGCCGCGAAACAGCAACTTTTAGACGCAATGGGATTGCTGTCGAGCGATCGCGATCTCGATTTGCAAGTAGGATTAGTGGAATACCGCGATCATCCGCCCCAAGATGAAATGATTACTCGCGTCTATCACCTGAAAAGCAATCTCCAACGCCTGCAAAAAGAGATTAGTCAGTTACAAGCCCATGGCGGCGGAGATGGCGCAGAAGCGGTATATCGGGGCGTGTACGACGCTTGTACCCAGATGAAATGGCGCGAACATAGCTGTCGCTTTGGGATTTTAGTGGGGGATGCACCCCCTCACGGTTTCCCGAAGTGGTGGCGCGATCGCATGGGCGAAAACCTCCGTTATAGTAGTGATTCTTGGACAGAAGGTTGTCCGAGTGGCTTGGATGTGGACGCAGTGACGGCGGCGGCAGAAAAGCGGCGAATCAAGCTGTATGCCTTATGTATGGGGCAAGAGGCAGTGACTCAAACAGCCTTTGGTGCGATCGCGTCGTTTACCGGAGGGGAAGGGCAAGTGGCAACGGGAGGCGGCTCGGTAGTCGAGAAAATTATCTCGGTTCTCACCCAAGAGTTCCGTAATCTGGAATTTGACCGTCAAGTATTAAACATTTTGCCAACTTCTGGGCAGTACAATATTGAGGAGTTGGCGAAAATGTTGGATAGTTCTTCTTACACTGTCGCCAATTCTGTGGGACGGTTGCGTCAACGGGGCTTTGTCTGAGTTGGAAGTTTGACAGGCTGTCTTTTGACAAACCAGGGGCAAAAATGACATAAGTGCGATCGCGCTTGTATCTAATTTCCTGTCATGAAAGTCTTACCTCTATTGTCAATGTTATTGGGAAGTGCGATCGCGGTTAATGTCGTTGATAGCGCGATCGCATCTCCTAATCATTCTGGTTCCCACCACCATCATCACGAAGCGGTGATGGTTCCCGAAAACACTCCCGTCCCTAGTGTAACTCTAGAACTCACCCCCGATGCCATGAACGGGTGGAATTTACAGATTATCACAAAAAACTTCGACTTTGCCCCGGAAACTGTTAATCAAGATAGTAACGTCAACGCCGGACACGCTCATTTATATGTTAACGGCGAAAAAATTACGCGACTGTACAGTAATTGGTATCATATCAGCGAACTACCATCGGGCAATCACACGATTACTGTTACCCTCAACACCAACCATCACGAAGATATTATGCACCAGGGGGAACTGGTACAGGCTTCTGTTTCGGTAACCGTTCCTTAAAATGATTGGGTGAAATTTTTGTTTCATCTTTACTTATTCTATAACCGATCGGCTCGGCAAAATATAAGCCATAACGCTCCTGATATTTTCTCAAAAAAGCGCGATCTCGCTCAGTCATTCATTAGCTAGAATCTCAAACAGTTTGGTCATAAACAATACGCCCCTACGTTAAAATAATGGCGGTAGGGGCGTAATGCTTGCGCCCTGTATTTGCTACAATTATTCCGAGGAACGTCCGCCATATCTTTGATATTGGGACAACAAAAGCAGTTTTACAATAGAGGATTAAATAGATGCAGATAACAATTGATATTCCCGATCGCGTCAAAGAAAGACTCGAACAGAAACTGGATAACTTACCCTATCAAATTTTATTGGGTTTTGCTTTAAATGCTTATCAAAATAAGCTTATCTCTACTTATGAACTAGGTCAAATTTTAGGACTAAATTCAGTTTTTGAAACTCACCAGTTTTTGAAACAGTCAGGAGTTTACTTAAATTACGATGAAGAAGAAATGCTCGAAGATATTGCCACGATTGAGCATTTACAAAGCTTATGATTGTCATTGCTGATACTTCGCCAATTTGCTATCTTATATTGATTAATACCATTGATTTATTACCCCAGCTATACGGAAAAATCTTGATTCCTAATGCAGTTTATCAAGAACTCAATTCTCCGAAATCTCCCCCTGAAGTACAGCAATGGATAGAACATATCCCTGATTGGTTAGAAGTTTGCGAAGATAGTAACAGTAGTGATGAACAAACTCAAATCTTGGACAGAGGAGAACAAGAAGCGATCGCGTTAGCAGAAAAAATGAAAGCCGATCTGATCGTCATGGATGAAAAATTGGGTCGTTCTATTGCTAGAGCCAAAGGTTTTAACCTCGTCGGGATTCTCGGTATCCTTTACAACGCATCTCAACTGGGTTTAATTGATTTGTCCCAAGCGGTTACTAACTTACAGAAAACAACATTTTTTGTTTCTCCCGATCTCCTCCAACAATTACTCGAAAAAGATAGACAGAACAAATAATAAGTAACTTTCAAAAAAACGCGATCGCGTATTCTCTTTTTTTGAGTTATTATTTTCACAGTAGTATCAATACATTACAATAAAAAGATGAAAATCAAAGCTATTGTTCGTGAAGCAGAAGAAGGGGGATATTGGGCAGAAGTTCCAGCACTTCCAGGGTGTGTGACGGAAGGAGACACCTGGGAAGAAGTAATAGAACATTTGCAAGAAGCAATAGAAGGATGGCTAGAGGTTGCTAATGAAAGTAGCGAAAATCAAGACGATGCTCGCATTGTAGAAATTGCAATATGAAGTCAATTTCAGGAAAAGCATTTTGTAAAATTTTGGAAAGAAAAGATTGGATATTAAAAAGAGTAAAAGGCAGCCATTATATTTATCAAAATTCAGAAAGCAACGCGATTATTTCCGTTCCAGTTCATAGCAATAAAGATTTAAAAATTGGAACGTTGAAGGCTTTGATGAGAAATGCCGAACTATCTGAGAGCGATCTAGAATAAGTTTTTAATATCAATAAAGAATGCGATCGCCCCTATCTAATTTGTTTTCAGCAATATAGGTGGCAATATCAATTAAATCGCGAACAACTTGCGGACGTTTGAGAACTTCACTCATGTTGTTTGTGCTTGAGTCGATTTTGAACGGCTTGACGAATGTCTGTCCAGTCGCGATCGCTCATTGGTGTTGCCGTCCCTGAGTCTAATCCCTCCAGCAACAGAGTTTCGAGGTGTTCTTGCGCTTTCTGTTTTTGGTCTTGACGAACAAGGTCGCGGATATATTCGCGCTTCGCTTCCATAACCTCCTTTTTTGACTTGTTCTTCGATATAGTCCCGCATCGTATCGGGTAAGGAGACATTCATCGTTTTCATGGCACTGCTACAATTAAGTATTCTTTATCATGGCAATATTTGTCATTTTTTGCCAAGATTGCGGCGAGGAATAGCGATCGCCCTTTTCAGTTAATAAAAGAAACGCGATCGCGCTCCTTATTGTTTCAGAAAGTGCGCGATCGCATTCAGTCATTTTTATCAAAAGTTTCAAATATTTTGGTTAATGGATCGCCAATTCTGTACTCATTTAGTTAAAATAAGTCTTAAACAATAGAAACAGAAAAATATGGCAAAAATTCCCGATAAGCTTGCAGAAAGAATCTGGAGTTTGAAGCGCCAGTTATTAGAAATTGTTAATGCGGCAACATTAGCAGAATTTACACTGTTTGAACGATTTGGGGAAACTAACGAGACACTTCCATTGTTAGACGAACTGAAAAATGTAGCTGAGAGGGCTGCACCTTGGTTTTCCCGATTGTCTAAGTTTCAGTTACGCTTTGCTGAGTCTCAGCCCGTTCTTTCAGCAGATATGTTAAACTTAGTCCGTCAATCCATCGAACGCATCCAAGCAGAAATTCCGGCGATGGAGCAAAGTATTCAAGAAGTAAAAAATGAATGGAATTTACCATGACAGAACAATTTTCTACTCCCAATCCTGAAACTAATAAAAGATTACTGGCAAAAATGCGTCACAGTCGTTTAGTTCTTGAAGCAGCAACCCTAGAACTCGAAAATATTACGATGCAGTTAGAAAATGAAAATCGGCAAAAACGTTTGACACGGTTAAATCAAGCTATTAATAATCATTGATAAAACGCGATCGCGCACTCTCTGAAAAAACAAAGGGCGCGATCGCGTTCAGTCATT
>JBKHDX010000084.1:0-17896 GCA_046541115.1 Spirulinaceae cyanobacterium | reverse complement strand
ACAGAACTAATGGAAGAATCCGTCATTTACCAAGACATCCTTCAGAAAGGAGAAGCCCGAGGAGAAGCCCGAGGCAAAGTTGAAGGCAAAGTTGAAATAGCAAGAAACTTGCTCAACTTAGGCATGGCCCTGGCGCAAATTGCCGAAGTCACGGGTTTAACTGTCGAGCAAGTGTCACAATTAGAATCAGAGTAGCTAAAATGTATATCCCTAAATGCCATCTACTTCTGTTTTAAAAAATCTTGCCGCCGCCGATTTAGGAATTACCCCTTGGGATCGTCTCGATTCTGATTGGCAAAAACGAATTGAAAAAGCAATTATATTTCCCCATTCCCCCGCTTATTTCGTCACTCCCCACACCCCAGAAGCCCTTTCTCGCATACTCACAGAAGCCTACAACCAAGCTTGGCCGATTCTGACTTGTGGTAATGGTAGCAAACTATCTTGGGGCGGTTTAATGCCCGATTCTGTGCCGATTGCCCTGAGTACCCACAAACTCAACCGCATTCTCGATCATGCCGTGGGCGATCTTACCGTTACTGCCGAAGCTGGGGTAAAACTCGCAGATTTACAAGCCCGTCTCGCCCAACACAATCAATACATTCCCCTTTACCCCGCTTATCCCGAAAGCACCACCCTCGGCGGCTTAGTGGCGACTGGGGACACTTGGCGAGAGAGGTACGGCGGATTGCGGGATATGGTTTTAGGCATTAGCTTTGCGCGGTTTGATGGCAAGTTAGCTAAAGCTGGCGGGCGTGTCGTGAAGAATGTGGCGGGTTACGACATGATGAAACTGTTTTCCGGTTCTTATGGCACATTAGGGGTGATTTCGCAAGTTACGTTTCGGACTTATCCTATCCCTGAAGATAGTACAACCCTAGTTATTACGGGAAATGCAGACGAGATGGCTAAAATGGCTCAAACCCTCATTTCTTCTAGCTTAACGCCTAATTTTGCCGATCTCCTGTCCTCTGGTATTACCCAAAAGCTGCAACTTGGGGAAAATCTCGCTTTAATTGTGCGATTTCGCAGTATTGCTGAAAGTGTCAAGTCTCAAATTCAGCAAGTGGAAAGCTTGGCTGCATCGTTAAATTTAAAAACTCAGCAATATCGTCATAATGATGAAATAGAGTTATGCGATCGCGTACAAAGTCTAATGCGTGTTCCTGCTTCGGCTCAAGCTATCACTTGTAAAATAGGGGTAACCCCTACCGCCGCCGTGAATTTCTTACAATCTTTAAAACCCTCCCATTGGGGCATGATTCACGCCAATAGCAGTGTCGGACGCTTGCATTTACAACCCGACATTAAAAGCCACCAAATCCGCCAAATCCGGGAAACTTGTCAAAATTACCAAGGTTTTCTCACAATATTAGAAGCCCCGGCTAATTTTAAAAAACAAATCGATCCTTGGGGATATCCAGGGAACGCGATCGCGTTTATGCAGAAAATAAAACAACAATTTGACCCTAAAAATATCTTGTCTCCCGGTCGTTTTATTAATGGGATTTAAACCGAAAATTATTATCCTAACCTGCCGATGACTCGATTTATAGTCAGTATCAGAGTACCTTTTTCCATCCCCAAAAATTTCCTGACTGATAACTGATAACTGATAACTGATAACTGAAATAACCATGCAATCTTCCCAAAACGAACTTAAAAATACCAGCTTTGACTTTCAAACCCAACTCGACAAACAACTAAAAGGCTTTGACGAAAAACATCCCCCCGAACAAGACTTAATTGATACCTGCGTCCACTGTGGCTTTTGTTTGTCCACTTGTCCCAGTTATCGCGTCATTGGCAAAGAAATGGACTCTCCCAGAGGTCGCATTTACTTAATGGATGCCATCAACAAAGGAGAAGCCGCTTTAACCGAAGCAACTACCCAACATTTTGATTCTTGTTTGGGCTGTCTCGCTTGCGTTTCTACCTGTCCTTCTGGGGTTGAATACGATAAATTAATCGCTGCAACTCGTCCCCAAGTTGAACGCAATCAACCCCGTAGTTTATGGGATAAGCTATACCGCAGTTTAATTTTCACATTATTCCCATATCCCAAGCGCTTGCGACCGCTTTTAGTTCTTCTTTGGTTATATCAAATCTCCGGCTTCCAAAAAATAGTGCGGGGGACAGGTTGGCTAAAGTTTTTCTCGCCCCGTCTAGCCGCCATGGAGTCTATTTTACCGAACATAAAACTCCAGAATTTGTGGCAAGAATTACCCGACATTATTCCCGCACAAAATCAAAAGCGGTATCGTGTCGGTATGATTTTAGGTTGCGTTCAACGCTTATTTTTCTCGCCTGTTAACGAAGCCACAGCCCGCGTTTTGACCGCGAATGGCTGCGAAGTCGTTATCCCAAAAACTCAGGGCTGCTGTGCCGCTTTACCCGCCCACCAAGGCCAAGAAAACCAAGCCCAAGCCCTGGCAAAACAAATGATTGATAGCTTTGCTGATACTGATGTAGACTACATTATTATCAACGCCGCAGGCTGCGGTCATACCCTCAAAGAATACGTCCACATCCTCCAAGATGACCCCGAATATAAACCCAAAGCTGAAGCATTTGTCGCTAAAGTTCGCGATATTAATGAGTTTTTAGCAGAAGTGGGTTTAACGGCAAAACTGTCGCCTATTACCAACGAACCCACAACCTTAGTTTATCAAGATGCTTGTCACTTACTCCACGGTCAAAAGATTAGTTTACAGCCCCGTCAATTATTACGAAATATCCCCAATATAATCCTAAAAGAACCCATTGATGCGGCGTTATGTTGTGGCAGTGCGGGAGTTTATAATATGCTGCAACCACAAGTTGCTGATGAGTTGGGACAGCAAAAGGTTGACAATTTATTGAATACTGGCGCGAAACTGATTGCATCTTCTAATCCTGGTTGTTCTCTGCAAATCCTCAAGCATTTACAACAGCAAGGAAAAGAAATGAAAGTGAAGCATCCGATGGAGTTATTAGACGCTTCCATTCGTGGGGAAAAAATCGAAATTTAAACATTAAAACCCCGGTTTCTTATCCGCTTAACCGATAGATTCAGGATTTGATCCTAGAAATCGGGGTTTTGTCTCTCTCTACTCCTCTTTTTGAATAGCGAAAAACTATTTTCTTCATAATCTCGAAATTAGTCTTCTGGGGAGATATCTCGCTTACCATCTTGCGGATTGTTTCTTTTGGATTTTTATGGCTATTTAATAACTCAAATCATCCCCAAAACTAAGGTTCAACCAAAGCTCCTTCGGGCAAATCCAACTCAACATCCGGGCCGCGATCGAGAACTTCAATATCCCACTGGCCGCGACGGCTAGTTTCAAAGACAATATAACGCCCATCGGGGCTAATTTTGGGGTTGCGAACCCAGTGATTATAGCGTTGGGTCAAAACCTGAGACTGTCCCACAATGCGGTCATACAAGGCGATTTCAGCGCGGCCTTGCTCGTATACCAAATAAGTCACATAACGCCCCGTCAAGCTCAAACTAGGGCTTTCTGTTAAAGTGTTGCTGGGATTGAGTCCGGCGAGTTCGAGAAAGCGTTTTTGACGCAAATCATATAATACGATCTGGTTTGTGCCGTTGCGATTGGACACAAAAGACAACCAACGGCCATCACCGCTTAAACTCGGCTGTTCGTCGTTGTAGCGACTGTTGAGGTTTGCCGGGCCGGGGGCAGTTTTCGGGCCCCCACAAGCAGTTAGCGCGATCGCACTGCCTAGCGCGATCGCACATCCCAACCTACGGCGGAAACTTGCCATCTCCAAGCCTTAGTAATCAAAAGAACTAGGGCGACCGCGATCGCGTTCGGGGGCAATAGCTCGGTCGTTTTCTGGCTCGTAATTATCATACTCGTCTTCGTAGGCAGTGCCTTCATCCACCCTTTCATCTTCGTAGGTGTCTGTATAGGTATCTTCCTCGCTGTCGTCGTAAGAAGTGCCAAAGCGCTCGGCCACATCGCTCGGTGCGTCAATATCTTCTACGGGCTGATAATCCACATAATCCACCGGAGTGGCTTCGATTTCCTCAGACCGAGAGAGAGGGTCGCGATCGCGACTTGGACGGCTTCTGCGGGTACGACTCGGACGACTCGGGGGCATATCCACCTCTGGGGTGGGACGGGGACGACGAGAGCGACTAGTGGGGGCTGGGGGTTCTTCGTAACCTTCTGGATTGGCTTCCCACTCTTCGTAAGTCTTGCCGTAGCGTTCTAGAGGTGGTGGACTCGGACGAGAGCGACGAGAATTCCGGCTGCGGTCTTCGTAGGGATCCTTATAAGCATCGCGGCTTCTGCGACTGTTAGGAATCGGTCGCTGTTCTTCGGCTTCGTAATCGTTGCGGCGGGTCGGTCGCGCATCCCGCGTGCCTTTTAAGCGTTTTTTGGGATAAGTTGATTCTTCGTAGTAATCGCGGTCGTCTAACTTCGCTTCGCGATACACTCGACTCACCGGGCGCTCGTCGTCTACAATTGGCGTGCTGCGTCGGGCTTGTTCGGTGGCAATGCCTCGCAAACGAATGGCCTCAAAAGCAAAAAAGATCGCCGATCCGGTCAAAAGAAACTGACTTAACTGCAAAATCGGATCGAGTCGCCATCCACTCCACAGTAAAATTGCGCCACAGACCAAACCCACGGCGGCGAAGAAAATATCATGATCTCGCGACAATTCCGGGCGAATCGTCCGCATAAAGTATAAACCTGCACCCGCAACGGCGAGAAAAATACCGAGAATACTGGCTGAGTTCAGCCCAAAATTGACCATTGCTGCTCTCCTAAGTCAGTCCTATCTTAGCCATGATTAGCCACACTTGACTCGATCTAGTTTCTAGTTTAACGTTGCCATCCGGGGACAGTAAACCGCGATCGCTGATTGACTCCCATCGGTGTGCCTCATTGGTCAAGGGGACAATCGCGATCGCCTGCCCTTTTTAGGCAAAAACCTCAGTTTCTGAGGGCTAGAACATGGGCGCAAACCCAAGCAACATTCAGCCTTTTTGAGAAACTGAGGTAATCTAGCAGATTCCAATCAATTTGACGATGGCATTAACTGCGTTGAATCTTGTCAGCTTGACTGATAATAATTAAAAAGGCAGTGGCGGGAATTACCACAACCAGTGCGCCTGCTAATAAGCTCCAGAGGAAGTTTGCCAGTGAAGGTGTCATAACGTTTCTAAGATTTGGGTGTTATTGTAGTTTTGTCTTATTTAAAATTTTGTCACAAAACACAACAATTTTACCGAATAATCATAACTTTATTTTCAGTCCAGTCCAAGGCCAACCTCGCGATCGCGCCCCAAATTCCCCGAACAACACCCACCTCTGACCGTTAAAATAAATTTAGTTAAAGTGACAAATCGTAACATTTCACGCCACTCCACTAATTTTTTATGAATTTTACCGATCTGAGCTTACTAAGCTTAAATCTCCTCCTCGGAGCAATGATTTTACTCTTTATTTGCCGCATTGTCTTGACCTGGTATCCTCAAGCCGACGCTCGCCGTTTTCCTTTTATTTTAGTCGTTTTACCCACCGAACCGTTTTTAATTCCCCTGCGTAAACTGGTGCAACCCTTGGGAGGTGTAGACATCACACCGATTATCTGGGTCGGCATTTTCTCCCTGCTGCGGGAAATTCTCCTCGGTCAGCAGGGCTTGTTGAAAATGATGTAATGATTAGCTTCTAAGGGGCAGCTTTGCTGTAGGGGGGAGTTGAATTCTACCCCAATAAGGGTTCAAAAACTTTAGCCTATAGGGAGTAGTCTCAAAAAGGCTCAAAGCTATGCCGCATAATACTTTCAGCCCGAAAAAGTCGATTTAAGTTTCACGGGAGAGTCATTGGTCTTTTGTAATCGAGCAATCTATTGATAGCACTACGATTGGGGCTTGAGACATTTCCCAATAGGCTCAAAATTAAAAGACTACCTCATGTGCTTCTCGATAAAGTTGGTGTAGACATCTCCGGCAAGAAAAGCGGGGGTTTCGAGGATTCGTTGATGAAAATTAATCGTCGTCGGAACTCCCGTAATCGCACATTCTCGCAAAGCCCGTTTCATGCGCTTAATTGCCGCATCGCGAGTTGGCCCCCAGACGATCAATTTACCAATCAAAGAATCGTAATAAGGGGGAATTTCGTAATCGGTGTAGACATGGGAATCCATGCGAACCCCCGGTCCCCCTGGGGGAAGATAACCGCTAATGCGACCGGGATGGGGGCGGAAGTTGAGATCGGGGTCTTCGGCATTAATACGACATTCGATCGCGTGGCCGCTTAACTGCACTTGGTTTTGATTAATCAACAGTTTATCCCCTTGAGCCACTCGGATTTGTTCGGCAATCAGGTCTAAACCGCAAATCATTTCCGTAACCGGATGTTCGACCTGAATCCGAGTATTCATTTCCATAAAGTAAAAGTTACCGGATTCGTCGAGAAGAAACTCAACCGTCCCCGCCCCAACATAATTAATTGATTTAGCGGCTTTAATGGCAGCATTGCCCATTTTCTGCCGTAGCTTCGGCGTGAGAATCGGGCTAGGGGCTTCTTCGAGCAGTTTTTGGTGGCGGCGTTGAATGGAACAATCTCGTTCCCCCAAGTGAATCGTATTGCCGTAAATATCGGCGAGGATTTGAAATTCGATGTGACGAGGACATTCGATAAACTTTTCTAAATATACGCCCCCATTACCAAAAGCCGCCTCTGCTTCCCCTTGGGCCGCATGAAACGAGCGGATCAGGTCGCTTTCGTCGTGAACCAGACGCATTCCGCGCCCTCCACCCCCGGCTGTCGCTTTGAGGATAACAGGATAGCCAATGGCGCGAGCGATCGCTTTGGCTTCAGCTTCACTGGTTAATAAGCCTTCGCTACCGGGAAGGGTGGGAACCCCGGCTTTTTGCATGGTTTTTTTGGCAGTAGATTTGTCCCCCATCGCCAACATGGCCGCAGGAGTCGGGCCGATAAAGGCAATGTGATGATCGGCGCAAATCTCAGCAAAGCGGGCATTTTCGGCCAGGAAACCATAGCCGGGATGAATGGCGGTGGCGTTGGTGGTGAGGGCCGCCGCAATAATGTTAGGAATATTAAGATAACTTTTGTTACTGGGGGCTTGACCAATGCACACGCTTTCATCGGCCAGTTGGACGTGGAGGGCGTGTTGGTCAATGGTGGAATGGACAGCGACAGTGGCAATGTCCATTTCTTCGCAACTGCGAAGAATCCGCAAGGCAATTTCCCCGCGATTGGCAATTAAAATTTTTGAAAACTGCATCTGTTGGTGCATTTAAAATCCCGATAATCCTCTAGAATAAGTTGTTCTGGCGCACCTTGGAAACCGGGATTTGTCATTCGTCCTTGGTCATTGGTCATTTGTCGTGGGTTATGGGTTGTGGGTTATGGCGTTGTTGCCTGAAACATTCTTTTATTTACAAGGGTTCTAGACATCGGGGAAAGCCAAAATTGGCATTTTCGTCCGATCTAGCCCGATCCCCTTTTTCACCACTGCCCAATAACCCCCCTCTTTCAATACTGTCTCATCAAGAATTTTCTCGCTTCAAATCTGAAGGCGGGCGATCGCTACTCCAAGCCCACCAAGTCGTACCACACTCGCAGTCATAAAATTCTTGCCACTTGCGTTGATAATCTTCGCTCATCACGGGGGCGCGACGGTTCAGCCAAACCCGTTGAGCATCGTAAGCGGAAGCCCCGCAGGTGGGACAACAAAACTGGAGAGCGTGTTTTGCTCTTTGCGTCCATTCCGGGGGCGTGGGGTGAAAAGCGTCCATAACACACCAGTTGAAGTGACCTCTAGCTTAACAATGATTCTCCTGGGTGCGATCGCATTGAGTTGAATTTTCTGTATCCAAGCGATCCATTTTCGGTTATGGTCTTGGGTAAGTATTCCTTGTTGCCTTCTGTGGAGAGTAACGGCCCTTGAATCCTATTCTGAACGTTATTTCCTTACTCGGTATTTTTGTTCTGTGCGCGATCGCGTGGTTGGGTTCAGAAAACCGCCGTAATATTCCTTGGCGTACCATTGCTTGGGGCATTGGTATTCAATTAATTTTAGGCGCGATCGTTTTTGTGATAGGCTCCCAAGTGGTAGCCGGCATTAACGATCTGCTCAATGCGGTTTTAGAAGCCTCTGAAGCCGGGGCGAGGTTTTTGTTTGGCAGTTCCTTTGTCCCGGACCCCAGTGCTACTGTAGGCCCGGGGCCCGCCACCCGTTGGATCGCCCGTACCTTGGGCGATCCTTATGTAGTCGTCCCCGGCGATCGCCTCGGCCCTAATAATCTCAATCCTGGGTTTATTTTGGCGTTTCGCTCGTTACCACAAGTTATTTTCTTTTCCGCCATTGTGGCATTACTGTATCGCCTCAACATCATTCAGCCGATTGTTAAAGTATTTGCGATTGTTTTCCAGAAAACCCTCGGTATTAGTGGGGCAGAGTCATTATCAGGGGCGGCGAATATTTTTGTCGGGATTGAATCGGCGATCGCCGTTAAACCCTTTTTGCTGAAAATGACCCGTAGCGAGTTGTGTGCCATCCTCACCAGTTGCTTTGGTTCGATTGCTTCGTCGGTGTTGGGATTATATGCCGGGATTCTAAAGCCCACCTTCCCCGCCATTACCGGTCACTTGGTTTCGGCTTCAATTATGACCATTCCGGCTTGTTTCGTGATCGCCAAACTGCTGATCCCAGAAGACGAAACCCCCGAAACTCTCGGCCAGATTCCCGAAGAACCGGAAGATACCGATACGAAAAAGCCGAATCCCATGGATAGCTTGATTCTAGGGGCCCTTGATGGCGTAAAAATGGCTGTCGGCATTGCGGCGGTGATTATTGCCATTTTGGGCTTAGTCGCTTTGATTAATATACTATTTGGCAGCATCTCAGCTTGGGTGGTGGGCGTATCGGGAGGAAATGCCACAGAAGATTCTTTATTAGTTCAATTTTTCAGCGATCCTCTCAATAACTTGTTGGGGATGCTCTTTTTACCTTTGACTTTCTTAACCGGGGTGTCTCTCGAATGGCAAGAACTATGGACAGCTTCGGTCTTAATTGGTCAGCGCTTATTTCAAACCAGTATTCCTCCGTATCAAGCTTTAGCTCAACTGCGAGAAGCTGGATTATTAAGTACCCGCGCTATGCTCATTGTTAGTTATGTGTTGTGCGGCTTTGCTCATTTGGCTTCCTACGGTATCTTCGTGGGGGGTTTGTCGTCCCTGATTCCCGAACGGCGATCGGAAGTGTCGTCTTTGGGGTTTGTTGCCCTCTGGGGCGCAACCTTAGCCACATTGATGACGGGCTGTGTGGCGGGCTTCTTTGATTTTGGTCAAGCTACGGTTTTAGGTCAGTAATTTTGTTATTGGTTATTGGTTGTTCGTCACCATCGGTATTCCTTACTTGGTAACTGGTCATTGGTAATTGGTAACTGGTCATTCGGTAATTGCTTATGAAACGTTTTTGGTATTTCGGTTTAGCATTGTGTACGGCGTTGCTGTTGCTGGCACTTCATTCCCTACCTGGGTCGCTGCAAAAC
Organism: Spirulinaceae cyanobacterium; assembly: GCA_046541115.1. GTDB lineage: Bacteria > Cyanobacteriota > Cyanobacteriia > Cyanobacteriales > Spirulinaceae > Jaaginema. Next base: position 8,358 of record JBKHDX010000084.1, on the reverse strand, counting down.
AGTGTCGGGTTGGCTCAAGACCCATCACCCTCTCCGGCAACATTGCCCAACGCGCCAACAGAAAGTCCTGCCGCAACGCCAGCAGAAACTCCTGCCCCTAGTCCAGAAGCTACTCCGGTTCCCGATGTCACTGAACCGCCTTTAGCGCCGATTTTGCTGTTGCAGGACGAGCCTTATGTCAATGAGGCTCAGGGTTATCAAATTGGTATTGTTGAGGGCTACCAATCAACTGTAGTTGCGGGGGTGCCGATTATTCAAAATGATAGCGGCGAGATTGCTTATACGGTGGCCGTGCGTCCGAGGGCGGCAGATAATCCGTTGAATGAAACGGCGCTGGCCCAGGTGGCGATTGATACCTTGGCGCGGGGTGAGGGCTTTCAAGTGGGGCCGATTGAGGCGATCGCGGGGGGGGTCAAGTTACCTTGGCGCGGGACGTTGAGCCAGGGCGCATCTTCGCAACCGATGACGGGGGTTTTATTATCGAAGCAAGTACCGGGCAAGTTGGTGATTTTGTTGATTGCGGCGACAGAATCCCAGACGGCGGAGGTGGATGCGGTGTTTGAAACCCTGGCTGAGAGTTTACAGCCTTTGACTTTGCCGGAGTAGGCTTTTTCAGTAATCAGTCATCAGTAATCAGTCATCAGTGTTTTGGGCAATCGGCAATCGGCAGTCGGCAATCGGGGGGAGTGGGAAGAGGGGGAAAAATTACCAATTACCAATTATCAATTACCAATTAGGGGATTTTGATAATAACCAACAACTAATAACCAATAACCAACAATGAATCCTGAAGTAGAAATGCTGCGGTTGCGGGAGTTGATGCCTGCATCGGGGCGAATGCTGACGAAAATGATTAAAAAGCCGTCTCAATCGCGGGTTATTCATACACCGTTTCCGCCACCGTGGAAGATGGGGACGCGACCGATTTATATTAATTTTGAGTTGTGGCAAAAGTTGGATGTGCCGCAACGGGATTTGTTATTGCTTCATGCGGTGAGTTGGTTGTTGACAATTCGCTGGTTTAAGTTGGATTTGTATCGGGGAATTATTGTCGCGGGGACGGGAGGCGCGATCGCGGAGTTGGCCCAAGGAGATGCGATTGGCTTTTTGCTGGCCGGAGGATTGAGCGCGATCGCGGTACAACAGATTTGGCGTAAAACTCGCAGTTCGGAAACGGAAATTGAAGCGGACGATATGGCCGTGAACATTGCTTCTAGGCGCGGTTATAGCCACTCAGAGGCGGCGCAAGCCCTTTTGATGGGGATTGAGGCGGCGGCCCGGTTAGAAGGGCGTTCTAGCTTAAATTTCACGGAGTTGGTGCGATCGCAACATTTACGCAGCTTTTCCAGTTATCAGTCATCAGTTAACAGCATCTAAGGGGAACGTTTTCCCGATAATTGACTGGTTGTTTGTTGTTTGTTGTTTGTTGTTTGTTGTTTGTTTTGATGGGAGGTGTTCCCCAGAAAGGGGTCAGAAACTTTGGCTTCACCGCAGAGTTAATAGCTCAACGCTTGTTACACAAGACTTTCAGCCCGAAAAAGCGAAATTAACGTTTCGCGCGAGAGTTTTTTGGGGCAGTAGGCTTGTAGGGGTGGGGTTTCCCCGCCCAATAACCAATAACCAATAACAAATTCATAATTTCCCTTGACGCACCTACCAACACAAGCTATATTGTTTTGGTGTGAGGAGCGAACCAGTTAAGAGAACCGAGACGAAACACGGCAAGTCGTCGGTTCTCTTTCTGATCTAGGGATATTTGGCTCAAATTTGGCTCAAATCGCAGAATATTAAGCAGTCCGCAAAGCGACGATGGGATCGAGTTGGGCCGCACGACGAGCGGGAAATACACCGAAAAACAAGCCGATGCCGCCAGACACCCCGATCGCGAGAACCACAGCCGCAGGAGAAACGGCAGCTTTGAGGGGACTAAATGCACCGACAGCATAAACGCCACTTACGCCTAAAATTGTGCCAAATGCACCGCCGAGGGCAGAGAGAATAATCGCTTCAACGAGAAATTGCGTCAAAATATCATTTTCTCTGGCACCGATGGCTTTGCGGAGACCGATTTCCTGGGTGCGTTCGGTGACGGAAACGAGCATAATGTTCATCACGCCAATGCCACCGACAAAGAGAGAGATTCCCGCGATCGCGGCCAGCATTACCGTCAAACCCCCGGTGACTGTCCCGACAATACTCAAAATATCTTTTTGGGTTTGAATATTGAAGTCATCGGCTCCGGTAATATTATGGCGGAGGCGCAATAAGTTAGTAATTTGGAATTGGGCCGCATTGACGCTTTTAGCATCTTTGGCGGAAACAGAAATAAACGAGACTTCCAAGCCATAAGGCGAAGTGCGACCGCGCAATTGGCTGGACATAGTCGTAAGCGGCACAAAAACAAACTCATCTTGGTTATTTCCCAGAAATGAGCCTTTTGCCTCCATGACACCAACAACTTCAAAGCTGGTGTTTTTGATGCGTAACCGCTTGCCGATCGCATTATTATCGGGGAAAAAGCGATCGGCAACTTCCGAACCAATCACGGCAATACGGTTGTTGCGCTGTAAATCTGAGTCGCTGATAAAGCGGCCTTGGGCCACATCAAAACTCCGAACTGAAAGAAATTCTGGCGTTGTCCCGACGATGATTTTACTGGCGTTGCGATCGCGATAGGTGACGACCTGAGATAAGTTAATTTGCGCCGCAACCCCTTCAATACTGGGGACTTGGGTCGCAATGGCTTTAGCATCTTCCCAAACCAAAGTTCGCGGCATTTCAAAGGTAGTTTCCCGTTCTTCTCGCGATCCCGGAACAATAAATATAGTATTGGGCCCGAGGGATTCAAACTGCTCCTCAGCGAGTTTTTGTGCGCCCTGACCAATCCCCACCATGGCGATCACAGACGCATTGCCAATAATAATTCCTAACATGGTCAACGTACTGCGAAGTTTGTTACTTCGCAGGGTTGACGAAGCCATTTTGACGGTTTCCAATAAGTCCATTATTTGTTGTTGGTTGTTGGTTATTGGTTATTGGTTATTGGTTGTTCCCCAAGTCCCTTAATTGGTAATTGGTAATTGGTAATTGGTAATTGCTTCTACCTCAAAAACCATTTACCCCTCATTACGGCGACGATCTTCAGGGAGGTCGATAAACAAGCGTTCGCCGGGTTCTAAGCCTTCGAGAATTTGGGTTTGGTCGCCGAGGGTGAGGCCAATGGTGACGGGGCGAAATTCCGGTTTGTTGTTGTCACCGACGATCATGACTCCTTGTTCGCCTTCTTCGGTGACAACAGCGACGGTGGGAACCACCACGGTACTGTCTAAGCGTTGACCGATAAAGGCAACATCGACATTCATGCCGGATTTGAGGGTTTCTTGGGCTTCGGGGGCGAGGGCGATTTTGACCTCAAAAGAAGTCACATTTTGCTCAACAACGGCTTCAGGGGCGATTTGACGCACTTGGCCGCGGAAAGTGCGGTCGGGGTAGGCATCGGCGATGACTTGGACGGGTTGTCCTTCTTGGAGTTGGGCGACATCGACTTCGGGGACTTTGGCGATGACTTCTAAGCCTTGGGCGATCGCGAGAATCGAAGTAGAAGTGGCAGAAGCGGTACTCGAAGCGGAGGTGGTGGGAGTCACAAATGCACCGACATTGGCATATCTTTGGGTGATAATGCCGTCAAAGGGGGCGGTAATGAAGGTGTCTTGGAACAGTACCTTAACCCGTTCGAGGTTGGCTTGGGCGGATTCAACGGCGGCTTTGAGGCGCTCCATTTCCCGCGAGGCACTGGCTTGGCGCTGTTCAAAAGCGATCTGAGCTTCGTTGGCTGCCGCTTGTAGCCGTTGGAATTCGGGATGACGACTCAGGTTTGTACCGCCGACTTGTTTGGCTTCTTGGAGGCGTTGTTGGGCTTCGGCGAGGGCGGCTTGAGCGTTGACAAATTCGACTTGAATTTCATCGAGGCGATCGCGAGGCACGGCTCCTTCGTCAAAAAGGTATTGATTGCGCTCGACTCGTCGTTGCGCGAGGGCAACTCTGGCTTGGGCTGATTGGACTTGAGAGTTAACTTGATTGACTTGAGCGGGGATGGTTTCTTCGGCAGAAGCCAGACGAGCTTGGGCTTGGTTAAACCGTTGTTGGGCTTGTAATATTTCCCCTTGAATCTTCACTTCGGCTTCTTGGAGAGCGGAGAGGGCTTCTTGGACGTTGGCTTGGGCTTGCGCTCCCTGCATCCGGATTTCGTCGTTTTCCATTTCTGCTAGGGGTTGACCTTCTTGAACCATTTGCCCTTGATCGACGAGTAGCTGTTTGATTCGTCCGGCATTTTTGGGGCTAATATTAACGCTGCGGACAGGAGTAACCGTACCACTGGCTTGAATCCGGGCGACTAGGGCTTCTTCCGTGGCGGTGATGGTAAGGTCTTCAATGTTTTCGCGGCTGCGAAAAGAGCTATTGAGCGTGGCGGTGGTGACTGCACCAACGCCAACAGCACTGGCCACAATTAAGCCAATAATCCAAGGGAGGGGGCGTTTCACTTTGCCAACAACCGGAATTTCCATGAGTTACCGAGAGTAGTTGAGAACAATTACAGATTAGCTACAAATGAGAGTTACAGCACTTCGCACAACAAATAGAGAATCGTACTCAGTAATTGCGGTGGTTATTGCTTTATGGGACTATTCCAAGCTGTCATAACCGGAAGTGCAAATATTGTGGGTGAGGAGATAATACAGACTGCGCGATCGCGCCTTGTCCTATGGTAACGCTCTGTTTGGGTTTCGGCAGTCATTCGTCCTTTGTCTTTGGTCATTTGTTGGTTGTTTGTTGTTTGTTATTGCTTCTCCCTACTGTCCACTGCCTACTGCCCAAAAAACTGATGACTGATGACTGAAAAAGCCTACTGCCTAAGACCTACAAGATTTTCCGTCCGGTTAAAAGTTGCCGTACTTCGAGCATTGCCGAGTAGGTGGGGAGAATGTGCAGGGTTTCGTCGTTGGGGGTTTGAGCGAGGGCTGTGGCGATCGCTTCAGGCAAATCTTCTTTAACAATAATTTTAGATTGCTGGTCGAGGGGGTCGAGGCGATCTTGGCTGTAGGTGAGACGCAGGGCCATGTCGTAGACGCGATCGCCACTAACGATAATGGTTCCCCCGGTTTCGACTAAAACCTCAGCATCGACATCCCAAATCCAAGAGACATCGGTGCCATCGGGGATGCGATCGTTTAAGACAATTAAACTTACCGAAGCTTTGCCTTGTTTTTTAATATCATTCACAGCTCGGATGGTTTCGTTCATACCGACGGGATTTTTAGATAACAAAATCCGTATTTTTTTGCCATTAATTGTTAATTCTTCAGCGCGACCAAAGGCGGCTTTAAAGTTTTGAATTGTAGTTTGAATTTGCGGCTTTTCAATGCCAATTTCTTGGGCGAGTAAACCGGCTGCGAGAGTATTATATTTATTATATACCCCAATGAGAATTTGTTGCCAATCCCGACTATCAACGGCAGTTTTACTTTTTTTGAAGTCACAACTGGGGCAGACATAATCGCCCAAATGGGATAAATAAACCCCTTGATAATCTAATGCCGCGCCGCAACTTGGGCAGTAAATTGAATCGACAGCGTGAGGGATTTTATCTAAATATAAATCCGGCTCGTTTAAGCCAAAAAATAAGACTTTTTGCGCGAGATTTTGACCGAGATAGGATAAGGTGGGATCGTCGGCATTTAGGACAATTACGGTGTCTTGGGAAAGGGGCGCGATCGCGTTTTGCCAGCGCTGACTAATCGTATCTACTTCTCCATAGCGATCCAACTGATCGCGAAATAAATTCAACCCTAAAATATACTGGGGTTGGCAATCTTTGAGCAGCAAAGGCAAGATATTTTCATCAACCTCTAAAATGGCGTAATCGGCACTTAAACTGCCCACTAAGTTTGCCTGATTCAGTAAAGCTGTAACTAACCCATTAATCAAGTTTGCCCCTGTTTCATTGTGAACCACTTTAAAACCGCTATCTTCGAGGATTTTTCGCAGTAACAAAGCCGTTGTGGTTTTGCCATTCGTCCCGACAATTAAAATTACACCCTTACTGACTTGGGAAAATAAAACGGGTAAAGGATTGCGATAAATACGACGGGAAATTTCTCCGGGTAAAACGCTGGCTGCCCCTAAGCGTAAGCCTTTGACAACAGTAGTTACACTTTTGGCGATCGCGACAGCAACCCCTAAACGAATCCGATTGATTAACGGCATAACAACTAAAATTAATGAGTTAGTTTAAGTTTTAAATCGAAATTAAATCAAGAAATAATTTTAATACAATTTGCAGCTTTTTTGGCTTTATTTCGTGCTTGTAGTGTTGTTTGACCTTTCGCTAAAGTTACCCCCATGCGACGATAAGGTCGCGAATCTGGTTTCCCAAATAAACGAACTTCAATACCGGGTTCTGCCAAAGCCTCAGCTACCCCTTCATAAGCAATTTTCTTAGAGTTTTGAGCCGCCAAAATTACTGCACTGGCTGACGCGCCGAGTTGTTCAATCTTAGGAATAGGTAAGCCGAGAATAGCCCGTAAATGTAACTCAAATTCATTGAGATTCTGGGAAATCATCGTCACCATCCCCGTATCATGGGGACGGGGGGAAAGTTCGGAAAAAATCACTTCATCAGCAGTCACAAAAAACTCAACGCCAAAAATCCCCGCACCCCCTAAAGCATCCGTAACTTTTTGAGCAATTTGTTCGGCTTCGCGGACTTGGGTTTCGGTTAACCCTGTGGGTTGCCAAGATTCTTGATAATCCCCTCTTTCTTGACGATGACCAATCGCCGGACAAAACAAAGTGGCCCCTTGCCATTGTTTGATAGTCAGCAAAGTAATTTCAATTTCAAAATCAATAAATTCTTCGATAATAATTTTTTGACTCGCACCCCGCGAACCTGCAATTGCATATTGCCAAGCTTCACTGACCTGTTCCGGAGACTTTACAATTGACTGGCCTTTCCCAGAGGAAGACATTACGGGTTTAACCACATTAGGAAAGCCAATTTGTTGCGAAACTGCAATTAATTCAGCTTCGCTACTAGCATAAGCATATTTAGCGGTTCTAATGCCTAATTCTTGAGACGCTAACTCGCGAATGCGATCGCGATTCATGGTATAGTTTGTCGCAGCCGCAGTGGGAATGACAGTATAGCCTTTCTGCTCGAATTCTAATAACTTTTCAGTGCGAATTGCCTCGATTTCCGGTACGATAAAGTCAGGCTGATACTTCTCGATAACCCGCTCCAAATCCTCAGCATTAAGCATGGAAATGACTTCAGCACGATCGGCCACCTGCATCGCGGGGGCATTTTCGTAACGATCCACTGCAATGATAAAATTACCTAAACGCTGGGCCGCGATCGCGAATTCTTTACCCAATTCCCCTGCACCTAAGAGCATAATGGTTTGGGGAAGTTTGAGAGGAAGCTTCATAAATTTCACCAATACAACGAAAGCCTCATTATTCTAAAACGATCTTGCCCTCTCTTTGCGATTCCGAGTCAATCGATTCCCCTCGCGCTAAGATCGATGTAACAGAACGTTAAGTTTTTTAAACAAACATGGTACAGAAAGTCCAAAAATCCGAACAAGAGTGGAAAGAACAACTCACCCCCGAACAATTCAAAGTCACCCGCAAAAAAGGCACAGAGAGAGCCTTTACCGGAGAATATCACGACAATAAGCGCCCTGGTATCTACAAGTGCGTCTGCTGCGGTACAGAGCTATTTAGCTCCGAAACCAAGTATGATTCAGGTACGGGTTGGCCGAGCTTCTGGGCCCCAGTGTCGGAAGAAAATGTCGAATACGAAACCGATAAAAGCTTATTTATGAGTCGTACAGAAGTTCTTTGTGCTGCTTGTAACGCGCATTTGGGTCATGTTTTCCCCGACGGGCCAAAACCCACCGGAAAGCGTTACTGTATGAACTCTGCGTCGTTAGATTTTGAACCCAAAGAGTAGATTTTTCGGGAAATGTTGTTAGTTGTTGGTTGGTTGGCTGACCAAACCATTGAAAGCCCGATTTAACTGTAGGTTGGGTAGAACGAAGTGAAACCCAACAAACCCTTTATTCTTGTTGAATTTCGCGAACTCAACCCAACCTACTAGCGTGACACAGCTAAAATGAGGCTTTAGTAGGGTGGGTTAGGCGGCTAAAACTCTTGCTGTGACAGCAATAAGCGCAATCCGCCGTAACCCACCGTTTAAGGCTTGACACGCCACTACAAGGAAAAAATTTTGTCAGTCAATCAGGGTTATCGGTTGTTTGTCAAAAACGATCGATGACCAACAATAAAATCCCTGTAGGG
>JBKHDX010000083.1:0-18056 GCA_046541115.1 Spirulinaceae cyanobacterium | reverse complement strand
TTGGTTATTGGTTATTGGTTATTGGTTATTGGGCGGGGAAACCCCGCCCCTACATAGCGATTGCCGATTGCCGACTGCCCAAACAACTGATGACTGTTGACTGATAACTGATTACTGTTAACCCGCCGCCAGCAGCCCAGAATGGCGCAGCAACGGCTCCGTTTGCGGCTCGCGACCCCGGAAAGCCTTAAACACTTCCATGGGGTGTAAGCTGCCCCCTAGGGCGAGGACGGTATCGCGGAAACGCTTGCCGGTTTCAACCACGGCGTTTTCATTGTCGAGTCCTGCTTCTTCAAAAGCGGCGAAAGCGTCTGCACTAAGGACTTCTGCCCATTTATAACTGTAGTAGCCTGCGGCATAACCCCCGGCGAAGATATGGCCAAAGGCACATAAAAAGGCATCTTCAGGTAAGGGTGGCATAACTGTAGTCGTTTTGGCAACGCGATCGCGCACTTGTTGGGGGGTTTCATCACTATCGGGGTTGTAGCGGTGATGCAGTTCGAGGTCAAGTAAACTAAAGTGTAACTGACGCAACATCCCCGTCCCACTCATATAATTCCGCGTAGCCAGCAGTTGTTGGTAATATTTTTCTGGTAATGGCTCGTTGGTTTCGTAGTGTTTGGCCATGCTGTAGAGAGTGGTGCGATCGTAGCACCAATTTTCCATAAACTGACTTGGTAACTCTACCGCATCCCACTCCACATTATTAATGCCCGAAGCCCCCGGATAATCCACTTGCGTCAGCATGTGCTGTAAACCGTGACCAAATTCGTGGAATAGGGTTTCTACTTCGTCAAAGGTCATCAAACTGGGCTTTCCGTCTACCGGAGGTGTTTGATTACAAATCAAATAAGCCACGGGTAAACGCACGCAAGTCCGATTGTCTTCTACAATTCTGGCACGTCCCACGCAATCATTCATCCACGCACCCCCCCGCTTTTCACCCGGACGACTGTAGGGGTCGAGATAAAAGTACGCAATCGGGTCGTCGCTTTCGTTATTCACCTGGAAATAACGCACATCTTCGTGCCACACGGGAACTTCATTGGCCGCTGGAGTAATCGTAACGCCAAATAACCGCTTGGCCAATGCAAACAAGCCCTCTAGCACTTGGGGAAGGGGGAAATACGGGCGCAATTCTTCGGCATTGTAGTCAAATTTAGTTTCTTTTTGTCGTTCCGACCAGAAAGCCAAATCCCAATGCTTGATTTCGTCTGTTTTCGCAAATTCTTTGAGGTCTGCAAGTTCTTGTTGCGCTGCATCATAACTGACTTGACGCAATTCTACGAGTAAGTTTTCCACGGCTTCTACATCCGGGGCCATTTTTTCAGCCAAGCTTAACTCTGCATAGCTGTCATAACCCAAGATGTGCGCTTGTTCCTGACGCAGTTTGAGAATATTTTGGATTAACTCGCTGTTGTCATACTCCCCATCAGACGCACGACTGATGTAAGCTTTATAGACTTTCTCCCGTAAGTCGCGACGGGTACTGTAGCGCATGAAAGGATAGAAACTGGGGAAGTCTAGAGTCACAATCCACGGGCCTTTTTCAGCCGTGGCGTTTTCTTCTCCCTCGCTTCTCGCGGTTTGGGCCGCAAGACTCAGCCAACTACCCGGTAAACCGTCAACTTCTTCTTTCTCCGTCAGCTTGAGTTTAAAAGCTTTGGTTGCGTCGAGGACGTTGTTAGAAAACTTCGTCGAGATTTCTGCGAGTTTGAGTTGGATTTCGTTGAAGCGATCGCGCTCTTTCCCTTCTAAGCCTACCCCAGAAAGCTCCGCATCTTTAATCGCGGCTTCGACAATGCGCTTTTGTGCGGGTTCGAGGTTTGACCATTCCTCGCTATCGGCTAAAGCCTTGTAAGCATTATAAATGGCTTTACTTTGGCTGAGTTTATTCGCAAACGGCACCAATTGGGGCTGTACGCTTTCATAAGCTTCCCGTAATTCCGGGCTATTTTTGACGCTCATCAAGTGGGAAACTACACCCCAACTCCAGTTTAAGCGCTCGCTAATTGCCGTCAAAGGTTCGACTAAACCCGTCCAAGTGGGTTCTACGGTTTTTTCGAGTTGCGTGAATTCCTCATCAAGTTCTGCTAAAAGTTGTGCGATCCCCGGAACGACGCGATCCGGTGTAATGTCATTAAAGGGGGGAAGTCCTTTCCCAAGTAATAAAGGATTTTCGGGAATTGTTGCGCTAGTCATTAACGGTTTGTTGAGTAAACTTACTTTAACCTCTAGCCTAACGCGACTGTAGCTGAACGTATCCCTTGGTTAGGGTGAGTTTTCCTCACCGAAAGCGATTACATTGTCATTTGTCCTTGGTCATTTGTCATTATTAATTGTTTGTTCGTAATTTCCTCAAATCCGAATATCAAAACAAACTTATTCTTTAGTCCGCGACGGTGGACTTCGTGACATTAGCACCGGATTTCAAAATGGGCGGGTTAGCAGGAAACACAGTCAATTCAGTAGTACCGTAACCCATCAGTAGTACCGTAACCCACCGTTTAATATGTGTCACGGCAGTAGAAACCCAACAAAAATCGAAGTTGTGTTGGGTTTCACTTCCTTTTACCCAACCTACGGCTGATGATTGAGTAAACCCATAAGAAACCGGGTTTCGTTGAACAAACAACAAACAACTAACAACAAAAATTAAAACAAATTCCGGTCAGTCACAGCACCAACACTGCTTGAAGACACCAACTTGGCAAACTTCCCTAAAATACCGGTGCGATAGCGCGGGGTTGGGGGTGTCCAGTTAGCGCGACGTTGAGATAACTCATCTTCAGAGACTTCCAACTGTAGCAAGCGTTGGTGAGCGTCAATGGTAATGCGATCGCCCTCTTGGACTAAGGCAATTGTACCGCCAACCGCCGCTTCGGGGGCAACGTGACCGACGACCATGCCGTAAGTCCCCCCCGAAAAGCGGCCATCAGTAATTAAGCCCACCGAATCCCCTAAACCTGCGCCAATAATCGCAGAAGTCGGAGCCAGCATTTCCCGCATTCCGGGGCCGCCTTTGGGCCCTTCGTAGCGGACGATAATAATATCTCCGGCTTGAATTTTACCTGCGAGGATTGCGTCTAAACATTCCTCTTCCGATTCAAAAACTCGCGCCGGGCCGCTCATTTTCGGGTTTTTTACGCCGCTAATTTTGGCGACAGCCCCTTCTGAGGCTAAATTCCCTTTGAGAATGGCGAGATGTCCGCTGCTGTACATGGGGTTGTCCCAAGGACGAATCACATCTTGGTCGCTGGGGGGATTTTCCGGGACATCGGCTAAGACTTCGGCGATAGTTTTCCCCGTGATGGTCAACGCATCTCCGTGAATCAAATCGTGAGCCAACAGCATTTTCATCACTTGAGGAATGCCCCCGGCTTGGTGGAGGTCTGTGGCCACATAGCGTCCAGAGGGTTTGAGGTCGCACAATACCGGGACTTTAGCGCGTATTGTCTCAAAATCATCGAGGGTAAGGGGAACGCCAATGGTATAGGCGATCGCGAGTAAGTGTAACACCGAATTGGTCGAACCGCCTACTGCCATAATCACCGCGATCGCGTTTTCCAAGGCTTGGCGGGTTAAAATCTGACTCGGTAAGATTTGCTGCTTAATGGCTTCGACTAAAACTTTGGCTGATTCTGCTGCACTTTCGGCTTTTTCGGCATCTTCTGCGGCCATCGTAGACGAATAAGGCAAACTCATTCCCATCGCTTCAAACGCCGAAGACATGGTATTGGCGGTGTACATTCCCCCACAAGAACCCGCCCCCGGACAAGCAAACCGTTCAATATTGGTTAATTCTGTGTCGTCAATTTTGCCTGCACTATATTCCCCTACCGCCTCGAAAGCACTCACAATCGTTAAATCTTGACCCTTATAGTGACCGGGTTTAATCGTTCCCCCATACACAAAAATCGCGGGAATATTGAGGCGGGCCATGGCAATCATCGCCCCTGGCATATTCTTATCGCAACCGCCAATGGCCAAAACCCCATCCATACTCTGGCCGTTGCATACCGTTTCAATCGAATCCGCAATCACTTCCCGCGACACCAAGGAATATTTCATCCCTTCGGTTCCCATGGAAATCCCATCAGAAATAGTAATGGTGCCGAAAATTTGTGGCATTGCCCCGGCGGCATGAATCCCCGCTTCGGCTTTTTGGGCCAAATCGTTAATCCCCATATTGCAAGGGGTAATGGTACTAAAGCCGTTGGCAAGCCCCACAATCGGCTTACTAAAATCTTCATCTTGGAAGCCCACCGCCCGCAACATGGCTCGATTAGGGGTGCGTTGTACTCCCTGGGTAATGGCTTGACTTCTTTGGTTATTTGGCATTGGTTTCCGTTCTCCCGATCGCGATTATGTACTCAGTCAAATCTAATGACCGCATATAATTTTAGATTTCCAATGTACCAAGAATTTTGAGCCTGAGAGCGCATCTCCGTTTCGGTAACGCCCTAAGCACTATTAACTATAAAATCGAAAAAAGCTGTCTCAAGTCTTACGCGATGCCGAGATACCCATTAACATTGAAAAACAAAGTCTACCGTTTAACACCCCTCAAATCCCAGTCCGGGCTATCTAGTCGATCTAGAAATGCCCCGTGTCATTGAGACTTTAAACAGAAGTGTATCGACGCACTTCAACGGGTCAAGATATGGAGTTATGTCACACTGAATATTAGTGTCGGGAGCGAAAAGTATTCTTGTGTTGCCAGCATTATTCGTAAAGAGCAAGAGATAGATGATCATGGATGGAGCGGAACTCCTAAAGCGGTATGCTGCCGGGGAGAGAGATTTCCGAGAAGCAGATTTACAAGGCGCATTCTTGGGCGGAGCCGATTTGAGTGGCGCAAATCTTCGTGAAGCCGATTTGCGGGGTTCCAATTTAATCGGTGCTTCTTTGATTAGAACCAATTTGCGCGAAGCGAATTTGAGCGAAGCCAGTTTACAAGCAGATTTGACCGAAGCAAATTTAATTGGCAGTAATCTGGTGCGAGCGAATCTCACGGGGGCGAAAATGGTCGATGTGAGTTTGCGGGCTTCTAACCTCACGGAAGCTAAGTTAGTGGGAGCCAATTTGAGTTATGCCATGCTCAACGAAGCGGATTTGCGCGATGCAGATTTAACGCGAGCAAAGTTGGTCGAGTGTAATTTTGGCCGGGCTAAATTAATGAATGTCATCCTCAAAGATGCGGATTTACAGGGGGGAAATTTAACGAATGCTATTTTAATGGGGGCCAATCTGCAAGGGGCAAATTTGACGGGAGCGATTCTTAATGGTGCTAATGCCAGTGGTGCTAATGCCGCTGGAGCCGATTTCAGTCGGGCGAATCTCAGTGGGGCGAATTTTACGAATGTTATTTTTAAGGGCGCAAATTTACGCGCCGCCAGCATTACTTGGACGACGTTACGGGGAGCCGATTTAACCGAAGCAAAGCTTTATCGCGCTAAGTTATGTTGGTCAAATTTGACTGGGGCGTTGTTAGTGGATGCGGTGCTACTGGATGCCAATCTCGACGAAATTAATTTACGCAATGCGAATTTAACGGGGGCGATTATGCCGAATGCGGGGAGTCATAAGTAATGGTGACAAGTTAAGCGACACAATCCCCTGGTTAAGAGAATTTTAAACCTGTGTAGGGGTGAGGTTCCGCGCGTACAATCTCAACTTTTGGGAAACTACAATTTGGTGTTGAGATCGCGCCCAATAACGCAAACTTGGATGGGGAAACCCCGCCCCTACGAAAAACTTGACCATCAAGCCAAAACCTTAACTTCTAAAAGGGAAATGGGAACCCTAATGTGCGACTTTTTCCAAACCCTTGATTTCAGCGAGTTGTAGAAAAGAGGAATTGACACAAATACTCTGAATATCTGATGTTGTCGTATAAAGCCGCACATCGCATCATTAGGAAAACGTTCCCCTTGGGTGCGAATGACCAAGGACAAAGGACAATCAAGGCATTCGCCATAGTTTAATGGTGTTGTCGGAGCTACCACTGGCGAGGGTGTTGCCTGCGGGGTCAAAGGCAAGGGAACGGATTTGATCGATGTGACCTTCGAGGGTAAGCAAACGGCGATTGTTGTTGATTTGCCACAAGCGAATGCTGTTGTCTTGGTCGCCGCCGCCACTGGCTAAAAGACGACCATCGGGGCTAAATACAAGGCTCCGGACCCAATCGCGATGCCCGGTGAGGGTGGTTTGGAGGGTAGCTTGGGTGAGGTTCCACAGTTGAATGGAGCCGTCTCCACTGGCGCTGGCGAGGGTACGATTGTCGGGGGCGATCGCGACGGCAAACACGCCATTATTACCGGTGTGAATAGTTTTGGGGGGGTTGGGGTTTTGGGGTTGCCACAGCATAATTTGATGGTCGGAGCCGCCACTGGCGAGGGTTTGACCATCGGGGCTGTAGGCGAGGGCGAGAACCCAATCTTGATGGCCGTTGAGGGTGGTGCGGAGTTGCCCGGATTGGGTGTCCCACAAGGCGATCGCGCGATCGCCCCCTCCACTGGCGAGGGTTTGACCGTCGGGGCTATAAGCGAGGGAAAACACCCATCCCGTATGTTGGTCGAGGGTGTGCTGTAACTCCCCATCGGGCAAAGCCCAGAGCTTGATCGTATTATCGCCACTGCCGGTGGCCAGTTGTTGACCGTCGGGACTATAAGCGATGGCGTTGATGCCGTGACTGTGGGCTTTAATATTTCGCAGTAATTCCCCGGTTTGAGCATCCCAAAGGGCGATCGCGCCGTCTCGTCCTCCACTGGCTAAAATTTTCCCGTCGGGGCTATAGGCAACGGCATTGACACCGGGTACAGCCCCCGTGGGCGGTTGCACCAGCGTCCCAATTTCGGGGCTAGAAGGGGCTTCGGCTGCCATTAAGGGTTTGGGAGTCGGAGCGGGGGCAACAGGTCGGTTGATGTCTGTGGGAGCAAGGAATGTGACCAAGCGCCGCAACAAGGGATTGGTATCGAGATAAATCTGACTGGCGGCAATGCCTAAACTCAGGCACAAGCCGCCGACAAGGAGGGGGCATTTGTAGGGACGCAGGGTTTTGTATCGTCGTCGCCAGCGTCGCTGGGATGAGGCGGTTTTCGGGGGACGGGAAGTAGCGGCTATCGAGTCTTCGGAATAACTCAGGTTGAGTTGGGGGGTTTGTTCGATCCCGTCGAGGCGTTGCAGGATGGCGGCGGCGTTGTGGGGGCGATCGCCTGCTTGGGAAGCCATGAGATCGTCGATTAAGTCGATCAAGGCGGGGGAGATGTGGGAGGCACGATGTTGCCAGATTAAACGCCCGGTGAGGGGGTCTTCGGGGAAGTCTTGGGGAGCTTTGCCAGCGAGTAAGTAAACGAACGTGCGTCCTAAGCTGAAAAAGTCCGATTGCGGTACGCCTTTACCTTTGATTTGCTCCCAAGGGGTATAACCGGGAGAAATAAAACCGGGTATTGGGCGGGATTGCTGAGGCGTGTTTAAGGATTGTTGAGCAAAGGCAAAATAATTTAAGGCGGCTTCGCGCAAACCGGCGAGGTTAATCAGGGAAAGTTGCTGTTGCGATCGCAATAAAATGTTGGCCGGTTGGATGTCCCGGTGAAAGTGCAAGCGGGAGTGCAATTCTTTGAGGATAACCACCAACTGCCGCAACCAATCTCTGGCGAGATTTTCGCTGATGGGTTCGTCAGAGCGCGATCGCTGCCATTCAGCTAGGGTAAAGCCTTGGGGCTTTTTGAGCAGCAAGCAAGGCAGAGGATCGCTTCCCCAACCGAGATCGAGTTCAAAATAACCGGGGGAAACCACTTGGGGTAAGCCGGGACTATCGATATCTTGTAAAACTTGGGCTTCTTGGGCAAATAAAGCCCGGGCCCGAGGATGCAGCAGCGTCAGGACTTTGAGTTCCCAGAGTTGCTTGTTTTCTCCTTGGACTTCGTACAGTCGATAAAAACTGTTGTCTTGCAGGATTTGGGTGGCGCGGCCGCCGTGGGGGAGGTGCAAGGGACTGCCGCAATGCTGACAGCGATCGCGCGATCGCGGATCGTGAGGGTGTGGACAGTTGGTGTTTAAACAATAGCTCATCTCTTTGGGACTGGGCTAACGCCGTCGGGCGATCGCGGACAGGGTTTCAGATTGACACAGAAGTTTTTATCAAAAACGGCTGCTATTGAGATTCTGTGCTTTAAGTTTAATCGTAACAAGTTTTATTTTTCTTTAGAAAATCGATTTAAAGTTTAAGCAATTTTCCCATGATTTCTTGATTTTCCGTGATTCTACGGATTTTTTAAACCGCTCAAAAATTGCTCAAGCTGTCAAAATTCCCCATTGATTATAAAAAAAGGAAAGGTTTTGCCTTTCCCCAATAACTTAAATTATCGCCATAACTTTAGGCGATCGCGTTTCTTTTAAACGACTGGATGGAAGAAAAAGGCAAATCCTAAAATGGTGTAAACCGCTAATAACAATCCCCCTTCTAACCAATTGGATTTGCCATCACTACAAATTGAATTGACAATTAACACTGAAACCGCAACGGCGACCAATTCAAAAGGATTAAAATCTAAATCCATGGGTTGACCCATAATCCAGCCTGAAATGACTAAAACCGGAGCGACAAATAAGGCGATTTGCATACTCGAACCCACGGCAACGGATAAAGATAAATCCATTTTATTTTTCATGGCTACTGTAACCGCAGTGAAGTGTTCGGCGGCATTCCCGATAATCGGCAATAAAATTACCCCGGTAAATAAAGCCGTTAACCCTAAAGATTCGGTGGCTTCTTCAAAGGCATCTACCAATAATTCCGATTCGATGGCAACCCCCACTGTAACTAACAGTAAAACCCCGATCCATAACCACAAATTCGGTTTTTCGCCTTCGTGTTCTTCGACTTCGAGATCGGCAACCCCCACTTCATACAAATAAGAGTGAGTTTTCATTGAAAATAACAGGGTTAAAGCGTAAACTAAAATGAGAACAAACGCCACAGCGACGGATAAGTTTTGCAGTGTTTCTTCCCCAACCCCCTGGGAAGTATATTCAACGGCGGTGGGAACTAAAAGGGAAATCACCGCCAGATTCATCACAGAACTATTGGTCATCGCGATCGCGCTGGGAAACTCTTGTTCTTTGTAACGCAAACCCCCCAACAACATCGCAAAACCCATCACCAGCAACAAGTTACTAATAATCGAGCCTGTAATCGTTGCTTTAACAACGCCAATTAAACCGCCTCGTAGGGCAATAAATGCCAAAATTAATTCTGTTGCATTCCCAAAGGTAGCATTGAGTAATCCCCCTAAATTGGGGCCGACGACCACGGCAACTTCTTCGGTGGCAGTCCCCATAAATGCTGCTAACGGGATAATCCCCAAAGAAGCCGTAATAAAGATAACTGATGCGTCCCATTCTAAAAAATGAGCGGCAATGGATACCGGGATAAACACCAGCATGGCAAAAAAAACTTTGTTCATAAAGCGTTTCGCGTATTTTGATGACGAGGCAATAATAACTTAACTTATCGATTCAACCTTAAGCCGCTTGATTTCGGGATCGCTGGCTCAAATCTTGGTTTTTGCCTTTTTATCTTAAAAAATCCTTAAACTCTGCGACCATGCGATCGCATCTTGACAATCGCTATAATCTGCCACGGCCTTAGCTTTGCCCTATTTCGGTATCCCTTCTGGAGGAAAATTACGTTAAGGCTCAGACCACGACAGTCGTCAAAAATCGATAATATTATGGATGGAATAAAGCCGACATAGCTCAACTCGCCCCAACGCTTCTAGCTTGCAATCGATCCCAACGCCAATATTTTTGAGAGTTTGAGCCGACCCATTAGTATTTACAAGGAAATTAATATGACTTCTGTTGCACAGACCACACCTGTTGCGAACAACGATGTATTGTCTAAAAAGCCTAGTCTGGCAACCGCCACAGGTGTATATATCACCATTCACGGTCACTTTTATCAACCGCCGCGAGAAAACCCTTATTTAAACACAATCGAACGTCAACCGAGTGCCAATCCCTACCACGACTGGAACGAGCGTATCTACCATGAATGCTACCGTCCCAACGTTTTTGCTCGGATTCTCAACGAAAACAATCAAGTGATTGGGATTGTCAATAACTTTGAATATTTAAGCTTTAATATCGGCCCCACCTTGATGTCGTGGCTGGAAAACTACGATCGCGAAGTCTACGAACAGATTATCGCCGCCGATCGCCAAAGTGCCGAACGGCTCAACGGTCATGGTAACGCGATCGCCCAGGTGTACAACCATATTATTATGCCCTTGGCTAATCAACGGGATAAATACACCCAAATTCGCTGGGGGATCGCAGATTTTCGCGATCGCTTCGGTCGCGATCCCGAAGGCATCTGGCTGGCAGAAACGGCAGTAGATTATCCCACCCTCGAAGCCCTGGTTGATGAGGGGATTCGTTTTACCATTTTGGCCCCGTCTCAAGCCGAACGCTGTCGCCTCCTCCCCACCGAAGAAAATTCCGATCCCCAATGGCACGAAGTGGGGGGATCGCAAATCGATCCTAACCGTCCTTATCGCTGTTTTCTGCCCGATGGTCGCCATATTGACATCTTTTTCTACGACGGGCCGATTTCGCGGGATATGGGCTTTGATGATGTCCTGAGTCATTCGAGTCATTTAGCCGGGCGTTTGGGTCAAGCCATCCGGGGCGATCGCCGTCCCTCCCAACTGGTCAACGTGGCCACTGACGGCGAAACCTTCGGCCACCACAAACACAGCACTGAAAAATGCTTGGCTTATAGCTTCACCCACGAATTCCCCCATCGCGGTTGGACAGTAACCAACTACGCCCATTACCTCAGCATCAGTCCGCCCACTTGGGAAGTCATCCTCAAGCCCGTCACCGCTTGGAGTTGCGCTCATGGGGTAAATCGCTGGCAAGATGACTGTGGCTGCGGTGGCGGCGGTTTGTGGCATCAAAAATGGCGGCGACCGTTACGAGATACCTTAAACTGGCTGCGGGATGAACTGGCCGATCTTTACGAAGCCTTGGGACGCAGATATTTCAGCGATCCCTGGCTGACTCGCGATCGCTATATCGAGGTGCTGCGCGATCGCTCCCCCGAAAACATCATGCAGTTTTTATTCCGTCACCAAGCCCAACCCCTTAGCTACAACGACCAAATCGACGCACTGCGCTTGCTGGAAATGCAGCGTCACACCCTGCTGATGTTTACCAGTTGCGGTTGGTTTTTTGAGGAAATTTCCCGCCCCGAAGGAGTCCAAATCCTGCGCTATGCGGCCCGGGCTATTGAACTCGCCGGGGATGTCTCTGGAAAACGCCTGGCCCCGGAATTTCGCCAACGTTTAGCCGAAGCACCGAGTAATGTTGAGCTATTTGGCCACGGCATGGAAATTTACGACCAGTTGGTGGTGTCTTCGGTGGTGCGTTTCGAGCAAGTGGCCGCCCATTACGCCATTAGTTCTTTGTTCCAAACCTTCGCCCCTAGCGAACAGCTTTATTGCTACTGCGCTCGCCAAATTGACTTCCAAAAGCAACAAATGGGGGCGCTCACCCTGGCAGTCGGTCACTTAGAACTCACCTCTGATATTACCCGCGAAAGCAAAGAATTTATTTTCGCGGTATTGCATTTAGGGGGTTGGGATTTCCATTG
Organism: Spirulinaceae cyanobacterium; assembly: GCA_046541115.1. Classification (GTDB taxonomy): domain Bacteria; phylum Cyanobacteriota; class Cyanobacteriia; order Cyanobacteriales; family Spirulinaceae; genus Jaaginema. The sequence continues at coordinate 6,394 of JBKHDX010000083.1, read as the reverse complement.
CTGCTTGCAATCCTTTAGCGGTCGCTTGACCTACGCTCAAGTCAAGGAACAGTTGTTCGCTGCCCTTAATGATGCCAGTGTTGCTCGCATGATGGTGGTGATGACGCGCATTTTCGGCGATGAAACCTTTAGTTTAGAAGACTTATTCCCCGAAGAACGCCATCGCCTGATTGAACAACTGGCAGAAAACACCAAAGACCGCCTCGATCGTCTTTATGAGCAGGTTTATCTGGAAAACTACGGCATTCTTAAAGCTTTTCACCGAGATGAACTCCTAGTTCCCCAAGAGTTACAAGTTGCTGCCGAAATTGCCCTCGCCCATCGCTGTTTACACTCATTAGCGGCCCTCGACCCCGAAAACAACGATCCCCAAGCCCTAGATAACCAACTCACAGAACTTGAAGCGATCGCAGCCGAAGCCCAAGCCATGCGCTGTCACCTCAAACTGCCGGAAGTGAAAGCCGCCCTCGAAAAACTGATCGGCGCTACCTTGCGCCATATCCTCACCGAACAGGTGGACTTTGCCGAAGCCGACTTAAAACGCCTCGAACGGGCGATCGCCCTCGGTGAAACCCTCAACCTCGGTTTATCCCTCGATCGCGTCCAAGAGCTTTATTTCTTCTATCTCCATCGCTATCTCATCCCCCAATGCTGCGACGATTCAAAATCTACTGAATGTGCTTGGCAACCGCAGCAAGTACAGGCGTTACTCAGCCTCGGTGAGAAGTTAGCAGTTGATGTCAGTATCTAAGGGAAACGTTTTTTCCGAGGAGTGACTGGTTATGTTGTTGTTTGTTGTTTACTTTGACGGGATATACTGTCTATCCCGTTAACCCGCCCGCAGATTGGAAATCCGGGGAACCAATGAGCGCAAAGTCCGCCGACCCGGACTAGATTAATAAGTGGGTTGTGGTAATCGGATTGGGTATTACTCGTAGGGGCGGGGTTTCTCCGTCCAATCCCCACTTTGAGCCTAATAACCAATAACCAATAACCAACAACCAATAACCAATAACCAATAACCAATAACCAATGACCAATGACCTAAAAAACTATCTTGCCCTCGCGACGGATTTTGATGGCACTTTGGCCGCCGATGGTTTTGTGGATGCGGCGACAATCGAAGCATTAGTAGCGTTGCGACAGTCGGGACGCAAAATTATTTTGATTACGGGGCGACATTTGGCGGATTTGTTGAATGTCTTTCCCGAAATTCAGCAGTGCGATCGCGTGGTGGCCGAAAATGGCGCATTACTTTATAACCCCAAAACTCAAGGGGTGCAGCAGTTAGGAGAGTCCCCCAGTGACGTTTTTATCGCTGCCCTCAAAGCCAGAGGGGTTGAACCTTTAGATGTGGGACAAGGGATTGTCGCGACTTGGCAACCCCACGGCGAAACGGTGGTTAAAGTGATTGAGGAAATGAATCTGAATTGGCAAGTAATTCTCAATAAGCGGGCGGTGATGGCATTGCCCCAAGGCATTGATAAGGCCAGTGGTTTGAAAGCGGCTTGTAATGACCTGAATTTGCCCCTAGAAGCGACGATTGGCATTGGCGATGCTGAAAACGATCGACATTTACTTTCAGCCTGTGGTTATGGTGTGGCGGTGGCTAATGCGATCGCGTCTCTCCAAGAAATGGCAGATTGGGTTACGCCATCAGCGAGGGGACAAGGCGTACAGGAGTTAATCCAAAGCTGGCTTAATTTACAAAGCTAAAGAATTAGGCGAAATCCAGCCTTGGGCGGCTTCTGGGGTGACGGCGGCGGAGAAATAATAGCCTTGGGCAAGTTCGCAGCCAAATTCGCGCATTTTGTCCATCTGATATTCAGTTTCGATGCCTTTGGCGATCGCGATCGCGCCGAGATTTCGAGCTAACATGACCATAGAGCGAGCAATTTCAGCTTTTCCGGTATTGCCTTCGATTTCCCCCAGAAAATTACGATCGATTTTAAAAATGTCGATGATGACGCTATGAAGATCGCTCAAGCAAGAGTAGCCTTTACCAAAGTCGTCAATACAGAGTTTTATGCCTAAGTCTCGCAGTTGGGTAATCCGAATTTTGGTTGCGTCGGCGTTTTTAATCCAGAGATTTTCTGAAATTTCTACACAGAGAAGATTGTAATCGAGGGAAGTGTGTTGACAAATCTCGCGGATTTGTTCGATTAAGTCTGGTTGAAGAAACTGCTTGGGGGAGAAATTGAGATGCAGCATCAAGGGTTGGTGAGGATTTTGCTGCTGAAAGACTTGTAACTGTTGACAAGCGGCTTGTAACATCCAACGGGCGATCGCGACGGTGACACCACTTTCTTCGGCAATCTTTAAAAAGTCTTTGGGATAAATTTCCCCATGACGGGGATGATCCCAGCGCAACAAGGCTTCAAAACCGACTAACTGGTGGGTTTTGATATCGACAATGGGCTGATACGCAATTCTAAATTCCTCGCGATTTAAGGCTTGGCGCAAATCCGTTTCGAGTTGCAGCAGGGCTGTTGAATTTTGCTGCATTTTCGAGTTGAAAATCTCATATCGCCCTTTTCCTAAAGATTTGGCCCGATATAAGGCAATATCGGCATCTCGCAGCAGGTCATCAGGATTGGTGTATCGTTGGTAAGAAGCAGTTTCGGTGGGTAAGTTACAACTGAGGACAATGCCAATACTCACGCCAATATAAATTTCATGGCCGCTGAGATCGAAAGCAATATTTAATTCTCGATTAATCCGCTCGGCGATATGAATAGCGGTATTGAGATCGCAGACATCTTCAAGCAAGATAGTAAACTCATCTCCCCCTAACCGAGCCACGGTATCTTGTTCGCGCAAACAGTCTTCTAAGCGACGTGCTACGGCGATTAACAAGCGATCGCCCACTAAATGCCCTAAACTATCATTCACCAGTTTAAAACGGTCTAAATCTAAAAATAACACCGCAAACTGATAAGGGCTTTTTACACCTTGGGCTTCTTCTCCGTGGGCGCGATCGAGGGCAGCGGCTAAGCGGGATTGAAACAAAGAGCGATTGGGCAATCCCGTCAAGGGGTCATAAAAGGCTCGTAGATGCAGTTGTTCTTTGACTTGCTTGTGTTCGGTGATGTCTTCTACCATGCCTTCGTAGTACAGCAAGATGCCGTTTTCATCCCGCACGGCCCGCGCACTTTCACGAATCCAAATAATACTCCCATCCCGGCGATAAATTTGGGATTCAAAGCCTTTGACGGCATCGTTTTTTTGCATGAGTTGAACAAACTCAGTCCGTTGAGTGCGATCGACATACAGTTGATGTTCGATATCCGTCAAAGAAGCCATTAATTCTTCGACGTTGTTGTAGCCATAGATGCGAGCGAGGGCAGGATTGGCGCTGATGTAGTGACCGTCTGGGGTGGTTTGAAATATTCCTTCTAGGGCATTTTCAAAAATACTGCGATACTTGGTTTCGGCTCGGGCCAGGGCTTCTTCGTTATGTTTGCGTTCGGTAATATCGGTAATAAAGCCTTCAATACTGAGGAGTTTTCCGGTCGCATCATAAACGCCGTGGCCTTTTTCCCAAACCCATTTGGTTTGATTGTGGCGGGTGTGGATGCGATATTCAATGACATAGGATTCTTGGCCCTCGATGCGATCGCGCATAATTTCGAGGACGCGATCGCGGTCTTGGGAATCAATGATTTCGCTGTAGCAAAAGGGTTGACCTTGGGTTAATTCTTGACTGGTGTATCCGGTGAGGCGATAGCAACCCTTGCTAATGTAGAGCATGGGATAATCAAACTGCGGGGCTGCGGTAAAAAAGATGCCATCGGCGGTGTTGATTAAACTGGCCAAACGACGCTCGCTTTCTCGCAAGGCGGCTTCGGTTTGTTTGCGTTGATAGATTTCTCCGAGTTGTCCGGCGACCACGCTGACTACGTCGCTGAGGTAGCGGTCTTGGGTTTTGGCTTCGTTTAAGAAAAAGACTAATACCGCAATGACGCGATCGCCAGCAATAATCGGGACACCAAACCCGGTTTTTAAATTAACCGTTAAAGCAAGTTGTTGTCGTACAAACTTAGACGTAGCCCGCACATCTTCAAACCACATCGGTTGATGACTTTGCCAGACTTTACCCGGTAACCCAATGCCTTGGGGAAAACTATATTCATAACTTTGTTGCTGAAAATATTGGAGGCGATCGCACTCTTCTTCACACCAAGCTTGACTCAGGCTTAGGGTTTGATGGCATTCATCCGGAATCCAGGCCTCACCGTACATCCAATGGGTGGTTTGACAGACTGTTTTTAAGGTGAGTTGTAAAGCATCAGTAAACGTCGCGGCTTGACCAATTGTTTGCACTAAAGCTTGTAACAACTGATTTTCCTCCTCAGCTTTGCGGCGGTCTGTAATATCAATAATTGAGCCTTCTCTGGCAATTAAACCCCCAGTTGCGCCCCAAACCCCATATCCTCTTTCCCATACCCATTTTTGCTTGCTATTACGGGTTAATAATCGATATTCCACATCATATTTTTGTTGGCGTTTGAGGGCTTTGTCAATGTCTGCCATGACGGACTCGCGATCGTCTGGATGAATTAAATTTCTCAAGTCTAGTTTCTGATGCTCGTTCCACTCTTCGGCACTGTAACCTGTCAGTAAGTGACAAGCCGGACTAATGAATTCAAAGTTCCAAAAATCATTTAAGGTTTTGTTGTCCCATTTACAGCGATACATCACATCCGAAGATTGGTTGACTAAATTTGACAAAGAACAACTGTTGCGTTGTAGGGCTTGTTCGATCTGTTTTTGATAGGTAATGTCCTGAAATGTTCCCACAATCCAAGATTCATTGGAGAAAACCACCATTTGGAAGGAAACTAAGCCCCACAAAGACTTTCCGGTTAGGGTTTGCAGTGGTAGTTCGTAGTTATTGAGGGCGTGATATTGCCATAATGCTTGTAACAAGACTTGCCAAGCATTGGGATCGAAATAAGCGGCGAGGGTAGTGCTGTTTGGAGGGGACGGCGAACCTAATAGGGAATCAAAAGTAGGGTTAGTATAGACAATTTGACTGTTGGTGGCTTGAGCGATCGCAACGGACACTGGAAAGGTGTTGAGCAACGTTTCCAAAAAGCGCTCGCCTTCACCGCTTTTGTCTGGCTGTAATGCCAATCTTGCGAAAAGAGAGTCCGTTTTTAGTTCGCGGGATGATGCGGCCATAGAGTCAATGGGACTTTTTTGCATGGCTTGAACTCTCCTGTCTTAAAAATCCGACCCAAAATAACAAAAATAAGACCCTCGTAATATGACCGTAAACTGACTAAATTTCTAAGTTTTGAAAAATGCGATCGCCTCAGCGCATTTTTATGATGTCTTCAATTGACTGTCCTTACGAGATTGGGGAAATTTGTAAAATTAAGCACTCCTTATGAATTAAACTATGTTTAACTTTCTGAGAACCGTCATCTGTAATACAATCTGAAAAACTTTTCGCGATCGCACCGCACTCAACTATGGCTTTTTGGGATATCATCCGGAAGTATCGCCTCATTCCTTACTTATTTTTATTACCTGCTTTAGTAATTCTCAGCATTACTGTTTTTTTCCCGGCATTACAAGCATTTTTGCTGAGTTTGACTCGCTATGACCTCATTAGTGAGCCTCAGTGGATTGGTTTACAAAATTTTCAACGCTTGTGGCAAGATGAAGTTTTTTGGCAAACACTCCGCAACACTCTGTTGTACCTACTGACGGTTGTTCCCTGTTTAACCATCTTACCCCTCGGTCTCGCTATTCTCGTCAATCGTCAACTGCGGGGAATCCACTGGTTTCGCACCTTTTTTTATACCCCCGTCGCCATTTCTATGGTGGTTGCGGGGATTGCTTGGAAAGCCCTCTACGCCTCTAATGGTGTCCTTAACCAAGTCCTTCCGCAACTCGGCTTAGAAACGGGAGTTCCTTGGCTCACCAGTCCTCAATTCGCCCTCTGGAGCGTCATGGTGGTCACGGTTTGGAAAGGTTTGGGGTATTATATGGTCATCTATTTAGCGGGCTTACAAGCCATTCCTGGGGAACTCTACGAAGCCGCAACCCTCGATGGTTCGGACGGTTTGCGAAAACACTGGGATATTACAATTCCGTTGATGCGTCCCTACTTGGTGTTAGTTGCTGTTATTTCCGCTATTTCTGCGACTAAGGTATTTGAGGAGGTTTATATTATGACCCAAGGTGGCCCCCTCAATAGCTCGAAAACGGTGGTTTATTATCTCTACGAACAAGCGTTTACTAATTTAGAAATTGGTTACGGTTGTGCGATTGGTTTGATTTTATTTCTGGTTATTTTCATTCTTTCTTTGCTCAATCTTTACGTTTCCAAAGGACGAGGGGTTTACAGTTAACAGTTATCAGTCATCAGTCATCAGTCATCAGT
>JBKHDX010000082.1:0-18473 GCA_046541115.1 Spirulinaceae cyanobacterium | reverse complement strand
TTAACTTGGTCTCGTGGCAAAGGGGAATATTGTCTAAACAAAGTGCTGATGCTGGTTTTGGTCGATTTCTAAATATCTTAGAGTGGGTCTGTTTTCGCCGCGATGTGTATTTTGCTAAAGTCAATAAAAATGGCACAAGTCAAACTTGTCCTAACTGCGGCACATACACTGGCAAGAAGCCCCTAGATATTCGAGTTCACCATTGCCATGAATGCGGATATCTGACTTCGAGAGATGTCGCGGCGGCTCAAGAAATTAGAAATCGTGGAATTACAGCCGTCGGGCAGACGGTGGTGGAAAATGTCTGTGGACTGGATGCGACGGGGAGTGTCGGTTTTGACATTCGCTTTTGGCACGGGACAAAGCAGAAAACTAACATTGTGAGGTGTTAGAATCCCTCGTCTCCGACGACGGGAGTATGTCAACGCTAAAATCCTAAATATTACGTCTAAAATTTTACAGAAAACTAAAATGTCCAAACAACCACGTTCCTTTTTCCGTTCTCTTTTAAAATCAATCCTGCTGTTGAGCTTAGTCTTTACCTTAGTTTTTGGTGGGGCCAGCGATGCCCTCGCCGCCCGCAGTGGTGGGAGAATCGGTGGCGGTTCCTTCCGCGCCCCTTCCCGCAGTTACACCCCCCCTGGTGGCGGTTATCGTGGCGGTGGCGGTTACGGCTACGGCGGCGGCGGTTTTGGCTTTCCCTTCCTCCTGCCCTTCTTTGGCTTTGGCGGTGTGGGCAGTTTGTTTAGCATCTTAATCTTTTTTGCGATCGCGAACTTCCTCGTCAACGTCATTCGTAACGCTGTGAACGGCGGTGAAAGCGGCGGCGTACTCACTTCGAGTAACCCCAAAGTCTCCGTCGGTCGCGTTCAAGTGGGCTTACTGTCCGATGCGCGGGAACTCCAACATGAATTAGACGAACTCGCCCAGAAAGCCGATACCGGCACCGCATCCGGTCGCGCCCAGGTATTACAAGAAGCGACCCTGGCGTTGTTGCGTCACCCGGAATACTGGATTTATGGCGCGGCAGATTCCCAACAAACCGCCCTAGATTCAGCCGAAGCGAAGTTTAATCAATACGCCCTCGCCGAACGCAGTAAATTCGCCGAAGAAACCCTCTCGAATTATAATAACCAACTGCGTGGCGATGACAGCAACCGGGCGATCGCTGGCGAAATCGATAAACTCGCCAAAAACCTCCAACAAGAATCCGGCGAATATATCGTTGTCACCCTCGTTGTCGGCACAACCAACAAGTTAAACCTCCCCGCTATCAACGACTCCGAAGATATGCGAAATACTCTGCGTCAAATTGGCGGTATTGGTAGCGATGACTTATTAGCGATTGAGGTGCTTTGGACTCCCCAAGCCCAAGGCGATACCCTCACCACCGACGACATCCTCGCTAACTATCCTAATCTCAAGCTGTTGTAAGACTTGTCGTTAAGTTTTAAAACCCCGGTTTTTGTGTAGAAACCGGGGTTTTGCCGATCGTGATTCTTTGTTTAAGTCCATTTTTTGGGACAGATATTCTTGAAAAACGCGATCGCGTCCGTTTTCAGTTTCTCACTAAATGAACGATATCGCTGAATCATTTGATTTTTTTAAGATTCATCCCCATCGTCAGATGCGTTTAAACGCATCCTACACCGGATCGTTACTGAGTAAATTAGTAAAAATATGCTGTAACTGTCCCGTACACCGTCGCTGCCAAGGCAACTGATATTCCGTATAGAAAAAGCAGCGATTGGTAGTATTAGCATGAACCGGGAGTTTTTCGGGGAGTTGATGGGGGTTTTTGTACGCCAAGCGTTTTTCGCTAAACTGCAAAAAACCCAACCAAGCGAGAGTGGTTGAAGGCAGCTTGCGGGTGAGGCGCATCGGCAGATTAGGAGTCGAAAGAGACTGGACATAAGCCGCCGACAAAAAGGGTTTGTAGAGATCGCCGTAGGGGGTTTCTTGGTAAACAAAAGCCAAACTAATCGCTCGGGTCAACTCCCGGATCGGTTCGGCATCGTAGCCCATTCTTTCGCGAACTAAGCTATTTTGTCCCATTATGCTATTGAGATTAGCAATATCCGTAACACTCATGTGAGTCCCCCCCGTGACGCTTACCAGCAGTTTCTCCCCGGTTAACTGTTTAAAAGGTTTGAGTTGATGTTGCAACGGCGGCGTGATGCTGTCTTCACTTCCGGTTAAAATTAATGTCGGCGTGCGGACTTGTGCGAGACCGTTATCACCAAACAGATGGCCCAAAGAAGGATTAAAAGCGATCGCTCGTTTTACCCGATAATCCCGCAAGCGCAAATGAGTTTGAGGCAGTTGAGCCGCCGCACATTGCAGCCAATCGGCAGGAGCGCGACCCAAAGGAATGCGATCGTTACAAAACTGGCGCAGTTGTTTGAGGTCGAGTTCCCCTCCCGCTAGGGCCAAAGCCGTATAGCCCCCAAGGGAGTGACCGATCGCGACGACATTTTCAGTATTAAACTTATTGGCTAAATAGCCCCAACCGCGATCGATGCGTTCGAGTTCGTTGAGTAAAAAAGTAACATCCTTGGGGCGATTGATAAACTCAGACGCGGGTAAAAATTGAGTCGGGTGGAGGTTCAGAGAAATTTGAGCAAGGGTTTCGATACTGCTGCCGGGATGTTCGATGGCTGCGACGCTAAAGCCGTGAGAAGCCAGGTGTTCGGCCAAATAGTTTAAAAAGCGGCGATCGGCAGCAAAACCGTGGGATAGCACCACTAAGGGCCCTTTGGTTTCAGGAGCATAAAACAAATCCACCGGAATGCGACGTTTGCGATCGCGGTCGATCAGAATAAGCGATCGCTGACGAACGCGCATTTTTCCGGCTTGAGCGGGATTGAGGTTTGGCACATAAGCCATGTTATCGCCAGGACTGACTTCGAGTTCCCGGGCCAAAATCGGACTCAAAAGCTGATTTTGCCATTGGGATACTTGCAATTGGGCCAAAATCGCGATCGCCGCCGTGACATCGAGGGTCATCGTTTCTTCCGGATAAGCCCTGGCAAAGCTCAACATGCTGACCCCTTGATTGCGCTCTAGGGTGCGATACAAAGCGATTTTAATTTGGTCGCTGCTGCTGTTGGGTAAAACCTCTCGTAATTGTTCGAGGAGTTGACGACCATCTGATTTTGATAACAACTGGTCTAAAAAAGTATCGGCGACACTGCTATCAACGTACAAACGACGAGCCAGGGCATTTTGCACTTGCGGCGTTAATACCCATTGATACAGTTTTAAAGAGGGCTGGATTTCCCCGGTGATGGCAAAATGTTCGAGATCGCGAACGGGAATGGTTTGCTCGACTGCGCCGATTTTGAGAGTCACTTGTTCGGCCGCGATCGCTTTTGGCGGTGTAGCGGTTAAGGTACCAACGGCGAGAGCGAAAAAAGCTCCCACTTGCGCCCATCTCCAACGCAGGGGCGATCGCTGTCGCGGTTGCGAAAATCGGGCTAATAAAGGCTGAGATATGGCAGGTTTGGCATCTGGCAAATGGTTGCTATCCCTATTCATGATCGTTGTGTTGGAGCCGATATTATTTGGATGGACAAAGTTTTCTGAAAAATCCCCGCATTGTACGACGGTATTAACTTGTGAAAGGTTCAGTTTCCAGTTTAAACAAAGTTAAAAACCCCGTGCGTCTATCTTACGGGTTGTTTATCCCGGTTGTCATGGCGGTGATTGGGCAATTTTAGCCCAGAGTTCTTCCTCAAAGAGGATAACCATCGTTATTACTTTAAGTTTTGGCAATAAATAGCAAATTGCAGATAAAACGAGCCAGGTGGATGGGGCAAACTTATAAAATTAAACTCTTGATTACCTAATGTTTACTTTAACTGGCTAAACTAACGACGGTGAACTGGCAACCACAGTAAACACAAAGGTTTTTATGCTCCTGAGCGATCGCGATTGGTCTCAAACATCCACAGCTCCTTCCCTTGAAGCCCAAGATAAAGAGCGCTTACACTTTCATCATCGCGGTGAAAAAATCCCTTTAATGACCCAAGGGGTGTGGCAAGTTTGTCGAGGTTGGGTACAGTTAAGCACGACCCATGTCAATGGCGAAGATGTGTTATTAGGGTGGGCTGCCCCCTCAAGCTTTTTTGGACAGTGGTGTACCCGCTTGGAAATGTACGAAGCCACGGCTTTATCCGATGTCTACTTGCGTTGGTTTTTCTTGAGTGAAGTTGAAAGCTCGCCGTTACTGTCGCGATCGCTCCTCAACCATCTTAATCAGCGTTTGCGCCAAACTGAAACCCTCCTCGCGATCGCGGGTCAACGCCGCGTCGAAGACCGTTTACATCAACTCTTACTCCTCCTCAAAGATGAAATGGGTCAAGACTTGGCCGCCGAAACTCGCTTAGAAGTCCGCTTCACCCATCAAAACCTCGCCAGTGCCATCGGAACCACCCGCGTTACCGTCACCCGCTTAATCGGCAAACTTCAGCGTCTGGGCTATCTTCACTTTGATAACCAGCGTCATATTATTCTCAATAATCAACACTTCGAGCAACTAGAGCGAATGTAGGCAAAAACGCCCTCTAACAAGTCTGGGTTGGTTTTAAACTGTTAACAGACGAACCACCAACCCCAAACCTCCCATGACCCTAGAAGCCTTTTCCCTACCGCCCCAAAGTGGTAACCCCCCGCGCCATCTCCTCATTGCATTACATGGTTGGGGAGCCAATGCTCAAGATTTAATGGGTTTAGCCCCCTATCTCAACTTGCCCGATTGCTTGATGCTGTTTGCCAATGCCCCTTTACCCCATTTTCAAGTGCCGGGGGGACGGGCTTGGTATGCCTTAGAACAAGACGGATACCCCGGTTTGAGCGACAGTCGTCAAGCTTTAGGGGATTGGTTGCGATCGCTGGAAAAAACCACTGAAATCCCCTTAAATCGCTCAGTATTGCTCGGTTTTTCCCAAGGAGGGGCAATGACTTTAGATGTGGGGTTGAGCCTACCTTTGGCGGGCTTGTGCGTCCTCAGTGGTTATCTACACGATGCTCCTACTGTTGGAGAGTCACCGCCTCCGGTCTTCATGGCCCACGGCACCCGCGACCCCGTGGTTCCCCTCCAAGCAGCGCAAAGTGCCAAAACCACCTTAACCCGCTTGGGGGTAACTGTTGACTATCATGAATTTCCCATGGGCCACGAAATTTCCCCCGCGACTTTGGCTGAGATGGCTCAATTTCTGCGCGATCGCTTTGCGGCCCAATCCTAACATTTTCTCTTTAAACGGAAAATAAAATCTTACTTAAATTCGCTTATAGCTCGAATAACCGCGATTCACCCCAATGATAGATGCCCAAAGCCCTTGATATACCCTAATATAAGGACTTGATACCGCGCACAATTTTAGATACGAATCATATTACCTATTATGTCTTCTAAGCCGCCTAATTTGAGGGTCTTGGTGGTTGACGATCACGAACTCACTCGCTTGAGTTTGAGCGTCACTTTGACCCAAGAGGAAAATATAGAATTGGTCGGTGTCGCTAGTAACGGTCAAGAAGGAATCGATCTGGCCCGGGAGCATCAACCCCACGCGATTTTACTCGACTTACAAATGCCCACGATGGACGGTTTGACCGCCGCGACCAAAATTAAACAAGCTGTTCCAAATACCCGCATTATTGCTTATTCTTCGGTTAGCGATCCCCAAATCGAAGTTATGGTACAAACTGCCCCTATTGATGCCTTTTGCCGCAAAGAAACGCCCCCCGCTCGACTCATCGAGTTAATCAAAGAATTGGTAGAACAGCCTTGCTAAAGAATCATCAAAACTCCTTTTAGTAGTGTACGCAGATGTGGATGAAGATCCAAACTTAAATCATGAGGTTTAGGAATCACCGTCCATTGACGGCGGTGAGGATGTCAAAACTCCCCATGAGTCGATAGGACAGGGGCGGGAAACCTCGCCGTCCCTCGGCCGCTTTTAGGGCGGCTTTATGCTAAACTATAGAGCATTGTTTAAGTACCGTTGGGCAAACGGGAAATCCTGCTCGCCCTTGGGTAAAGAGATTGGGGTTGATACTGGGTGTGTTAGCTAGACTCTCCCCATGAAACGAGAATCCCCGTCCCTTTGAGGGCGGAGAATTGCCAAAGCCCTGGTTAAAAGTCGCTCATGAAACATACGATCTCTGTTTTAGTTGAAGACGAAGCGGGCGTTTTAACCCGCATTGCTAGCTTGTTTGCTCGTCGTGGCTTCAATATCGAAAGCCTGGCCGTGGGGCCAGCCGAACAAGTCGGTATTTCCCGCATTACGATGGTGGTTCCTGGAGATGACGGTACCATCGAGCAACTGATCAAGCAACTCTACAAATTAATTAACGTTCTCAAAGTACAAGACATTACTCAAGTTCCTTGTGTCGAACGAGAATTAATGTTGCTCAAAATTAATGCCACCGCTTCTAATCGAGCCGAAGTGATCGAACTCGCTCAAGTATTTCGAGCGCGAATTGTTGATATTTCTGAAGAAACTCTGACGATCGAAGTCGTGGGGGATCCCGGTAAAATGGTTGCCATTGTCCAAATGCTACACAAATTTGGCATTCGGGAAATTGCCCGCACGGGTAAAATTGCTCTCCCCCGCGACTCTGGCGTTAATACAGAATACCTCAAACTCCTCGAATCAAAAGTTTAACCCTCGCGGTCGGGCAGGTCGTGGAATTAAAATTAAAAAGCTTGTGGATTCGGTCTGACGGGGAGAGTTTTATTGTAGAGACTGCCTCGTTAAGAGAAAAAGAAGCAAGAATCTCCCGCTAGAATCCTTGATTTAGCCGTGAGAATGCCCATCTGTCTAACCAGTAATCAGCGTAGAAAGCAATCATTATGACCCAATCGACCCTACCGCCGATTCATATTTCACACCTCAATCTTGATAAGCTGAATCGCCAGTTTGGTAAAGCTTATCCGAAAGAAATTCTCGCTTGGTGTGGAGTGAATCTGCCCGCGACTGGCTTAGTGCAAACGAGTGCGTTTTTTAACATCGATGATATGGTCATTACCGATCTTCTATATCGCGAGTTAAAGCCTGCACCCCGCATTCCAATTTTGTTTCTTGATACGCTGCACCACTTCCAAGAAACCTTAGACTTTGTAAGTTATGCTCGGGAGTTGTACAAACTCGACCTCCGAACCTACAAACCCTTAAACGTTAAAACCAGCAAAGAGTTTGCTGCTCAATATGGCACTCAACTGTGGGAGAAAAATCCTCAAAAATATTATCACCTCACCAAAATCGAGCCTTTAGCGCAAGGGTTAGAGGACACAGAAGCGATCGCCTGGATTACCGGACAACGACGCAAAAAAGACCATGACGGCCATCATTCCTACCTACCGGTCTTTGAATACGACGAGCAAGGACGGTTGCAAATTAACCCTTTAGTCAACTGGAGTCGCACGGAAAGCTGGGCCTACACCTACGAACACGACATGATTTATCACCCCCTCCACGACCTCGGTTACTCCGAAATTAGCGATGAACCCCTAGCCCTGTCACGGTGACGAAAGAGGTTCTTCAAGAAGCCTCTGAGTAGAGAAGTGGCGATGCTTTCGGTCAATGATGCGGGGAGGCTTCTTGCGCTTAGGACGGCGAGGTTGTTTGAGAAACATTTTGAGATTGACCCCATCTAAAGTACAAACAACTTAGCTTGTTTGGCTGTTAGGAATCCTCGCCCATTTATGCCGAGGAGGATGTCAATTGTGCGGCCAATTTAACGGCCTAAATGTCGCTTGACTTGAATCACGCTGTCGGGGTTGAGGGATATGGAATCAATGTCCTGATTCACTAAAAATTGGGCAAATTCGGGGTAATCGCTGGGGGCTTGGCCGCAAATGCCGACTTTACAGCCTGCTTCGTGGGCTACCTTGATAGCCATGCTAATGGCTTCTTTTACGGCTTCGTCCCGTTCGTCGAAAAGGTCGGCAAGTTCGGACGAGTCGCGGTCAACACCTAAGACTAACTGGGTGAGGTCGTTGCTGCCAATGGAGAAACCATCGAAGCGATCGCCAAATTTTCGTGCTAGTAATACATTAGAGGGGAGTTCGCACATAACGTATACTTGCAATCCCTTTTCGCCTCGTTTCAAGCCGTTTTCTGCCAAAACTTCGAGGACTTTATCGGCTTCTTTAAGGGTACGACAAAAGGGAATCATGATGATAATGTTGTCGAAACCAATTTCTTCGCGGACTTTTTTGATGGCAAGGCATTCGAGGGCAAATCCTTCTCGGTAGCGATCGCTATAATAACGAGAAGCCCCGCGAAAGCCTAACATGGGGTTGTCTTCTTCACTTTCAAATTCCGGGCCGCCGATAAGATTGGCGTATTCGTTGGTTTTGAAGTCACTCATCCGCACAATCACAGGGTTAGGATATTGCGGGGCGGCAATTTTGGCAATCCCACGGGCGAGATTTTCAACAAAGTACGCACATTTATCTTCGTATCCATGGGTCATGTCGCGGATGGTTTGCCAAGCTTCTCGGTCTTCGAGTTCATCGTAATGCACCAAAGCCATCGGGTGAATTTTGATGATATTGTTGATGATAAACTCCATCCGGGCTAAACCAATGCCATCGGCGGGAAGTCGCCACCAACGGAAAGATGCCGCAGGACTGGCAATGTTCATCATCACTGCGGTTTCGATTTCGGGAACGTCGTTTAAATCGACTTCTTCGGCTTCATAGTCTAATAATCCGGCGAATATCTTGCCTTGGTCGCCTTCTGCACAGGATATCGTTACTTCTTGCCCGGCTTCGAGTTCTCGCGTCGCGTCTCCTGTGCCAACAATGGCGGGAATGCCTAACTCGCGACTGACAATGGCTGCGTGACAAGTGCGTCCTCCGTAATCGGTGACAATTCCGGCAACTCGCTTCATAATGGGAACCCAATCGGGGTCTGTCATTTCGGTGACGAGGATGCTGTCGTCTTCGACTTTATCGATGTCATCTGCACTGAGGATGCGGCAGACTTTACCGGACGCGATCGCATCCCCTATACTAAGACCTGAGAGAATTTCCTCGCCTTTATCCTTGAGTTTATAAGTCTTGAGCGACCCAGAGGTTTTTTGCGACTGGACGGTTTCGGGACGGGCTTGCACGATATATAAATACCCCGTGTCGCCGTCTTTTGCCCATTCCATATCCATGGGCTTGCCATAGTGCTTCTCAATCTGCACAGCCCAGCGTCCTAATTGTAATATTTCCTCGTCATTTAAGACAAAGCGATCGCGTTCTTTGCCCGGGGTATCGATGTTTTGAATCGTCTCGCTCCCTTCGCTGGCATACACCATTTTTTTCGCCTTGCTGCCCTTGGTTTTCTCGATAATGGGTTGCAAGTCGTTTTGCGCTAACAAGGGCTTAAAAACCGTATATTGGTCGGGATTGACACTCCCTTGCACGACGTTTTCTCCCAAGCCCCAAGCAGCAGTAATAATGGCTGCGTCGGGAAATCCGGTTTCAGTGTCAATAGAAAACATCACACCCGCTCCCGCCTTATCCGAGCGTACCATTTTCTGCACGCCCACCGAAAGAGCAACTTGCATATCATCGAAGCCTTTTTCTTGTCGATAACTCATGGCTCGATTGGTGAATAATGAGGCGTAACATTTACGACAAGCTTCTAAAACTTCTGTCGCTCCGGTTACATTGAGGAAGGTTTCTTGTTGTCCGGCAAAACTGGCTTCGGGTAAGTCTTCAGCCGTGGCACTACTGCGAGCCGCGATGTCTACTTCTTCTGTATTATAGCGATCGCTCAGGGTTTTATAAGCATCCCGAATCGCATTTTCAACAGCTTCGGGAAACTCGGCTTGTAAAAACAAACGCCGAATCCCTTTCCCCACTTCAGCGAGAGATTTTGAGTCGTTTTCGAGGTCGTTTAAATAATCTTGAATTTGTGATTTTAAGTGATTACTTTCAATAAATTCCCAATAAGCATTTGCTGTGGTAGCAAAGCCATCAGGAACGCTCACCCCTTCACTTTTGAGGTTACTAATCATTTCACCGAGGGAGGCGTTTTTACCCCCCACTTCTTCGACATCTTCGGAGGTTAAATCATCAAACCAGCGAATGTATTTTTGTCCTTTGTCCTTAGTCATTGGTCATTTGTTGTTAGTTGTTAGATTGATTATTCGTTATACATTGTTAATTATTAATTATTATTCTGGCTTAGGAATCGGCTGCGGTTGGGGATTAGGAACAGGTTGAGGAATCGGTGAAGGTGTGGGTTGTGGGGTTGGGGTAGGAGTTGGTTGCGGTTGGGGTGTAGGGACGGGTTGGGGAGGATTAGGAGAAACCATTAAGTTTAAAGTTATTTTGAGTAAATTAGACATGGAAAATATCAACTAAAAAAGCGGTAATTGAGCCATTCAGCATAAGAGCGAGACTGAAGACTACTCAGGGAAAAATTGGGATTGGTTTGAGCAATCCAGTTGATGGCTTGTTCAAAATTGTCTTCAGATTTTTCGCCATTAACAGACATTTCAAAACCTATTGTCCAATGACTTTGATCTTTAACTTCGAGTTGGGTTAGTTCGCAATAAACGTTTTGATAAACTCGTTGCGATCGCGTCTTCTGAACGGGGATACAATGTAATTGAGTAATATCGCAAAAACCCGGCACATCTCGGTGGCTCCATTTTAACCAACGTTCGAGATTACCTTGCCAAGTAATCCGATTACTTCCCATCCCAAAAATTTCGCCAAATTGACGAATTCCTAGGGGTTTTTCTTGATATTTTAATTCCAAATTACCTTGACGTAATTTAAGATTAACGCCAATCCCCCCCGGAAGACAAAAGTAATAATCCGTTCGTTTTTCCGAAGAACTCACGGGTTCCCCCGGACAACAATTTTGAAACCAATCTATAATTTGTGAGGGAGTTTCCCCCTCAATAAACCAACGAACTTCTAATGTTTTAAATTTTTGTAATGACTGAGGATTCAAAATTCTTTTCGACTATTTTTTGTCTCGACCTGTTAAGGTTTATTTTTGAGCTATGGGAAGGTAAAATATTTCTTTAAGCTTGTAACATTTGCTTGGCTCCGCGAATCATTTGACTCGCATACCCCCATTCATTGTCATACCAACTCATGATTTTTACTAAGTCCCCATCTACGACTTGGGTCATAGTTAAATCGACAATAGAAGCCCGATCATCTTGAATGATATCAGCCGATACAATGGGGTCTTCAGAAACACCTAAAATGTTTTGATAGCGATCGCTTTTTGCTTCTCCGCGAAAATAGGAATTAAGCTCGTCTACTGATGTCTTTTTCTCGGTGACGTAGGTAATATCGGAAATCGAACCAACTGGAATCGGACAGCGAACAGCTACCCCGTCGAATTTATCTTGATATTGTGGTAAAACTTGAGTAGTCGCGATCGCAGCCCCAGTACTGGTAGGGACTAAATTCTCTGCGGCTGCGCGTCCCCGACGAAATTTTTTACTCGGTGCATCGACGATTTTCTGCGTAGAAGTATAAGCATGAACCGTGGTCATCATCGCTTTTTTAACTCCCACGCGACGGCTCATAACTTCACTCACCGGAGCAATACAATTGGTGGTACAACTCGCACAAGAAACCAAGTTTTCTGTACTACTAATCTTTTCACTCACACCAGGAACTACAGTTACAATTCCTTCGCTTTTCGCTGGAGCCGAAAGCATCACTTTTTTCGCTCCTGCTTGTAAGTGTTTTTCGAGTTCGTTTTTCTTTCTAAAAATCCCCGTACATTCAAAAACCAAGTCAATTCCTAATTCTTGCCAAGGCAATTGAGCCGGGTCTTTTTGACTGTAAACTTTATATTCTTTGCCGTCAATTGTCAAACTATTGTTGCTGTGTTCGACGGAGTTCGGATAGCGACCATACACGGTATCGTAGCGGAGAAGATACGCTAAATTATCTGAGGGAACTAAGTCATTAATCGCGATCAAGTCCCAATCAGCCGTGTCGATAATCATCTTTAAAACGGCTCTCCCAATGCGTCCTAAGCCATTAATTGCAACTCTTACCATTGTTTTTCCTCTTAAAGTTTTTATGATTTTGCTACAGCATGAAATTGGCGCTCTTTCTCCAAGGTTAGCGAGGAGTTTGTTAGGGTTTCCTCTCCCATAAGATGGACATCAGTTAATTTGCATGAAGCCTTAACTGATGTCTGGGATTTGAACGTAAGAGGATTGAGGGAAAGAGAATACAGTCAGAGGGTAATAGAGTCAAGCCTCCATACATTTTTAGTTTTATAAATTGAGCTTAGAGGTTGGTTTAAGGAATAGCCAACTGACAAAGAAAAAAGACGCTGTAAACAACTGCACAATATCAATTGCAGACAGAAAACCATCGGCTAAAGCTGCAATGCTGCGGTCGATAATTCCAAACGACCAAGAGGAAATTCCAAAGAACCATAACCCTCGACGTAAGGTATTGAGGAACAAAAGTTTTTCTATCATTTGCTGCTCTTTCATAAGCTTTATTCAATAAGGTAAATAGATGTTTCATGCAGCTTTAACCGTTTAACTTTGTCACAACTTTTCTCGGTCAAGGGCTGAATGAGATTAGTTCTATATTAAGAAATGTAATAAAGACTTGCCATAAGTCAAAAGAAGTATTATTCAAGATTGGGAAAAAATGAGCGATCGCGAAATCCATAAACGCCCCAAAAAGAAACCTTTAAACGGCCTTAAAATGCTGTTATTTTTTCAGGAAAAACTATTTTTCGTATCATTAATAACTATCCAAAAAGGCAGAGAAAAATTAAGTGCTTTTTCTGTCTTTTTGAAGATGTCTACATTAATATTTATTGCTATGATGTGTACTCGCCTAACTATTAATGTAGACAATTGATCGCAACTCTCTCAAATCTTGCTCCTATCAACAATTTAGAGTTTATGCTGCGGGTAATAGGAGCATTAACTGTTGGTATTATTATTGGTGGAGAACGAGAAGCAAAGGAAAAACCCGCAGGCTTGAGAACCAATACATTAGTAAGTTTAGGTTCGGCTTTATTTGTCTTACTTCCGATTCAATTAGGAATGGCTGTTCAAACCCCTGATACTCTCGCTCGAATATTATCTGGAATTATCTCTGGAGTCGGTTTTATTGGTGCAGGGACGATTTTACGAGATAAAACTCAACGGGTACGAGGCTTAACTTCTGCATCAGCAATTTGGGTATCGGCGGCGTTAGGAATTGCAATCGGTTGTGGACTTTGGCTTTTCGCTTTAATCGGAACAATTGCAGCTTGGAGTGTATTGCGCTTGTTCAAAAAATTAGAGTATTTTCTTTAGGCTAAATGGTCGCGATGGCAATTTAAAGCAAGGGAAAATAAGACTGTACGTTACAAACACTAATTTGATAATCTTGGCAATACTGACGATCGATACTTGCATAATTTGGCGATCGCATCATAATCAACTTTAACTTAGGCAACTGTTGTAAAACGAGTTTATTTAATTCAGAATGAACGCAAGTCGAAATAATATCTGCATCCTTGTAGTAAACTGCATTCTCAGGAGTCAGACGATCCTGAGTTTCGATTAGCTGATAATCTGATTCTAGTTTTTTTAAAGTTTGCCATTCCCAATCGACGATTTCAAAAAGAACTAATTTCAAAGATTTTTGAGGTAATTGTGATGAAGAAAAAGGAAGGCTAAGAAGATTGAGAATCATAAAAACTATTAACAAATTTATTGATATCGTCATGGAAGGGCTAGTGGAGAGTTAAAATGTTTAAGCTATAATTGATGAAAAATCTCATGCTTGCCTATATCCTGCCAAGTTTTGAACTGGAGAATAGCAAAAGCAAAAGTCAAGAGAGAAGCCTGCGAAAGCTTAATCCAGATTTAACTATAGGGCGATCGCGAATTTTTTTCCTATGACTTAAGATAGATTTTGAGCATCATCTCAGTTGATTTTGACTCAATTAACGCCAACGATCTTTTGTATGCAAAAATACAATATTGGTCAAGAACAAAGATTAAGTGCGGCCCTTGCAGGTCATACCAACGCACCCCCTAATAAAGAGGTCGTGCTTTAGGGTTAATACCCCAAGGAGAATCCCCTCACCTTGATTGCTGAGGAGTTGTCAAGGTAATTGGTAACTCGCCACCCGGATAATTAATTCACCGCTATCGGGATTATAATTAAAAATAAAAGCCCCCGATTGAATTTCTCCTCCAGATAAAAAACTGATTTCTTGGGAACCCTGTTGTTGCAGTTTATCGTCTATCCATAACTCGGCTACCACTTCAACTGATTTTACCGTTGTCCCACCTTCATTCGTCACGGTAAAGGGTACATAAAACTGGTGATTAACTTGCCGAATATCCGCCGAAGTTTCGACTTCTAAAATGGGGGGTTTGTAAGTTTGGCTGGCCCAACTATAAACAATCAAACTTACCACAATTCCTAGTAAAATCAAAGCAATACTAAAGCTAATCCACTCCGCCGAAGAACGTTGACTTTCTTCTATTTCTTTGCGATCGCGCAATTCTTTAGGTGTTTCTGTCATACCGCTAAACGTCCTGCTGCACCACCAATTGTAGCAGGTAAACCGAGTAAAATTGTATGTCTAATCCATAAAAACAAAGGGTCTTGAAAAGTTAAACGTTGAAAAAACCATAACATTAACGCCGACATAATCAAGGCGACTAAATAAGAAAAAACTGTTTCGGCTAAAGGATGTTGAAAAATACCTTTTTGTTGATGGCGTTTCGATTGATTAGTAAACCCCGACGCAAAAACAATTCCATAAGAAATCAGTAACGAACTTGCCATAATTGCCAGTAACCAAGGCGGTGAAGTCGGAGCCGCTAACAAAGTAATTTCATCGGTGGGAGCAAGACTAAAACCGATAATTATTGCACCAATTACCGTGGCACTAAAATCAATCAAAGTTTCTAAAAAATTCAGAGAATTTCGAGATTGCGGTTTTTGAACCAAGCGGGAAAACTGCCGAGATTCTGCTTTCGTTTGAAACTGAGGCTCACCACTCAAAATAACTTGAGATAACGTCACCCCCAAAGCAAAAGGAATCATCTCAAAGACAATTTTTCCTAAAGCCTCCATCAAGGAAGTTTGCGGCGTAATCCGTTGCAATAAAACTAAAATAGCCGTGGCACAAATCAAACCAATCGCTAACGCTTCCACACTTTCTGCGGCAGCATCGAGTAAGCCATCGCGACGACTGCGACGAAATCCCTCAATTTGATTTAACAAAAATATGGCCACAAAAGTTAACCCCAAAATCGCTAATAAAATCGGCGGTTGTACATAGGAGCCAATACTCCACACCTCCAAGGTATAGAGCAACGGAATACCAAATAAAAATCCCCCTGATGCACCGCCAGCTAATTCTTTTAACTCGCGTTTCCAAGGATTGAGGCGATGAGCCGAGGAACGACGCTGTTTCATAGGAAAAATGGGACTAATACTCCTTTTTATCGTAAATCTCTATTTTTCTCGATAAATCTATACATTGATAGAGTCGAGAAAAATCAGAACATCCTAATATCTAAACAATTTCTCCCTAATAAAACCTTACAGATTAATTTTTTAATCCTCAATTTGTATGAGCGCCACCGAGACAAAATCGCCAGAATCCGATAGCTTAGAATTTAGTGGGCGATCGCCCGATGCAACCTTAGACCAACTTAATGTTAATCCCGAACAAGGCTTAAGCGAATCCGAAGTACAACAACGCCGGGAAAAATACGGCAAAAACCGCCTCGCAGAGAAAAAACAACGCAGTGCGTGGCAAATCCTCATTGCACAGTTTAAAAGCCCGATTATCGGCTTACTGGCAGTTGCCGCCGTGTTATCCTTTGCCTTTCAACAATGGGTTGAAGGAGTCGCTGTTATTATCGCCATTTTACTCAACGCTGGCATTGGCTTCACCACCGAATTAAAAGCCCTAAGCTCCATGCAGGCTTTACAGGAATTGAGCCAAACCCAAGCCACCGTGCGACGAGAGGGAAAAATCCAAGAAATTCCTGCCGAAGAATTAGTCCCCGGCGATATTGTCATTTTAGACAGTGGGGCGGTGATTGCGGCAGATTTGCGGGTGTTAGAAGCCTCGAAAATGCAGGTAGACGAATCAGCCCTCACCGGGGAATCGCTCCCAGTTACGAAAAATACTGAAATCATTGAAGACGATGTGCCTTTAGCCGAGCGTACTAATATGCTATTCAAAGGTACAGCTTTAACGCGAGGCTCAGGAGAAGGCATTGTTGTAGCCACGGGGATGAATACCGAATTAGGTCACATTTCCAAACTCACCTCCGAAGCCGAAGACGAAATTACTCCCCTCGAAAAACGCCTGGATAAACTGGGACGTACCTTAATTTGGGTTACCTTGGTGATTGCGGTTTTAGTCGCGATCGCGGGCATTATTGGCGGTAAAGATTTATTCTTAATGATAGAAACCGCGATCGCCCTCGCCGTTGCCGCCGTCCCCGAAGGTTTACCCATTGTAGCCACAGTTGCCCTCGCTCGCGGGATGTGGCGCATGGCCAAACGTAACGCCCTAATTAACCGTCTTTCGGCGGTTGAAACCCTCGGTGCCACTAACATTATCTGTACCGATAAAACCGGGACGCTCACGGAAAACCGCATGACCGTTTCCCGCATTGCCCGCCTCAACGATGAAATCGCCCTCACCGGCGAAGGATTAGACCTAGAAGGCGAGTTTAAGCGGGAAGATAGCACTTTCGACCCCAACGAAGACGAACGGCTCAAAACCGCCTTAGAAGTTGGCGTATTGTGTAACAACGCCTCCCTTCCCGACGAAGGGGAAGAAGACGAAGCCATCGGCGACCCCATGGAACTTGCCCTTCTCGTCGCCGGGGCCAAAGCCGGGATTCGTCACGAACCCCTACTTGAGCAATTTCCCGAACAGCGAGAAGTGGCCTTCGATACCGACACCAAAATGATGGCCACTTATCATGAAAGCGACAACGGGATTCGCGTTGCCGTCAAAGGCGCACCCGAAGCCGTGTTTGAAGTGTGCAGCCATTACCTCGGTACGGACGGCAAACAGGAAATGGGCGATTCCGAACCATGGCAAGAACGCAGCACCCAACTGGCCGAAGAAGGTCTCCGCATCCTAGCCCTAGCCCAAAAAACCGTTGATAATCCCGACACCGAACCCTACAAAAACCTTACTCTCGTGGGCATTGTCGGCTTACTCGACCCCCCCCGCGAAGATGTCAAACCCGCCATCCAAAATTGTCACGACGCTGGCATCCGGGTCATTATGGTTACCGGCGACCAACCCGTTACCGCCCGCAACATCGGGTTAGCCGTGGGTCTCACCAACGACCAAGAAGCGAGAGCTTGCAAAGGGTCTGACCTCAAACCCCTCGAAGAGTTATCTTCCCAAGAACAACAAAACCTGCAACAAGTCCCGATTTTCGCCCGCGTCAGCCCCGAACAAAAACTAAACCTGATTGCCCTCCATCAAGCCAACAACGCCATTGTCGCCATGACTGGGGATGGAGTCAACGACGCACCCGCCCTCAAAAAAGCCGATATTGGGGTTGCGATGGGACAACGGGGAACCCAAGTCGCTCGCGAAGCCGCCGATATGGTGCTGCAAGATGACGCATTTTCGAGCATTGTCGCTGCCGTCCGCCAAGGTCGCGCCATTTTCAACAATATTCGCAAATTTACTATATATTTGCTGTCGGGAAATATGGGGCAAATTATCGCCGTTGGGGTTGCTTCCCTCATTAATGCTCCTCTGCCTTTACTCCCCTTACAAATCCTCTTTCTTAACGTCATTAACGACGTATTCCCGGCGTTGGCCTTAGGGGTCGGAGAAGGCAATCCCCAACAAATGCAGCATCCCCCTAGAGATAAACGGGAAGCCATTTTAACGCGCAGTCATTGGACGGCCATTGGTGTTTACGGCGTGGTAATTGCTGCGGTTGTCTTAGGTTCATTTTTCCTGTGCTTTCGCGTTTTGGGCTACGACCAAAGCCGGGCCGTTACTGTATCTTTCCTGACCCTCGCCTTTAGTCGCTTGTGGCACGTTTTCAATATGCGCGACGACGACACACCCATCTTCCGCAACGAGGTCACCACCAATCCTTATATCTGGGGAGCGTTGTTACTTTGTACCGTGTTACTCCTCCTTGCTGTTTATATCCCAGGTTTAGCAGGCGTTTTAGGCGTTGTGCATCCCGGTTGGCAGGGTTGGGGCATTGTCCTCGGAATTAGCTTTGTCCCGGTCATTTTCGGGCAAATTTGGAAAGCGTTTAGATAATTGTTTAAAGGTTTTCGGTTTCGCGGCGTAATGCTCGAACTATCTCGATACTCAATCCTGTTATCTGCGCGATCGCGTTATCATCCAGTTGAGGTAGTAAATTGCGAGCGATTGCCCGTTTTTCCGCCTCTCGCCCCTGTTCGATTCCCTGCTCAATTCCCTGTTCGATTCCCTGTTCGATTCCCTGTT
>JBKHDX010000081.1:0-18486 GCA_046541115.1 Spirulinaceae cyanobacterium | reverse complement strand
ACTCAACGATCGCGGTGATAGTCAGTTTCATTTTGGTTTAGGCCATCGCTTTTAAATCAAATCCGAACAAACAACTACTGTTTGAGAACCCCGGTTTCTAGCTGAACATTCTGACTTTATCGTGTCAGCAAATCAGAAACCGGGGTTCTTAACCCTTACGATTTAACCGGATTGGATATTACCCCACCCAAGCAGGGGTTCTGAAGTACCACGATCTAACTAGATTTGATACAACCTATTATTGAGGATTGAACACAAAAGGCGGTAAAGTCACGCTGGGGCTATCCGCGATCGCGAGTTCTACGGTAAAACTTTCGTGTAATTCTCCAATGAGATGGGCGTATAAATAAGGTTCATTGCAGGGGCTTTCGGTGATTTCTTCGAGTAAAATTTCGTTATCGTCGCGAATCTGAAAGCGGGTGCGATCGGGTAAGTTGTCGCCGGAAGGTGTACCTAAAATCAGAATTAAATGCCATTCTGAAGCGGATTCGGGGAGTAATTCTGTCCAAATCACCGCATAAAGTCGCAAAACGGTTTGATTCAGGGTGATGTCCTGAAAGGCGGTGTAAGCGGTGTTGGTAATGGGGGCGCTGTCTTGTTGGATTTGCTGTAGAATATCGTTGAGTTCAGTTCCAGACGATCGCATCCCCGGTACTAAACCCCCACGATTGGGATCGAACAGGGGGAGTAATGTCCAGGCTAGTTCGTCTGCGATCGCGTCTACTCGATCTTGCAGCCAAGCGGCTACGTTAATGGGGGGTTGCGGTAACGGAATCGTATTCGGATCGAGACAACGCAGATATAGTAATAGGGTATTGAGGTCGCGATCGCAACGGTTTAAGTCCAGGGTATAATGAACGCGACGCAGTAAGGGGTTTTGAGTCAGGATGCGATCGCGAGCCATAAAGCCATAAATCCGAGCCAATTCTAAGTCTTCTAATACTTCTACCACCACATAGAAATGGGCAGCCAGGGAGGGAGATTCCAACCAATCCGCAGGAAGTGAAAGTTCAGACTCGGTAACGCTACCCAACGCCGCAATATCAAGTTTAAAGCCTGTAATTTCGATTTGCGTTGCGATGGTTGCGTCTGTGGTGGAAGTGCGGAGATTGGGGTTAGGGAAGCGATCGCCCAACCATTGCATGACCGCTTCTCTGGCCAAAAGGTTAAGATAGGCTTGCCATTGTTGTGTCGGGTCATCAACACTTTGGCTAGACTGAATCGCTGCATCAATCTGAGTCGGAGATAACTCAATATCATCGGGACTCAAATCGACAAAATCAAAATTGGGATCGACAGCAAAATTCATCTTTAATTAACCTCTGAGAAACGGATGCGCGAGAAGGGGAAAACCCGCTCATACTGTGATATATCTGGGACAAGCAGACCTTATGCAAAGAAAACGCCCGGAATGGAAGTCTTGTTAAACTCAGATTGCTGGGTTTCAGGTAACGCCTCTTTTGCTCCAATGACAAGCAATCCGCCGGGATAAAGCTTCTGCTTGAGCTTGTGGGCAATTTCTGTTTGTAATGCTTGATTAAAATAAGTAAACGGTAAATTACGACAGAAAATAAAATGAAACTGTCCTGGGGGCATTTTAGCGCGGATGTCTTGTTGTTGCCAGGTGATACCTTGACGATAAGCTGGAATCACTTGACATTGATTGTCTGTAAAACTGAAAGCGCGATCGCGCCAGTGAGAAGGGGTAAAGCGAATCGTTTTGACGGGATAACAGGCATTTTGAGCGCGGCGTAGCATTTCTGACTGTACTTCTGTGGCAATTAGCGAAAACTCTAAATCGGGAAACTGCGGTTGCAGATCGATCCGCCACAATAAGTTTAACGTGTAGGGTTCTTCTCCGGACGCACAAGCGGCACTCCAACCGCGCAAGGTAGAATCTCCCCGATGTTGCGCGAGACGGGCAATTTGAGGGAAAGCGCTATCTCTGAGATTATCAAAAACGACGCGATCGCGCCAAAATCGAGAGATGGTAATAAAACAACAGCGATCGAGAATTTCTAATTCGGAAGGGTTGGCTTTAATATACCCTTGATATGCCTCAAAACTGCGAATTTCCAAGTTTTGCATCCGTCTTGTAATTCGCTTCAAGGCTTGACGACGCACCCGACGAAACCCCGACCATTGTAAGTTTAATTGAGGCAGTAGCCATTGCAGAAATTGTTGGTCAGGGGTCATTTTTTGGGTTATTAGTTATTGGTTATTGGTTATTGGTTATTGGTCAATTATGATAAGTTAAAGTTTGGTTCCTATTGTTAAGTTCCTTGTAGGGGCGGGGTTTCCCCGTCCAAGTTTACGTTCGCTTTCGGTAAAAAAGGGAAAGAGGGCGATCGCGAAACTCAAAGAAGGAAGCAGGATAGGCAGGGCGATCGCGAAACTAATATAAACTTGTAAACTTATAGCGCCATATAACATTAAACTCAATCCCAATAACATCATAAAGCGCGAATGCTGTAAAGATTGAGGCGCAATGGGTTTTAAGGTTAAAACTAACGTTTTTCCCAGGAGAATTGCCACTAAAATCAACCAGATATCCGGTAGAGGAATCACCAGGCGATCGCGCAGATAATGATGTAATAAATAAGCGTGAATTTGTCCCCCAGTGAGGTTGCGGGGATAGAGCAATTCTCGTTCTTCTTGTAGCCAATATTTAACCCCAGGAGGCTTGGGAAAACGGTCATTACTTTGACCCATTAATCCGGCTTCACTATAGCCCCCAGAAGCGATAATAACAGCTTGTTGGGACAAATTATTCAAGGGCTGTTTTTCTAAAACTTGCCAAGCAGAAACTTCCTCATAAACTTGCTGGGGTGGGATCGAAAAATCGATGATGGGTTCTAACCACATTTGCTGCAATTTATAAGAAAATCTCGTCAGAATATTTTGGCGCATTCGCGAGGACAAAAAATTATATTCGTCGCGGTTATAGTGGGTTTGGATGTGTTGGCGTAGTTGAGTTAAACTATCAGTCTCACCCTCAAATTGTAGAGGGGTTTCGGGATTTTGTGACAATTCATAAGACAAGGCAATTAAATAAGCAAAAGGCCATTTCCATTGCTGTGGCGGTTTATGGTCAATTTGCCAAACAAACCAGGGAATAAAGTGAATTTGACCTTGTAAAACTTCGTGAGGTTGAGCAAGATTAGGATGAACCCCTGACCAACCCGAAGCATCATCATAACTTGCACCAAAAACAAATTTAGTTTGAGGCGATCGCGCGATCGCCTCTCTTAGTTTGAGATCGCCTTCTGGATCGTATTTTGCATGGGAACGATTCAAAAGGTAATCAATTCCAATGGCTTTTGCACCTTCATTATTAAGTTGATTAATAATAGCAGCAAGATATTGACGATCGATAGGATTGGGGTTGACAATTCCTTCTTTTAAAATTGATTCTTCATCAATTGAAACCAGTAAAACCGGAGGCGATTGCGAGGGAATTTGTTGGCTGAGATCGCGGTAACGGGCTTGCATGACAAGACGTTGAGCGAGTAACCAATCCTGTACGGGAAGCAGTAAACTTAAAAAGGCGATCGCGCTTAAAAGGATGGCTTCTATTGGATGGGGTTTGAGATTTTTAAGCTGAAAATATTGCTCTTTTTGAGGCGGCTTAAGTTGGAAGGGTTGCGATCCGGGGTGACGAAATAAACAGGGAATGAGATGAGCAGAAGGGTAAGCTAATTTAGCTGCCGTTGCTAAATATTGGGTTGCAAGTTTAAGGCAGTCTTGGACATTTTTATAATGGGCTAAATTCTTAAGAAATTGGCTCAGGAAAACTTGAGCAACTTTGTTATGAACGGGTTCGCGAAAAATGGCAACTTGACTTAACCCTAAATCAATCAAAGTTTTCGCAATACTTAAACCCGAACAAGAATTAAATAAAGCAAATTGTAGTCCGTTGGCTTGGGCTTTTTTAAGGTAAGGTTGAATTTCGCTCAAAGATAAGGTTGTGTGGGGTGCGATCGCAAACTCTCCCCCCGTCAACTCTGTTTCGTTACTATGACCCGCAAATAATAATATATCCCAACCTTGGGGATGGGCGATCGCGTCACAAATATGTTGTTTTAAATCTTGCCGATTGGGGCAATCTTGACTGCTAATTATTTCAATATCTACCCCAGAATCTAACACCGCAATAGCCTCGCGATCGCCCTGAAAATCCAAGGCAGTATCGTCTCCCAAAATCATCAAAATACGAGGTTTAGGGCGGTCGGGAAGGGTAATATCTTGGCGCACAGAGGTGGGAAGGCGTACCCAAGTAATATCGAGGCTTAGAGGCGATTCTGCGGCGACTTCCCAGGTTTCCCAGGGTAATCGTTCTAAAGCTACATCCTGACACGATAAAAAGAGATTTAATCCCGTGGCAGTTTGGGCGGCTAATTGAATAATTTGGCTACGAATTTCAAATAACTCGGCACTGCGTAACCAATAATGAAAAGTATTTAATAATTTAGCTTCAGCTTGGACTAATTGCGATCGCCAATCTCGAATGGGAGTCGTAATTCGCCCTCTCCCCGCAACCTTCCCCCGCAACGCAGATTGATAAAAGTTGAGATAAGATTTCTGCCATTGTTGATAACATTCATCCAAAGCCAAGGGATAAGGCAAAACCCGATCGATAATCTGATGATTGCCCCATTCTAATTCAAAGAAACAAATATTTTCGAGTCGTTTTACCTTGAGTTTAACAATCATTTTATGGCAGTGCTAAGGGAAATTTTTTACCCCAGAAATTGGGTGAATTACTTGTCTCTAAACTGTAATAAGAAGCACCCTAGGACGATAACCCCAGTGAGAAACTAAACATTAAGTATCAATTTCTTGCCACAATCTTTTTAACTGGGCATTCCAGGCTTGCAAAAAGCGATCGCGTTCTTCGGGACTTTGATCTAAGCCTCCGAGAATGCCCTCGGCATAAAAACGTTCGACGCTTTTAAGGGTTGTTTCTAAGTCTTGGTTTTGCATTTTTGCCGCTTTGACAATTTCCCGCAATCGTTGTTCGATTAACTGATTAAAAGACTCCGATAAACCTTGTTCTCGCAGTACAACCAAAGTCGCGATCGCCTCTTTAAAATCCTGTTCGGTCAAAGATTCTAAAAGATGATGATACACCCCCCATAATACCCCCTGACTCACGGCATAACGGGTTGCTTGGGTAATATCAAAATTAGCTTCTAACAGTTGTTCGGCGTACATTTTCGCCTCTTGCCAAGGTGCAATGGGTAACAAAACCCGCAACCAAGTCAAATCGGCTGAAAGAATCACCAATAATCGCATGGGTGGGCGTTCTACTTGCCAAGTTTCGGAGGTAGGTTGCTCAACAATCGCATCGGGAAATAAATCAATTAATAAAGGGGAAATTTGTTCGGGTTTCATGATATTTTGGCAGACGCAATACTATCAGTGAAACGCAATTATTAGCTCTGTGCAACCAACCGATGGCAGAATAAGGCGATAGAGACGATTTGGGAAAAGTGGGTTATCAGCATCAACCGCTCAAAGTGCTGTATAACCCTCGAATTTTCGCGATCGCCCCCAGTGTTTAAGAGATTTTGACAAAAATAGCATCGCCTTCTTCCCGGCTTTCAAGGACGCTGAGAGGGTCTTCGGCGGGGCCGTTCGTTACTGCTCCCGTTGCGTCATATTTTGCCCCATGACAAGGACAAGCAAACGCTTGGGCTGCCCCGTCATAATCCACAATACAGCCCTTATGAGTGCAAGTCGGATTGAGGGCAATGATTTCTTGGGTGTCGGGGTTACGAAGGGCAATAAACGGCGTGGCTGCATCTTTATCGAGGATAAAGCCCTCATTTTCTAATTGGTCTACTGTTCCCACATTGACAAAGCCCTCCTCTGCTAAGTCGGTTGAAGCGGTTTCTGGGGGGCTTTCCGCCATTTCCGCTTCTACTGTTGGACTTGCGGGGGTTTCGGCTTCGGTGGTGGTTTGCGAGTCACCGTTACAAGCAGCTAAAGCAATCGGGAAAGAACTCGCGATCGCCCCCACACTCATCCAGCTTAGAAATTTGCGACGATCCATAGTTAGGGTTTCCTGGGTCAGAAAAAGTTAACGGCATTAGCCTATTAGTTTAACCGATTTAGGCTTGGACATCTTCGGGCGATCGCGGCGGCAAGGCTGGCGTTCTAAGATTATGGTGATAAGGTAAAACATCCTCTGGCTTGACCCAATTTCCCTTGATAAACCAAACCAAAACCGGGGCGGAAATAACGATAAGTGCAACGCCCCAACCTAAAGTTTCAACACTTTGAACTTCGGCTAAAGACGGTTGACTGGTGGCTGTATTGAGGGTTGCCCAACTCACAATTGCCACAACCCCATTATTAATAGAATGAAACAAAATTGGGATAACTAAACTATGAGTTTTCAGGTAAAGCAAAGTGACAATTACACTAAAAACTGATAAACCAATCGGGTTAAAATGTAAAAACCCAAACAGAATTGAAGACCCAATAATAGCCGTTCCCATACTCCAGCGTGTCGCAAAACGTTGAAAAATAATGCCTCGGAATAAAAATTCCTCAACAATTGGCGCAACAATAATCAAAACGGTAGCGCTGAAAAAATTGTAAGCAAAAGCATAAGACGTATCTTCAGCAGTCAAAAATAATGTTGAATTTTGCAACATTGATTCGAGATTATCCGGGGCAAAAATCGCCAGACCATAGAACAACAATTGACCCGAACCCATCGAAAAAAGTAGGGTGGGAATGACCAACAGCAACAACCGCCACCGATCTCGCGTACTCCGAAACGTCCCGATGACCGCCTTGATTTGTAGATGCGATCGCCAAACGTGAAACCCGCACCAACTCAAGATCGTGCCGTAAATCCAGACATTCAGGAGGATATTCTGCTGAAGGGGATTAAGGGAGATATTTGGGGGTTGACTATCAGGATTACCAAAAAGAATCGCAATTCCCCAAAAAATGCCCCCAATCGCGGACAACAATAAAATGCCTAAAATACTGAGTAAAAACCAGAGGATTAAGCTACGGATTTTAATAATGAGAAAAGGATTTTCTTGACTCACAATTGTTATTTATTAATCATAAATGTTCTATTGCTCCAATAGTAAACGAAAAAAACTTAAATCGCCCAAGTGGGGGGTTATCAGTTATCAGCATCTAAGGGGCAGTGGGCAGTGGGCAGTGGGCAGCAGTAGTAGGTTGGGTAGAACGAAGTGAAACCCAACAACCAATAACCAATAACCAACAACCAACAACCAACAACCTACCAAACCCGCAATACCGAAGCGATGGTGATATTATCCAAAAGACTGAAACCGCGAATTTCCTCTAAAGCATTGTGAAAATCCGCCTCCGTCACATCATGAGTTACCACCACAATTTCGGCTAGAGAATCTTGGTAGCCAATCTGCACCACCGATTCTAAACTGACATTATGCTGGCCAAAACAAGTCCCCAGATGACCAATGATACCGGGACTGTCGTTACATAAAAAGCGAGCATAAAAGCGGGTAATCAGTTCAGACATTGGCGCGATCGCGCAGTAGTGCTGATGTTCTGGGCTGAGGAGGGGGTTAAGCCGTTGACTGTGCTGTGCGCTTTTGAGAATGCCAATAATGCTGATGATATCAGAAACCACAGCGCTCGCGGTTGGCCCTGCTCCTGCCCCCGGGCCATAAAACATTACCTGTTCGATGGGTTCACCTTCGACTAAAACCGCATTGTACACGCCGTTAATGCTGGCCAGGGGATGATCTTGGGGTAAAAGCGTTGGATGCACCCGCAATTGGAGGGATTGGCCGTCGGTAGTCTTTTGTTGCGCGATCGCGAGTAACTTAATCGTAAACCCCAACTGTTGCGCGTAGGAAATATCGGCGGCATCTACCTTCGTAATGCCCTCGGTGTACACATCTTCGCGCTTGATTCGTCCTCCAAAGGCCAAAGAAGCCAGAATCGCGATTTTATCGGCAGCATCCAAGCCCCCGACATCGGCGGTGGGATCGGCTTCGGCATAACCCAGGTTTTGGGCTTCAGCGAGGACATCGGCAAAATTAGCGCCCTTTTGGGTCATTTGCGTCAAGATGTAGTTGGTTGTACCGTTGACAATCCCAGTAATGCGGGAAATCCGGTTTACCCCTAGGGCTTCCTTGAGGGGTTTGAGGATGGGGATACCGCCTCCTACTGCCGCTTCTAAAAGGACGTAAACCCCCGCTTCCTGGGCCGCATCAAAGATTTCTGCCCCGTGGGTTGCGATCGCGGCTTTATTGGCTGTCACAATATGTTTGCCGTTCGCGATCGCTTTGATAAGGAGCGATCGCACCGGCTCTAAACCCCCCATCAACTCCACGATAATATCAATGTCCGGGTCGTTGATAATACTTTCTAAGTCGTCGGTCAATACCCCGTCGGGAAACGACACCGAACGCGCTTTTGAGAGCGATCGCACCCCCACGGACTTAATTTCTATTTCTTTTAATAACGGGTTGCGGCCTTCCGGATTCAACAAAATTTCTGCCGTTCCCGTGCCAACCGTTCCCAATCCAAGTAAACCAAGTTTGAATACCACTGTCGTTGCTGTTTAACCTTATTCACATATTCTTTAGACTAGCTTAAGGCGATCGTGGATCGATTCCCAAGTCCCTAAGACCGATCGGATCCCTCATTAATTATCTTCCGAGCGCTTCCCTAAATTTTGTATGATGGGAAGTTAGCTTACGCATTATTGATGCTTGCACTATTGCCTAATTGAGGAGGAATACTCAAAATTGTCTCGTCGCTATCTTTTCACCTCCGAATCTGTAACTGAAGGCCATCCTGATAAAATTTGCGATCAAATTTCCGACGCAATTTTAGACACGCTGCTTGCTCAAGACCCCTATAGTCGTGTCGCGGCTGAAGTGGTCGCTAATACAGGCTTGCTTTTAATCACAGGAGAAATTACCTCCAAAGCTCAGGTTAACTACGTTAATGTTGCTCGCCAGAAAATCGCCGAAATTGGCTATACCAACGCCGATAATGGCTTTTCTGCCAGTAGTTGCTCGGTTCTCGTTGCCTTAGATGAACAATCTCCCGATATTGCCCAAGGGGTCACTGCTGCCCAAGAGCAACGAGAAGCCCTGAGCGAAGATGAACTCGACCAAATTGGGGCCGGAGATCAGGGGTTAATGTTCGGCTTTGCTTGTGATGAAACCCCGGAATTGATGCCGATGCCCATTAGTTTAGCTCACCGCATTTCTCGCCGTTTAGCAGCAGTTCGTAAAAGCGGCGAGTTGTCCTATTTAGGGCCAGATGGCAAAACCCAAGTCAGCGTGACTTACGAAGACGGTAGACCCGTGGGAATTGACACTATCCTCATTTCCACCCAACACACAGAAACGATCGGCGATCTAACAGAAAATAATCAAATTCAAGCGAAAATCAAAGCCGATCTTTGGGAAACTGTGGTTCAACCTGCTTTTGCCGATATTGATGTAAAACCCGACGATAAAACCCGCTTTTTAGTCAATCCTACCGGTAAGTTCGTCATTGGCGGGCCCCAAGGGGATTCCGGCTTAACGGGTCGTAAAATTATCGTCGATACCTATGGCGGTTATTCCCGGCACGGGGGCGGCGCATTTTCCGGTAAAGACCCCACCAAAGTAGACCGCTCGGCGGCTTATGCGTCTCGCTATGCTGCTAAAAATATTGTCGCGGCGGGTTTAGCCCAAAAGTGCGAAGTCCAGTTGAGTTACGCCATTGGGGTGGCTCATCCGGTGAGTATTTTAGTCGAAACTTTCGGAACCGGTAAGGTCAGCGAAGATATTTTACTCAAACTACTACAAGAATATTTTGAGTTTCGTCCGGCGGGCATTATCCAAGCTTTTGATTTACGGAATCTCCCGGCTCAACGGGGCGGCCGCTTTTATCAAAATGTGGCGGCTTATGGTCATCTAGGACGCACGGATTTAGATTTACCGTGGGAACAAACAGATAAAGCTGAGTTGCTCAAAGAAGCCGCCACAAAGTTATCGGGTGCAATGGCGTGAACGACCCACGCTCTAATCTCAGATTAGAGCGTGGGCTTCCTCTCCAACAGGATGCGAGATCGTAGATTTCTTGCGTCCTCTACTATCCTGTGTTACACTTGGGCGATCGGCGAATTGGAGTGGTTGGACGCGATCGCGAAATACCGACCTATAATCAATCATCTGGAATCTTCATCTAACTTTTTGTAGCATTCAATAACAAAAGCTCGATCCAAGAAGGATATTTTGATATGGATGTTATTGATTACAAAATTTACGGTGCCGATTTACAACTGGTAGAAGTCGAACTCGATCCTAAAGAAGGAGTCCAAGCCGAAGCCGGGACGATGACCTACATGGAACAAGGCATCGAAATGCAAACTGGAATGGGCGGCGGTGGCGGCGGTCTCATGGGCGGCTTGTTTTCGGGCTTTAAACGGGCGATTACCGGAGAAAGCTTTTTCATCACAACATTCGCCAATGGTGGCTCTCAGAAGGCGCGAGTGGGCTTTGCAGCAACTTCTCCAGGTCAGATCATTCCTTTGAATTTGGGCGAGTTGGGCGGCGAGTTTCTCTGTCAGAAGGATGCTTTTTTGTGTGCCGCTAATGGCATTGATATTAGTGTCGCTTTTACGAAACGTTTGGGGGCGGGTTTCTTTGGCGGTGAGGGCTTTATTTTACAGCGTTTGCGCGGTAATGGGTTAACCTTTATTCAAGCGGGAGGGGCAATTATTGAGAAGAATTTAAGCCGTGGTGAAACCCTGCGAGTGGATACAGGTTGTTTAGTGGCATTGTCACCGACGGTTGATTATGATATCCGCTTTGTGGGTGGTTTTAAGAATGCTTTGTTTGGCGGTGAGGGTTTGTTTTTAGCCCATTTGACTGGCCCCGGCAAGGTTTATTTACAGAGTTTACCGTTTTCTCGTTTGGTCGATCGCATTACGTTACCGTTGCAAAATCAGTTAAATAGTTTGACGAATCAATAATACAGTTCCGGAAACGTTTTCTCGATAATTTATGATTTTTAGAATTACTATAGAACCCGAAAGCATTTCTGCCTAAAAACCCAATTCAATTTCTCACAGACAGGTTTCTAGATATTGCGGTAAAGTTGAAGATAGAGACCCGGTTGTTTCCAAAAACCGGGTTTTTCAGCTAATTTTGGGTTTTATAAATTAGAGCATGAGTCAGAGTGTAGACCAAGCACAAGTTGAAAGAGCGATCGCGATTTTAAAAGAAGATTTACCGACGTTATTTGAACGGGATATCAACTACGAAATTTATACGAATGATATTTATTTCAAAGACCCGGTAAATACCTTTAAATGGAAGTTTAATTATCGCATTATTTTCTGGACATTGCGCTTTCATGCGGCTTTATTTTTTCAAGATATTTATTTCGATGTTCATAATATTTGGCAACCTCAAGCGGATATTATTAAAGTCGATTGGACAGTGCGAGGGAGGTTAAGATTACCCTGGCAAGCGGCTATATTGTTTAATGGCAATTCGACTTATAAATTGAATGAAAAAGGCTTGATTTATAATCATTGCGACGAATGGGACCGATCGCCTAAAGCCATTTTAAAACAATTTTTGCCGTCAAAGAAATATAAATGAGTCCGGTTTCGGGAAATCGATCCCAGAAAGTAAAGTTGTTGTACCTTTGCAAACCTGTCTGAGTGAATTATTCTAGACAGCATCAGGGTATGAGTCATACTGTTGTGTAAGTGAAATCGAGTCAAGATGATGAAAAAGCTATTCGCTACTGTCTTCGCGACGATATCGTTATGGAATTTCAGTAGTCCTGCTGCTGTGAAAGCGTCGGTTTTCGGGAATGTTGAGGTGAGTCAGAATCGCTTTGTGGCGATCGCGTCCCCGTTTGGAGTCAACCAACAACGCTATAATTTGATTATTATCGAGCAAATTGGCAATCAACGCCCTTGTTGGCAAGAATATGGGTCAAATCCCACAATAATCGAGCCGTTGTACGAAACCTTCGATTTTACCGGAATATGCAGTCGTAGCACCGACAGTAATGGTTACTCAATTCGCGTCGATAATCGCGATTTTAGCGGCGATTTAATCTTAACCATTGTGCGACGGGGTGATGAGTTAGTTTTAATGGGAAGTACCTTGAGAGGGCGATCGCAACCCGTCGTCATTGGTCGCACCCAAGGCATCGGCAACGGCTATCATAAAATCATACTCGATCCCGGTTGGCGCTTCACCAAACGCACTTATCAAGGCAGAAATCTCGCTCACGTTTATCTTACCGGAGATTCGACTCAAGTCGGTATGCCAGGAGATAATACGAATGTTGCAACCCCTTCTCGTCCAACTTCTCCCCTCCCTCCCCCTTCTGCGGTGACTCCGACAAATCCCCCAGGGGTGACTTTACCTCCACCCGATCGCGAAATCATTTTTACACCCCAGAATACCCCACCCCCACCGTTACCGCAGCCTTCTAACCCCGCTGACGAACGCCGTGTGCCAACGTTTTAACTGTAAATATAGTGTTTTCAATTGATATAAAGCTAAATTGGACTAAAACCCCGGTTTTTTCAAAAAACCGGGGTTTTGTTGTGATGAATTTAATATCTATGAAACGGCATCTTTGACGCTTTCAACGCCTTTTTTAAGTTGTTCTCCGGCTTTTTTGGTCGCTTCTTTCGGGTTGGGCAAGTTGCCGTTTTCGTCACCAAAACGTTGTTCGATGATTAATTCTGTGGTTTCAGGAATTTTATTGGGTAGATTATTAATATTCTTTAATCCGGTATCGCCAATGTCTTCACCGCCAAAGTCTTCGGCTTTTTCTTGAATCCGTTTTATGGTGTCAGGGCTGGCCACATCTGGGGGGGCGGTAGCGGCTTGGGCGGCGCTGATGGGGGCGATCCAAAGGGCGATCGCGATCGTGCCAGCGAAGATAACTCGCACTAAGGGTAAGCGACTTAGTGTTTTAATCCAATTATTCATTTATAAAAAATCCTCCATTGCCTTATTTTTAGGAATTATTCTGGCTAAATGCTAAAAAATCCCGCTTCTTTTCTTCTCCATCCAGAGAGGGGTTTGTGAGGAAAGGTTGTCCCTCTCTGGGGGTTGATGGGGGTGTAATGTTTGGTCTGGGCGCGGGTTTGCCCGATAGCGAAGTTAAATTGAAGCGATAGCATAAAATATGCAAACACTACGGGAATTTATTTATGTCTACGGCTTTGATTACTGGGGCTTCGTCGGGCATTGGTGAGGCTTTTGCCCAACAACTGGCGGCAGAAAAGCAGGATTTGGTTTTGGTGGCGCGATCGCAAGGAAAACTCGAACAATTAGCCCAGGATTTACAATCTCGCCATGAAGTACAAGTGACGGTAATTTCCCAAGATTTGACACAATCAGACGGCCCGACTCGCATTTGGGAAAAAATACAAGAACAAGGTAAAACTATTGATTTTTTGATTAATAATGCAGGATTTGGCGATTATGGACGCTTCGTGGATAATTCCCGCGAGAATCAACTGAATATGATTCAAGTCAATATTTTGGCATTGGTCGATCTCACCACTTTATTTTTACCTCCCATGCTCGAACGAGGGAAAGGTCAAATTATCAATGTGTCGTCCATTGCGGCGTTTCAGCCTTTACCTTATCTGGCGGTGTACAGCGCAACGAAGGCGTTTGTACTGCACTTTAGCGAGGCGTTGTGGGGGGAATATCGCGATCGCGGGATCGAGGTTTTAGCCGTGTGTCCCGGGCCCACCAAAACCAACTTTTTTGAGATCGCGGGGTTCAATCCGTTTAAAAATGCCGAAGAAGCAGGAAAAGATGCAGTTTCCCCAGAATATGTTGTGCGAGAAGCTTTAAGCGCCCTGAAACGGGGTGAAATTACCATTGTTCCCGGTGGTGTCTCTAACCAAGTGGTCGCCAACGTCCATCGCTTTTTGCCCCGTCAAACCATTATTCAAGCCGTTGAAAAGCAATTTCGCCCATCTTAGCGATCCCGGACGATTTGAGTTTTGAGGGTTGTGTCAAGATTTAATGACATAGCGATCTCCGATTCATGGGGGTTTGAGATTTATGTCAAAATTTCATGACATAATAGCTTGACGAAACCCGGTAACTATTTGTTAACTATTGAGGTAAGGCGATCCCGACCGATCCCAAAAGTATTGTTATCGTGCTGCGATTACTCACACATTGGGATCGCTCCTCAAAGCCATAACCCCAGATCGCTAATCTGGGTTGATGATTTGAAAAGCACATTGCACAGCATCTGGTTTAGCTTGGTTCGGCGATGGATATCCTTGGCTGCTTAACTTCCTTTACAGTCATTTGCCCTATTTTGTTCACATTAGGTACTGACTCTCATGGCACAAGAACGCCAACCCTTAGAAGAAATGACATTACGGCAACTCCGTAAAGTCGCGAGTAAATATAACATCTCTCGTTATAGCAGGATGCGAAAAGCGCAACTCCTGACTGCGATTCAAGCCGTTATTAAAGATCAAAACGAAACTTATTCTTCCAGTCCATCTACGTTAGAGGTACAAGAAACAGTGGAAGCATCAAAATTTGAACTCGGTCAAGACGATCCAACCGGTGGTACGTTGGCATCGGTTGATGAAGGACTAACGGACTTGCCTGAAGGCTATGGTGAAAGTCGGATTGTAATTTTGCCCCGCGATCCCCAATGGGCGTACACCTACTGGGATGTCCCTAACGAACACAAAGAAGAATTACGTCGTCAAGGGGGTCAGCAATTGACATTACGTTTGTATGACTCGACGGATGTTGACTTGAACTATCAAGCACCCCACAACGTTCAAGAATATCCCTGCGACGAACTGGCTAGAGAATGGTATGTGCCGATCCCGGTGAGCGATCGCGATTATACTGTTGAAATTGGTTATCGCTGTCCCGATGGTCGCTGGCTCATGCTGGCTCGTTCGAGCGCTGTACGCATTCCTCCGGTTTATCCTTCTGATTGGATCGAAGATGTCTTTATGACCGTCGATTGGGAAGAAGACTTACAGGGCAAAACCGTTTACAAACTGGTTCCCCCCAGCCATCGCGAAGATACAGCCCCAGTCGGTGCAGCAACAGGCAATCAAATCTACGACGAAATCTTTGGCATGACCAAAGATGCCGAAGCCCAACGGGTTGCCGGGTCGATGTTTGGCTCAATGCAGCAGGTTCCAGGGTCGGTTACGCCTCAAGAAACCATGAGTTCTTACGTCTTCCCCTCTGGGGTTGGGATGTGGGCGATTCCCACCATGTCCGGTGCGGGTTTAACCATGTCTGGCGCAGGTTTAACCATGTCCGGCGCGGGTTTCTCGGCTTCTGCCCCTCCGGTACGTCCGCGCAAGTTCTGGTTAGTGGCTGATGCGGAGTTGATTGTCTACGGCGCAACTGAACCGGATGCAACCGTTACGATTGGCGGTCGCAAGATTCAACTCAATCCCGATGGCACTTTCCGCTTCCAGATGTCGTTCCAAGACGGCTTAATCGATTACCCGATTGAAGCGGTAGCGGTTGATGGCGAACAAAAACGCTCGATTCACATGAAGTTTGAGCGCGAAACGCCTTCTCGCAATACCAACACCAAAGAAGACGCAGTGTTGGAATGGTTGTAAACCTTTGCTCTTAAACTATATTTGGTGTACTTCCCTCAAATCTTCTGGATTTGGGGGATTTTTTATTAGTCATTGGTCTTTTGTCCTTTGTCATTTTTGAAAAGTTATAGTAATTCTAATTAAATTCCATACATTAACTTGATGAGTTCAGTCCGCTTTCGCGGACTTTGTTCTTGTTAGCCCCAGATTTTAATCTGTGGGCGGGCTATCAGTTTTTATCTAGAATTACTATATAGAACGAATTAACCATGAACAACGAACATCAAACACGGGTAGAACGCTTTGCAAACCTTAAGTCTAAATACAAAGCCACCGACTATGAAGATTCATCCCCTGCGAGTCTGTTGTATTTCATCCTAAGAAAAGCTGACTTGGGCGTTGAGATCGTCGAGATAGAGCGAAATTGGCTTATAGATAGTGAACTTTCGGAAACACTTCAAGCTATTCAGAGGGAACGCAGACAGAGAGAAAAAGAACGTAGAAAACTAGAACATGAATTTCAAAAGCTAATATCTAAGTATAAAGCAACAAAAGACTCTGTATCCTGGGAATCTACACCACTTTACTTTATACTCAGGAGACTAGATTCAGAAAATAAGCTAACCGATGCAGAAATTACTTGGCTGAAACATCAGGGGTATACAGAGACAGTTGAAATCGCTCAACAGATAGGACAATTCACCACACTGAAAGCCAAGTACCAAGCGACTCAACATCCAGATTCATACCCTAATAGTCGGCTGTATAGAATTTTAAAACAACTGGAAGTAAAAGAACCTTTACGGGATTCTGATATTTCTTGGCTGAAGCAACAAGAATTATTTGAAACCTTGGCAATTTTCCATAAACAAGAAGCCGCAAAAGAAGCTAAATTTGCCAAACTTAAGGAGAAATATCTAGCGACTAAACACCCAGATTCGTCCGTATCTAGTCCCCTGCATTCTATCCTAAAAAAACTTGAAGCCGATCGATCGTTAAGTCAGTTAGAACTAGACTGGCTAGAGGTTCAAAAACTGACTGAAACTCTTGATATTGTTCAGCAGTTGGAACAGAAACGGCACTTTGCTGAACTGAAAATAAAGTATAAAGCGAGCCAATACGAAGATTCATCACCCTCTAGTCATTTGTACAAAGTCCTCAAAAAAATTGAATTAGAACATCCGCTAGTTGAATCAGATATTAACTTTTTAAAAAAGCGCAAATTGACGGATACAATTACTATTTCTCAAGACAACTATGCAGCAACGTTGAAGTCTAAGATTGAAATAGGAGAACAACTTGAGGAGTCAGAGGTAAATTGGCTGAAAGATAATGGACGGGAGAATATAATTGCGATCGCACAAGCTAAATATTTTGCCACTCTCAAGTCTAAATATAATGTCTCGGACTATCCAGATACATCTCCCTCTAGCCCTTTATACGCGATTCTGCACAAGTTAGAGAAAACAAAACGTTTGGAACCAAAGGATGTGGCTTTCCTTCAGGAAAACAGTATTCAACGTCGTCCATCGAACTATGATTATTATGGGAGGCGAAAGAAAAGATATAAACTATTTTCTGGAAAAATTTGGAATACTTACCACACAATTGAAGCCACTTTCTACGAACAAGAGTATCAGCGCACTGGCGACAAATGGAATTTACCTAATTCTAGCAGTCATTGGCGTAAAGCAGAGAAACCCAAACAGGCATTAAAACTAACAGAAAACCTCAACTTTGACAAAATCAAAGAAAATAAGCTCAAGTCCGCTTTATTAACTACTAGGGGGGGAGCCTTTCGAGATATTCAGGAATTAAATAAAGCGGAAAAATGTGCGCTGAAAGCTATTGAATACCAGCCCAGTAGCCATCATCCTTATACTTTAATGGGAGCAATTTGTTTTGAAAGGGGGAATTATCCACAAGGAGAAGAGTGGTTTGAAAAAGCAGTTCAACGGGGGGCTTCTCCGGGAAGTCAAGATGCAGAGATTAAGCGAGTGGTTCAAATGACTAAAAATGAGAAAAAACGCCGCGAAGTTGTGAACTATTTGCTTAAAAAAGACCCACAAAGGTATGCTTGGGCTAGGTTTTATCTGAAAAAGTCTAAAAAGAAAGGAAAATGACCGAGTAAAATAATATAGAATTTGTTTATTCACCTAGGGTTTACTTAATTTTAATTTAGGAGAACTCGATGCGCTCTTTGAGTTGTCATGGATAATGGGAGGGAGCGCGATCGGATCGCCCTTCCACCGCTTTAGGGAGAATAGGGGAAATGGAGAGCCAGGAATGGGACAGAGGAAGCGGGGTGACGATCGCCCCGACTCCGGGATACGAAACCTTTATGCAGCGGCTGATTGGGTTAAGTCAACAGCAAAGCTTTTGTCTAACGGCGTGTATTCAAAATCTAAGCGCGATGAATCATCGATCCAAGCTCGAACAAATCGATCGACTCAAGGCTTGGCTTGATGGCTTTAGACCGTTGGAGCGAGACATTCTGACGGAATTGAAGCAGCGATATGACGTGCGCTTTACCTACAACTCCAACGCGATCGAAGGCAATACCTTAACCCAAAGTGAAACGGAATTGGTGTTAAGCAAGGGCATTACCATCGGCGGCAAAACCTTAGATGAACATTTGGAGGTGATTGGGCATAAGGAGGCGATCGATTACATTGAAGCCTTAGCTCAGGGCGATCGCACAATTACAGCATGGGAAATTAAGCAAATCCACAATTTGATTCTACGGAAAATTAACCCAGATGAGGCGGGGTGTTATCGCCGTTTGGATGTGATGGCGGCGGGGACGAATTACCGTTATCCCGCCCATTATTTAGTACCCCAATTGATGACGGATTTTGTCGATTGGCTCAATTCGG
>JBKHDX010000080.1:0-18800 GCA_046541115.1 Spirulinaceae cyanobacterium | reverse complement strand
CACTAGAGTGTGTTAACGAAGTGTAACGCACCGTCTTAATAATGTGGCCAAGTGAACCAATTTGATAGAACGAAGTATAACGCCAAAGCTTAATACTAGGGATGGTGGGCATTGCCCACCCTACTACAAACAACAAATGACCAATGACTAATGACTAATGACCAAAAACTAACGCTCTTTTTGTCCCATATTCGCGTGTAAAATCGCCCCATTCATTACCGGATTCGTCGCTGCAAAATAAATCGTTTCTGCAATTTCTGCCGGATGAATCAAGCGATTTTGAGCATTCATCCCCTTAATTTGTTCGATGATTTCCTCATCATTATTGAGGTGATCTCTCAGCATAGGAGTGTCGGTAAAACCAGGACACACACAAGCCGTATAAATCTGGCTTTCCATCAAATCTTGGCAAGTTGCCCGCATTAAACCAATAGTGGTATGCTTAGAAACCACATAACTAAATGCCCCGGCTACAGCTTTCTCAGAAAGAGTTGAACCCACATAAATAATTGACGATTTAGGGGGCATATAGGGCAGCAATAAGCGATTTAAAATGGTGGGTGCAACTACCCCAATTTCCATAACATTCCGCAAACTATCCGCTTCAATATTTTCGACGGTATCCTTTTTAAGTTGGGCCGCGTTGTGGACTAAAACAATTTTGTCTGCATCTTTAATTTTGGGAATCAGTTGAGTTTTAATATCTTCGGCAAAATCCGGTTGTGCCAGATTTACTGCAATCGAAGTGACACTATCTTCGGGGCAGGGTTTACGGGATAAATTAAAGGCTTTATAGTTATTTTGACTAAACAGTTTAGCCGTTTCTAAACCAATACCGCGACTACCACCGG
Source organism: Spirulinaceae cyanobacterium (assembly GCA_046541115.1). GTDB lineage: Bacteria > Cyanobacteriota > Cyanobacteriia > Cyanobacteriales > Spirulinaceae > Jaaginema. The sequence continues at coordinate 17,949 of JBKHDX010000080.1, read as the reverse complement.
TAATGATTAAATAATTCTGACTCATGGGTTTTTACTCCAGGTACTACTTCCAGATTGACCTTGACCGGAAAAGATTTTAACTTCGATACTATGAATCGGATGTTCTTGACTGTCTTTGGCCATTGGTATTAATTTATTCAGAAACCAATAAGACAATTCTTCTACTGTAATATTCCGTACAGGTAATAATTTAACATCTCGCTTCAGAAATTGCATTTTTTCAGTACGCTTGTTGAAGTAAGCATAAACATGAGTTTCGGTTTCTTCAATTTCTAAATAAGGGCTTTCTGTGGGTAGTAATACGACCTCATCAAGCCATTGACAACAATCCATTACTGCGTTTTTATAAACATTATAATCGGCGGTCATGCCGTTATCGCCCACTTCGGCTTCAAACATTACAAAAACTGCATAATTATGACCGTGTAAATTCTCGCGATCGCTCTCGGAAAATATGGTAAAATGTCCCGCAGCAAAGCTCATTCTCTGCTTGGCGAGTTCAATTTTAGTTAATCGTTTATTCATTGAAATCAGAATTTTGCTTTATCAAAAACTGGGGATGATTCCATCAATATTTTTCCCGCCATTCCGGGTAATATGATTTAATGTAAACATTGTTGGGAATGCTGTCAACTCAAAGACGGCTGAAATCCCTTAAAAGCTGAAGCCTTTAACTCATTTTAAAGCCCTGAAGACCTTTTACTATTTTTGTACTGCTAAAGAAACGCGATCGCCCCCAATTTTGCCCATTTTTTTCAACAGTTGAGACACTTCTGTATAAGCCAAATCTCGGTCTGCTTTTAAAACAATCGTACCGTCGGGATTATCTTGTAAATAGGCTTGCATCAGCGTCGCCAGTTCCGTTTCGGTAATAATCTGATTATTACTTAAAATTTCGCCAGTTTCATTCAAACCGATTGTTAATGCTACAGTATTTTCCAAAGGTAAATCCCCCGCAGCCCCCGGAATTTCGATATTGCCTAAACGTCGATCGGTGAGTGCGATCGCGCTGATAATAAAAAACGTCAACACCGACATCAACACATCCAACATCGGCACTAAATTTACTTGCGGTAAAGCCCCAGAACGGCGAGTTTTAAAACGCATCACTTAGCCCTCAAAACCTATTCTTCTTTGGGAGTTGGAGTCGCAGAAAATGATGATTCTCGCATTGGTTCGTACCAAAACTGACGATAAATCAATTCTAACTCGCTGCCCACTTCCGAAAAATAATCCATTTGTTGCCCTTGCAACGTCACCATAATCCGAAAAATCAACAACGCCAAAATCGCCACAATCATACCGGTCGCTGTGGTAATCAAAGCCTCCCCAATCCCGGCTGCCGCTTGAGACGCTTCTACCGGACTCGACCCACCGCCAATATTGAGATTATTAAAGGTGCCAATCAACCCCGTTACCGTCCCCAACAACCCCAAAAGCGGCGCAACCGCCACCACCGTTTCTAAAAACTTATCCCCTTTTCGCATTTGCACAAACTCCTTATCCCCCGCCGCTTCCATGGCCAAGCGGAACGTTTCGGGGGAAGGATGACGCAGTTGTAGCGGCGCAAGTAAAAAGCGACCAATGGGTAAATACTGGGCTTGTTGGGCAATATTCGCCGCTTTAGTCAAATCCTCCCGGGCCGCGATTAAAACCTCCCGCGTCACCCGGTCTTCTTGGGATAGCAACCGCAACCAAAACCAACCGCGTTCCAATGTCACCGTCAGGGTAAACACCGACAGCAACAGCAGCGGCCACATCACCGGGCCGCCATCGCGGAAGAAATCGTATAAACGCAACATATTTTCAGTTATCAGTCATCAGTAATCAGTCATCAGTTTTTGGGGCAGTGGGCTTTTCAGTAATCAGTTATCAGTGTTTTGGGCAGTCGGCTTTTCAGTAATCGGCTTGTAGGGACGGGGTTTCGCCACCCAATAACCAATAACAAATCAATTACCATAAACCGCGAATCGGCTGAGAACGAAGTTGAGGTACGCCTGCTGCCGAACATTGGTATTCGGGCGCATATAAGTCCAGACAAACCGCTCTGAGTTCGCTTTGGTTGGGGACGGGTTCGTTAAAGTCTTGGAACAAAGGCCCGGTGAGAATGTCGGCAAATTCTTCAGCCGGAATCGCTTCGACGGGGCCGAGTTCGCCGTTGGCTAAAATCGCCACTTTTTGACCTTGATTCAAAGCGGTGGGAACAGTTGTTTCGTTGGGGTCAGTGCTACGTTTGTTAAGCTGTACGCTGCTTTCTAGCGCCAGAATGCGTCCGAGAACGTTAGGGTTGGGGTCATTGGCATCGACGACGTAAATCGTGCCTTGTACGCCAATATCAAACCCCGAAACACAACCATTCGCGGGGCCGCTCACCAAGAATTGACCTTGTTCGACTTCGACGCATTGACCAACAATAACCGAGGCATTCGGGCCTAAACGTCCGGCGGCCCCATTATTAAATCTCAGGCCAGCGCGGGTGGGGGCTTCGGTGCGGACGACCTCTTGGAAGTTGGCCGTGTCGTTGACTTGGGCTTGTTGGGCTTCGATGTAAACTTCTGTACCGCCGATAATTTCGCTGATGGTGGCTTGACTGATTTGAGCCATGGCGGGTAAGGGGGGAATCCCTAAAGTCAGGGCAATGTAGAACCCACTTAACCAGCCAAAGCAGATACGGCGAAAAGGACGTTTTTTCATCGGAAATATAAGATAAGACTACGGGTTTTCTATTGTGCAGGGTATTGTCAAATTTAGACGAAGCGGCTCTTGTTTCAGTTTCGGATGGCGGGAGAATTAACCGGATTTTTTCGTCAGGGGTTTTGGGAAAAGTTCGCGATCGCGTTGATGTTCATGCAATAAATTAAAATGGTTACTCAATCAATGATGCAAGCTCTGATGCTGGGGGGATTGTGGCTAGGGGTGGGGATGTTCCCAGGGCAGATCGAGCCGATTCTCGCTCAAACCGAAGAAACCGTGAGTAGTGCGACCGCCTTTCAAACCGGAATGCAGCACTATCAAGAAGGGACGGCGACTGCTTGGCAGAATGCGATCGCGGCTTGGCAAGAATCGTTACAACTGGCCCGGGAAAGTAACAACACCGAACAAGAAGCTTTGAGCCTATATTGGCTGGCCCTGGTTCATGCTAACTTAAAGGACTTTGAACCCGCCGCCGCTTATTATCAGGAAGTTTTAACGATTTATCGCCAAACGGAACAAGACCACGCGATCGCGAGTACCCTGATGTCTTTAGGACAAATTAACGCGGCTTGGGGGGAATATCAACAAGCCCTGGATTTCTACCAAGAGGCGATCGCCCTGTGGCAAAAAGTCGAGTTTACCACTGGAGAAGCGGCAACTCTCAATAATATCGGCTTGGTTTATGCCGATCTGGGGGACAACGAGTTAGCTCTCGATCGCTATCAAAAATCTCTAGATTTAGTCACAAATGCCGGAAATCCTAATAATATTGCGGCTGCTTATAATAATGTCGGTCGGGCTTACTCGGACTTAGAAGATTACGACCAAGCGCTGAATTACTACAGTCAAGCTTTGGCAACTTGGCAAAAACAAGACCACATCGAAGGGGAAGCGGCCACCCTTAACAATATTGGCTTTGTCTACGCTCAACAGGAAAACTGGACAGAAGCGCAGAAATATTACAATCAAGCCTTACCTTTATGGGAAAAAAGGGGCGATCGCGCGGGATTGGCTCGTTCTTTGACCAATTTAGGCTATGTAGCGGCGAATTTAGGTAATAATGACCAAGCTCTAGATTACTACAACCAAGCCCTACCCCTGCGGCAAGATATAGGCGATCGCGCCGGAGTTGCCCTCACCCGCTACCGGATCGCTCAAGTACAGCGAGAACAAGGCAATCTCGACACAGCCCAACAAGAAATCGAAAGGGCGATCGCCCTGATCGAAGACCTCCGCACTAATATTAACCAAGCGGATTTGCGGTCTTCTTTTTTTGCATCCAAGCAAGATTACTATGAATTTTACATCGACTTGCTAATGCAGCGTCACTCCCAAAACCCCCAAGGAGGCTACAGTCGCCGCGCCCTCGAAATCAGCGAACAAGCCCGGGCCCGCACCCTCCTCGAAGTTTTGCAAGAAGCCAACGCCGACATTCGCCAAGGAGTCGATCCTCAACTGTTGCAAAAAGAACAGCAACTGACGCGGCAACTCAGCGCTATGGAAGAACGTCGCCTCAAAGCTGCCCCAGAACAAGCCGAAATCATTGAGCAGGAGATCGAAGACCTGTTGCAAGAATATCGCCAGTTACAGGCAGAAATTCGCGCCACCAGTCCCCGTTACGCCGCCCTTACCCAACCCCAACCCCTCAGCCTGGATGCCATTCAAAGCGAAGTTGTAGACGAAGACACCCTGTTACTGGAATATTTTGTCGGGCGCGATCGCAGCTACCTCTGGGCCGTTACTCCCGACGGCATGGCCAGCTACGAACTCCCCGGCCGCGCTGAGATTGAAGCCGATGTGAGAGAGTGGCGATCGCTACTAACTTCTCCCATCCAACGGCGGCGCACCCAAAAAGTTACCGAACTGCAAAACCAAATTAGCCAAAAGCTGTTGCAGCCTGTCGCCGACCAACTGCAAAACAAACGCCTGCTGATCGTCGGCAACGATATCTTACAATATCTGCCCTTTGCCGCCCTCAGCCTCGAAACCACCCCCGAAGGCGAGCCAATTCCGATTATTGTGAATCATGAAATCGTCACTCTACCTTCCGCTTCTACTCTTGCCTTTATGCGGCGCAATCCCGTAGAAAAACCCCAAAATCGCCGAGAAATTGCCATTTTTGCCGATCCGGTTTTCAACACCGAAGATAACCGCATCTCCAAATCTACGATCATTCAAAACTCCCTCCCCATCGAACTTGCAGAATCCGCGAGATCGTCCGGAATTACCTTAGCCCGTTTGCCCTACACCCGCACCGAAGCCGAAGCCATCCTCGCATTAACCGCAGGCCGCGACAATACCCAAGCGTTTGGTTTTGAAGCCAACCGCAACCTCGCGACTAGCCAAGACCTCAGCCAATACCGCCTGTTGCATTTTGCCACCCACGGCCTCGCGAACAGCCAAAACCCCGAACTGTCGGGTTTAGTTTTTAGTCTCATTACCCCTGAAGGCAAAGTGCAAAACGGCTTTTTGCGAATGCACGAATTGTTTAACCTCGATTTACCCGCCGATTTAGTGGTGTTGAGCGCTTGTCAAACCGGATTAGGGGAACAGGTACGCGGGGAAGGCATTATCGGCTTAACGCGGGGTTTTATGTATGCGGGTGCCTCCCGCGTGGTGGTCAGTTTGTGGAATGTGGACGATGAGGGGACATCCGAGTTAATGAAGGAATTTTATCGTTACATGATGCAGGAAAATCAATCTCCGGCCCAAGCGTTGCGATCGGCGCAAATTGCCCTTTGGGAAAATCCTCAGTGGCGATCGCCTTATTACTGGGCAGGATTTACTTTGCAAGGAGAGTTTTTCCACTAAAACCAATCGATCGTGACCAAAAAACAATGGGTCTCAAGCCTCATTTCTCTTAACCTTGTACCACAGTATAAGGTTATGGTATGATGTAAAAAGCAAAGATGAGGTGACGGTGATGTTGCAAGTGGGTGAAGTCGCTCGCCAATTAGGAATTAATACTCAAACGCTTTACTTTTATGAGCGTATTGGCTTGATGCGATCGCCCCCGCGTTCAGAATCCGGCTATCGCTTGTATAGTGATGCCGATCTCGAACGTTTGAGCTTTATTTTACAAGCCAAAGATTTAGGCTTGACCCTCGAAGAAATTGGCGAAATTCTAACCCTAAAAGAAGGGCGATCGCTCACTTGTCGAGAAGTCCACGATCGCCTGGTTCAAAAAGTCCAACAAATTGAAAACCAAATTCAAAAGCTGCAAGCCCTTCGTCACGAACTTTTGCCCCTTGTCGATCGCTGTCGTACCAGTTTAGAAGACGAACAACGACAATGTACCGTCCTCGAAAACCGCGATGCTTGAATATTGATTAAATTCGGATTGAGTCTCACATTCGACGAATCCAGCAAATTTTGTTAAATTTTGACACTTTCTAGCCTCTAGCCATTGATAACAGCCAGGAAGTCACCTTTCAATTTAGGGCTGATTCCAACCAATTGCAAAGATATCGATCCAGACCTGACGCTTTCAGGGCTAAATCCCTTACAGTATCAATATAGATTTAGAGAACCTGTAAAAAAAATCTAAAAGTCTACCTCGGTATGCACATAAGCGAAATTACTCATCCGAATCAATTGCACGGCTTGTCTGTGCGACAACTAGAAAACATTGCCCGTCAAATTCGAGAAAAGCATTTAGAAACCATTGCTACCAGTGGCGGCCACCTCGGGCCCGGCTTAGGCGTGGTAGAACTCACGATCGCACTTTACCAAACCCTCGACCTCGACCGCGACAAAGTAATCTGGGACGTAGGTCACCAAGCCTATCCCCACAAAATGCTCACCGGCCGCTACAACCAATTTCACACCCTGCGGCAAAAAGACGGCATTGCAGGCTATCTCAAACGCTGCGAAAGCAAATTTGACCATTTTGGGGCGGGACACGCCTCTACGAGCATTTCTGCGGGGCTAGGGATGGCTTTAGCCCGGGATGCCCAAGGAGACGATTACAAAGTTGTGTCCATTATTGGCGATGGCGCACTCACCGGCGGAATGGCCCTCGAAGCCATCAACCACGCCGGACACCTCCCCAACACGAACTTGATGGTGATTCTCAACGACAATGAAATGTCGATTTCCCCTAACGTGGGGGCGATTTCTCGCTATCTCAACAAAGTTCGCCTTTCCCCTCCGGTACAATTCCTGTCCGACAACCTCGAAGAACAATTTAAACACCTCCCCTTTTTGGGTGAAACCCTCTCCCCGGACATGGACCGCCTCAAAGAAAGTATGAAGCGTCTGGCGGTTCCTAAAGTGGGTGCGGTCATCGAGGAGTTAGGCTTTAAGTATTTTGGCCCCATCGACGGCCACAATATTACAGAATTGATTGCTACCTTCAAACAAGCCCACCAAGTCCACGGCCCGGTTTTGGTTCATGTGGCAACAGTGAAGGGCAAAGGTTACGAAATCGCAGAAAAAGATCAAGTGGGCTATCATGCTCAAAAGCCCTTTGATTTAAAAACCGGGAAGGCTTATCCCTCGAAAAAACCCACCCCGCCGAGCTATTCTAAGGTTTTTGCCCATACTTTGACGAAATTGGCAGAAAACAACCCTAAAATCGTCGGTATTACTGCCGCTATGGCCACGGGAACCGGGTTGGACAAACTTCAGAAAAAACTGCCAAAACAATACATTGATGTTGGTATTGCCGAACAACACGCAGTTACCTTAGCCGCAGGTATGGCTTGCGAAGGAATGCGCCCCGTCGCGGCGATTTACTCAACCTTCCTGCAACGGGCTTATGACCAAGTGGTGCATGATGTTTGCATCCAAAACTTACCCGTGTTTTTCTGTTTAGACCGGGCGGGTATTGTCGGGGCAGATGGCCCGACCCACCAAGGGATGTATGATATCGCTTATATGCGCTGTCTGCCGAATCTGACGATTATGGCCCCGAAAGACGAAGCGGAGTTACAACGAATGCTCGTCACCGGGATTAACCACACCGACGGCCCAATTGCCATGCGCTATCCTCGCGGTAATGGCATTGGTGTGCCTTTGATGGAAGATGGTTGGGAACCGTTAGAAATCGGGAAGGGCGAAATTATCCGCAACGGTGATGATGTGTTGCTGTTGGGCTACGGTTCGATGGTCAACTCCGCGATGCAAGTGGCGGAAATGTTGAGCGAACATGGTGTCGAAGCTACGGTGGTCAATGCTCGCTTTGTGAAGCCTTTAGACACTGAGTTAATTCTGCCTTTGGCGCAACGCCTTGGCAAGGTGGTTACCCTCGAAGAAGGCTGCTTGATGGGCGGTTTTGGTTCGGCGGTGACGGAGGCTTTGGCGGATAATAATGTGTTAGTGCCTGTGAAGCGTTTCGGCGTTCCTGATATTTTAGTCGATCATGCTACCCCGGCTGAATCGAAAGCGGATTTAGGCTTGAGTAGTTCCCAAATGACGGAACAGATTTTGAGTGCTTTCTTTAGTCAAAAAGAAGCGTCTGCGGTTTCGTCGTAATATCAAATCTGGAAATACAATCGCTATTTCAGAACCCCGGTTTCTAGCTTAATGTTCTAATTTGACCGTGTAAGCCCATCAGAAACCGGGGTTCTTTATCTTCACTAACGAAGTAGTTAAAGCTTGCTGAAGAAAGCCCTAATTATAATACAATGCCGTCCTATAAGCGCCGAGACCCCGCGCCGCCGTAAGGCGCATCTTGTAGCGCGAGTAGCACCTTGTAGCTCGGCAAGACAGGACGGGGCTTTAGACCCAAGATTTTTGGTAAGGGCGGCTTCGCTATAAAGTTGCCAAAAGCTGGCATTATTCATTGATGATTTTCTCCGAGTTGGTCTTAGTTTCTATCCTTTTAAAGTTGTTTAAGTATTGATAAAATGGACAAGCTTAAATTTTACTTTAATTTTAACTTTGGGCATCGCGACTGAACCAGAAGTGTTATATTGACGATAGTCACATATAAAAAAGTTTATGTTTCTACTTAAACACCGACTTTAATCAACTAATACAAATTAATATTTGTTATCAATCGGTGTAAATGATAGAAACTGCTTATACATCCTAGTGAGATTACTGAGGAGATTCATCTAACTAGAGAAAGAGGTGTTTTTTATATCTCTGGAAACAGGAAAAATACCTATGAATTTGCTAGGCGATCGCGTTTCAAGTTCTTTTAATTAAGAAGTATCTTTGGAGTAAAATTACGATGCGTTTTTTACTAAAGTTAGTAGGTTTAGCTTTGGTGATTGGGGGAGTATATTTTCTCGGTCAAAATATCATCTTTACCACTCAAATTTCGCCTTATTGGTGGCAGGATATTTCGGCGGCTGCTTCGGTATTGTCTCTGGTGGGGGGAATTATATCGCTCGTTTTCTTTTCCGAACAAACCAGAGGTTGGGGCTGGTTGTTAATTATTGTGGGAATTGTTTTAGTCTTTATCAGTGGTAAAGTGCTGTTGCGTCCGACGAGTTTGTGGTACTTTTTTGTATCGTTTGCGTTGTTAATTTCGGGGTTGAAACTAATCACGACAGGGCGATTAGATTTGTAGTAATTTCTTTTAGGTTTCCTTGTTTTTTTCGCTTCAACGGTGGTTTTATACCCTAGTTTAAACAGTTAGCTTTTGCCAGCGATCGCTTCAGTTGTAGAGACAGTATCCCGTCGTCGTGGAATCGTATAGGTCAAGAAATCTTTAGCCAAGCGGGTATTCGGAAAAATGGCTTGGGCTTCGGCGAGTAAATCGTAAAGTTGGATGGGATTACCGGGGGCATAACGAGGGCTAAAATGAGTCATAATCAACTGATTCACTTGAGCCAATAAAGCCACCTGCGCTGCCATAGTAGTAGTTGAATGTTGACGCTCAAATGCCATATTTGCATCTTGATGAGCGAAAGTTGATTCGTGAATTAAAACATCAGCATTTCGGGCCAAATTGACCGCCGCATCACAAAAAACTGTATCTGTACAATAAGCGATTTTACGACCGATTTCGGGGGGACTACAAAATGTTGTTCCCCGAATAATACGACCATCATCTAAAGTAATGATTTTACCTTGTTTCAACTGACCGTAAAGGGGGCCACTCGGAATACCCATAGCCTTCGCTTTTTCCACATTAAAACGCCCCGGACGGTCTTTTTCAGCAATGCGATAACCGTGAGCCGGAACCGTATGGGTCAGGCGATCGCAACTGACGACAAATTCTTCATCTTCATAAACAATTCCCGGCGCAATCGTATGAACTTTGACCCGATGAAAAATATGAGTATAGGAATATTTCTCGCAAGCTTTCAAATAATCCTTTAACGCTGGAGGCCCGTAGAGATCGATAGGTTGAGCATTACCCGCCAAACCACAACTCGCGATCAATCCCATTAAGCCAAAAATATGATCGCCGTGCATGTGGGTAATAAAAATGCGGCGAATTTGAGAACTTTTGAGGTCGCTGCGTAATAACTGATGTTGCGTCCCTTCACCGCAATCAAAAAGCCAAACTTCGGCTCGTTGGGGCAAGCGAATCGCCACACTCGAAACATTGCGCGATCGCGTGGGAACGCCGGAACTGGTTCCTAAAAAAGTAATCTCCACGAATTATTAAAAAAATGACCGATAAATTAACACCCTAGAATCAATAAAAAGATTTAAACTTGACAACATCAACCTTAAAACTTCAGGGGTTACATCCCATCATAAAACATTTATCCCGATTCCTTCATGAGGAGCGCGATCGCGTCGGAGATGTACAAAAATGGCTCAACTCTCCCCTAACCTAACTTCCTTGGCTTGGAGTAGTCTTATTTTGCTACTGTGGTCTTTTTGGGGCCATGGGGCTTGGGCTGCTGTTAACTTGCGAGTTTCGATTGAAAAAAGCTCATCCCAAGTGGTTGTCGGCGGTTCAACTCCGGCTTTAGTGCGCGATCGCAGCGGCCAAGTCATCGGTCAAATTCCCGCCGGAAGTGCTTATGTGGTTACCTCCCGTCAAAACCAAGTCAGCTTGGGAAGTTGGCAAAGTTCTCAACTGTGGATCGAACCCCAAGGAGAAGGATTTATTTGGATTGGCGATCGCTGGTATCGCGGTGAGGCTCACTTAACCGCCCAAGGAAACCGCCTTCATGCCATTAATCACGTCGATCTCGAAGAATATCTCTACAGCGTCGTCGGAGCCGAAGCGATCGCCTCTTGGCCCCTCGAAGCCCTCAAAACCCAAGCCGTGGCCGCTCGCTCTTATGCTTTGTACCAACGCTCCCGCAACCGCAATCCCCTCTACGACCTCGATACTACCACGTTCACCCAAGTTTATAAAGGACTCCTCAGCGAAGCCCGCAGCACCCACCAAGCCGTACAAGCCACCTCCGGCGAAGTGGTGGTCTACAACCGTCAAGTCATCTTAGCTGCCTTCCACGCCTCCTCTGGGGGTCATACAGAGAACGTTGAAGATGTCTGGACATCCCCTTTACCCTACCTACGCGGTGTAATCGACTACGACCGCCAAGCCCCCGTGTATCAATGGTCGAAACAATATTCGAGAAGCGAAATCAGTCGCCTGATTGGGGGAGTGGGTTTGATTCAGTCTTTTATTCCCGAACGCACCACCCCCCAAGGTCGTATTATTACCATGCGAGTTGTCGGCGAGAAGGGTACAACTCGCCTAAGTGGAGCGCAAATCCGCCAAGCCCTCGGACTTCGCAGTCGCTTGTTTACCATTACCCCCAGTGGTAACGGTTTTATTGTCCAAGGCCGCGGCTTCGGTCATGGGGTGGGCTTGAGTCAATGGGGCGCACAATCCTTGGCCAGTCAGGGCTGGAACTACCGCCAAATCCTCGGCCACTACTACCGCAATGCCGCTTTAAGTCGGATTGGGGGGTAGGCAATTAGTCAATGACCAATGACCAAAAACTACTCTAAATTCCGCTTCTGGAGAGCTGCAACCATTTGTTGACGAACCACCGTTGCCCACAAATCAAAGTTAAAAGACTCGCTGTTTGCCCGTAAGGATTCTCGTAGGGGAGCAGGACGACGTTGTTGAGACAAATTTGCTTGACTTTGCATAATAGTGTAACCTTCCCTTTAACAAAAGATAAATTTAAAACAATCAATTCTTATTAATTGAGGTTTTGCTGTCCATCCAACAGAACTTCAATCATAATAGCCGTTTCACTGTGCTGCAACGGTTAAATTTCTGTAAATATCCTGTTAAACTTTGATGTAATCGGATTATCCCTCAATTTGAGAAGGAGTCGGGGACTTTACTCGGACGGGTTGGGGAGGGTCAGAATTGATTTTTCTGACAACATAATTTAATTTCTGCGGCGACAAATTTCCGTTTTACAATAAGTTTATGTTTGCGCGATCGCGATCTTTTTTGGGGCGATCGTGGTAACTCGATAGGAGGGATTTATGCACTCATCCAACAACACCCCCAATGATACTCGAATTGTCTTTGCTCCGCCTCCAAGCGATCCGAAAATACCCCCTTCCATTTACTATGTCCAAGTCAAAAATCATCTAGATGTTCAATGGCAATGGACGACATTACCTGATGGGAACCGAGTGGTGACCGACTACGAGCTTATTCAGAAGAACGAGCTTGATTTAGTAAGAACTTAATTGCTTCTTGGGGCGATAGAGAAATTTGAGGAACTCCAGCAATACTCAGAATCCATCGCCCTTCTAAGCTCTTTAATTGCCAACGGTCTTGGGAACGCAACGGTAAAATTTGCCAATTTCCTGCATTGTCTTCTCGGCAGGGAAAATTTAATTGTTGTGCTTGTAACAACACCAGATCGGCCACAATTTTTGACGTTAATTAACCTTAAATTAAAATTTTCTTAACCTGCTTTTAAATTTAAAGCACTGAACTTTAAAAGCAATCCGAGTTTACCACTTCATAAAACCCAAAGAAAACCTGTATTTGTTTCTCATGAAAACTCTTTTAAGAGTTACTGGCAACAGTCCAGCAGAAACGTCGCAAAATTATCAATATTGGTCTAAACAAATCAAGGCAAATGGCCATAAGAAAAAGCAGTAATTCCGAAAAGAGACGGTGTTTCCCTCTTGACAAATTTCCCGTTGTCTCGAATCAACCTTGGCGATCGCAAATAGTGTATTCTGGCAAACATAAGAACAACACCCTTTCACCCCCGTCAAGCCCGTGTTAGAAGCCTGTATCTTCGCCACCATACTGTGCGGATTTTTCGGTATCATTTTTAAGAAAAACCTGGTTATGAAGATCGTCTCGATGGATGTCATGAGTACAGGGGCCATTGCCTGCTATGTTTTTGTGGCTTCCCAAGACGGTCTGTTCACGCCCATTTTGTCAGAAAACCCGACAGAAACTTATGCCAATCCCGTTCCCCAAGCGGTTATCTTAACCGCCATCGTCATCGGCTTTTCTATTCAAGCCCTGATGTTGGTGGGAGTCATGAAACTCGCCCGGGACAATCCTACCCTAGACAGCAACGAAATCGAGAAAAATAACACCCCATGACCGCCTTTACCGTTTTCTGGGTTACGCTGCCCTTTTTTATAGGGTTTGTTATCTATTTATTCCCTCGTCTGGCCCGCATTTTAGCCGCGAGCATTCCGGTGGTTTCAGCCAGCTATGCCTTACAGCTATTTCTCCTAGACAATCCCCTACGATTGCAACTACTGGATAACTTCGGGGTGAGTTTGCTGGCAGATACGATGAGTGGTTATTTTATCCTCACCAATGCCTTCGTGACCGCCGCCGTCGTTGCTTATTGTTGGAGTAAGGGCAAAACCGCCTTTTTCTATACCCAGATGATGATGCTACACGCCAGCGTCAATGCCATCTTCATCTGTAACGACTTGATCAGCGTTTACATCGCCCTAGAAGTCATTGGGATTGCCGCTTTTCTTCTCGTAGCCTATCCCCGTACCAATCGCGCCATTTGGGTAGCATTGCGCTATCTATTTGTCAGCAATACCGCCATGTTGTTTTATCTGGTGGGGGCGGTGTTGGTGTATCGCTATAATCAGTCTTTTGACTTTTCGGCATTAAATCAAGCTCCTCCTGAAGCGATCGCGCTGTTGTGTTTGGGGCTTTTGGCTAAAGGGGGAATTTTTATTTCGGGATTGTGGCTGCCTCTGACTCATTCCGAATCCGAAAGCCCAGTTTCGGCACTGCTTTCGGGCGTGGTGGTGAATACCGGCGTTTTTCCCCTGCTGCGCTTTGCTTTAACCGTAGATAACCTCGATCCCGTCGTGAGAATTTTAGGCTTGTGTACGGCGCTGTTTGGGGTCGTTTATGCCATTTTTGAGAAAGATACCAAGCGGACGTTAGCCTTTAGCACCATTTCTCAACTGGGCTTTGTCATGGCGGTTCCGATAGCCGGGGGATTCTACGCCTTAGTCCACGGTTTAGCGAAATCTAGCTTATTTCTGATAACGGGAGTATTGCCCAGTCGTCAATTTAAAGACCTCGAACAAAACCCCATCGATCGCCGTTTGTGGATCGCGATCGCGATCGCCAGTTTATCCATTTCCGGTTTACCCTTAATCGGGGGTTTCGCCGCCAAAGCCTACACCCTGAAAGGCCTTTATTCCTGGCAAGAAATCGCCCTGAATGTGGCTGCGGTGGGAACTTCTTGCGCTTTTGCCAAATTTCTCTTTATTCCCTCCAAATACAAGCAAGAAAAATTTTCCCCCGGATTTTGGATTGGCGTGGGGGGTTTAACCGGCGGCTTACTGTTAGCCAACGGTTTATATTATGAGCTTTATACCCTCCCCACCGTCATCAAAGCCCTGGTCACAATTGCCCTCGGTTGGATGGCATATTGGGTCTTTTTTCGCCACACCCCCATCCAACTTCCCCGGGTTCTCGAACGCTTTGAAAACCTCATTGGCATGATGAGTTTAATATTAATTGCTTTATTCTGGATGGTGCTGGCATGATTGGCTATCTCAACTTAATCTTACGCTTGACGATCTGGTTCTTACTGACTGCCGATTTAAGCCTGGCTAATATTATTATTGGGGTTTGTGTGACTTTGTTAATTCCTCGCGGTTACACCTCCCCAGGGGCATTAAAAGATTGGTTGCGGGCGATTGGTGAAGTTCTGGTTGCCATTCCTCAAGCTTATTTTGAAGCCGTTGAAATTATGCTGCGGCCCCATCGCTACGAAGACGTAACGCGAGAACGAGTTAAACCCCAACGATCGCCAGGATTGATTTTTTTGGATATCTTTATAATCACCTTTACTCCCAAAACTATTGTTTTGAAATACCGCGAAGAAGGTTGGTATGACGTACATCGCATTCGCAGGAGGCCGCGATCGTGAACCTGGTTTTAATTATTATGCTTTGTATCTTACTCATCCCCCTCTACGAGGCTTGGCAAGATGATAATATTTGGCAAAAGGTACTCGCTTTTGCCAGTGTTGCCACTAAAACCTCAATTATGATCCTTGCCGTTTCGATTTTGCGGGACGATTGGATGATTGGGGTAGTTGGGGTGATTATTCTTAGTGTTGGCAATGCTGCTTTGATGCTGTTGGCTCATATTATCAAACGCCTGAATGACCTATGATTGAAACATTGAGTTACATCTGCATTGCCATCGGGTTGGTTTTCTGGGTATGGGGAACTTGGCCTTTAGTGGGCGATCGCTCCGTATTATTTAAACTGCACAGTTTGTCTGTAGCCGATACCCTTGGTTCGATGAGTATTGTTATCGGCTTGTTGCTGAGAATCCCTAGAGAATGGCCGCTGCTGTTGTTGGCGCTGATTTCTTTGGCCATTTGGAATACTGTACTCGGTTATGTATTGGCTTATTGTTCGAGTAGCAAAGAAACGCCATGAACGACAGCTATATCTATGTCATCGCGGCGTTACTGCCGTTAACTTCTTTAATGTTGGTGTTGCAATCCAATCCCTATCACGCTTTAGTGATTCGGGGGATTGTCGGGGCAGTGGCGGCTTTAGTCTATGCTGTCTTGGGGGCGGCGGATGTGGCTTTAACCGAAGCCTTGGTCGGAACAATGCTGGCCATTATGTTATACGCTGTGGCTGTGCGTTCTTCATTGGTGATGCGCCTCGGTGTTGTGGCCGAAAGCGAAGCAGTTGCTATGACTCAGGGCGATCGCGATTGGCAAGCTATTCTCGATAACCTTCGCAGTATCATCGCGAAACACCATCTGAAACTGGAGTTGGTTCCCTATCCCAATGAAAAAGCTTTACAGCAAGCCTTGATGACCAAAGAAGTTCACACCACTTGTTTCAAATCCGAGATTGAATCGCAACCCTATCAAACTACTACCAGAGTCCGCCATCTCTACGACATTTTTCAACAAGAGTTAGCTTTACCTGTTACTGAATTAAATTACTTTAGCGCCGAAGATTAGCCTTTTTCAGTTATCAGTTGTCAGTCATCAGTCATCAGTTTTTTGAGCAGTTACCAATTACCAATTACCAATTACTAATTAAGGGATTTGGGGAATAACAAACAACCAATAACCAATAACCAATAACCCATAACAAACAACCTATAACAAAATAATGAAATGGATTTACGCGATCGCGGGTATTGCTTTATATATCAAAATATTAGTTGCACCCAGTCCTGGTGGAATCGAACTCCCCGACCTTGAAGTGGTCGAAGCCATCGTTAAAGATAGTGGTGTTCCCAATGCGGTTACAGGCATTATCTTTCGCAATCGCCTCTACGACACAATCTTTGAAGTAGTGGTGTTTACGATCTCGATTATGGGGGTTTACTATCTCCTGGCTAACGAACAACCCTCTTGTAATATCTATCAATTTAGCGATCGCCCTTCTATTGTTTTAGCTCGCTTGGGAGCGACAATTTGCTCCCTCGTCAGTATTGAACTCGCCATTCGCGGCCATCTCAGTCCGGGAGGGGGATTTGCAGCAGGAGTCGCCGGAGGTACGGCCATTGGTTTGGTGGCCATTACTTCCTCCTCTCAGTGGATGCAATCAATTTATCAACGCTGGCATACCTCAACTTGGGAAAAAGTATCGGTTTTAGCCTTTATTATTGTGGCGGTGTGTACCCTGACGGGTTTTGAGTTTCCTTCCGGTCAACTCGGCGGCCTTCTCAGTGGTGGAGCAATTCCCTTATTAAACATTCTCGTCGCTTTGAAGGTAGCATTGGGGTCTTGGGCAGTGGTTTTGGTGTTTATTCGCTATCGCGGCTTGTTGTAGTTCTATCCCAATCTTGACAACTCCCCGCCCTAAAAAGAATGGGGCTTTAAACCCAAGATTTTCGGTAAAATGCCTTGAAAACAAAAGGAAGCCGTTTCGACCAAGAAATTTCTGTATGTTCGCCGTTGAAATCCTCATAAACAAATAATTCTTTGCCGAGAATATAGCCATAATCCTGTTGCAGTAAATGGGCCATTTCGCGAGTGCGTTTAGCTGCGTGACGCTCAATAAACCAATTGTGAAAGCCACCACTGCGAATGCGACCCCAATCTAGCCAAAAACGGGGTCGCATTTGAGTATTTTTGAGGGTAAAAGCCGATAATTTTAGTAACTTAGAACTTTCTAAGCTATCGAATAATCTGGCGGCAGCATCTAACTCCACCCAAAATGAAGGAGAAAGTGCGCCCGCATTGCCAAAATACTGCGGATACTGGCAAGCGGTATAAAAGGCAGCTAAACCCCCGTGAGACGAACCGATAATTGTGGTGTGGCTGGCCTGACTTTGGGTGCGATAATAAGTATCAATAAACAGAACAGCATTTTCTAAGATAAACAGTAAAACTCGCGATCGCCCTAGGAAGTCCTGTTGTATCGTAGACTATAGATTCATTTTTACTTCAGTTCGATGCAACGCACCTTGCTTCTGGCCAAAATTCATAACTGTACTCTCACAGGCGCAAACCTCGATTATGTCGGTAGTATTAGTATCGACCGGGTTTTACTCGATGCTGCGGACATTGTTCCCTACGAGCAAGTGCAGGTTGTCAATAAATCTAATGGCCATCGCCTCATGACTTATGCCATCGAAGCCCCCGCCCATTCTGGCATTGTAGAACTCAATGGTGCTGCGGCCCGAGCCGGAATAGCCGGGGATACCCTGATTATTATGACCTATGCTCAGTTCGATCGCGCAGAAATCCAAGATCATGTCCCCACTGTCGTGATTGTCGATCGCGATAATAAACCCCTGCAAGTCCAACAACATCCAGAGATGGCGGTTAACAGTTAACAGTCATCAGTCATCAGTCATCAGTTTTGGGCAATCGGCTAAAAAACAACCAACAACCAATAACCAACAACCAATAACCAACAACCAACAACCAA
>JBKHDX010000079.1:0-18835 GCA_046541115.1 Spirulinaceae cyanobacterium | reverse complement strand
CGTGGGCGGGTTGACGGAATAGACGGTATATGAAAACCGGATTTGGTATAACCAATAACCAATAACCAACAACCAACAACCAATAACAAATAACCAACAACCAACAACCAATAACCAATAACAAATTACTCAGATTCTACTCGACGTAGTAGTGGGAAACTGTAAGCCCCCAAGCCCACTAAAACACCGCCTAAGCCAAATAAAGTGTATTGTAGCGCCATACCCGAACCTGCTTCTGTGCCGAAAATACCACCTAATAAAACGGCTAATCCTGCTTGCGATCGCATAGCCGGTTCAAAGACGCGATCTGCTAAAATTCCAGAGATTCCTAATCCGATTGGTGTGGTCATTTGCGCGATAAAATAGCGAGTCGCAAACACTCGTCCTTGCACTTCCGGTTCAACTTTGGCTAACCAAATAGCTTGATTTGAACTACCAAACCAAGGAGAACAAAACGCGATCAAAAAAGCTGCCCCAATCCAGATAAAAGCCTCTTGTCCCAAGCCCAAAAGCATCTCAGCAAATCCCATAAATGCGGTACTTAATAATAAGCCGTGAATGCGACGCTGAAACCCACCCCAAATACTAACTACTCCTGCACCAATAACGCCCCCAATTCCCCACGCTGATTGGACGCTGGCAAAAATCGCGGCATTATTATCACTTCGCGCCAAAATCATGGGGGCATAAATGCCATTTCCGGCAGTAGAAATTAAATTAACTGTGAATAAGAAAATTAAGATGGCAAGTAGTCCGCGACGTTTTAATAAATAACGAAAACCAAAGGTTAATTGTTGACCTAATGTTTCTTGGGTTTCAGAGGTTTCTTGAGAAGAAATCGGTTGGGGAATTGTAACAATCGCGAGGGTAGCGATCGCGATTAAAAAAGTTGTAAAATCAAGGACTAAAATCCCGCCTAAACCGATGGCATAATAGAAAAGAGTTGCTAAAGCAGGGGCGATAATTTCTGCCCCCGAATAACTCACATAAAAAGTCATCGCACTAGCGCGAGCATAATGTTTTTCGGGGACGATTAAAGACATCGATGCCGAAAAAGCTAATCCTTGGAAATAGCCAAATAAACCATTAATAATTGCCGTTGCATAAATATGCCAAATGGCGAGATGATGGGTTAGAAATAAGCCTAAAATGATTAGAGTTGAAACTCCCGCCACTCCATCGCCTAAAATCATTAACTTTTTGCGGGAAAAGCGATCGACAATAACCCCCGCAAAAAGAGCTGCAATGACTCTGGGAGTGCGGGTAAAGAAGACTAATAGGGATAATGGAGTCGCTTTTCCGGTTAATTCCCAAGCCCATAATGTCATCGCAAAAGAGGTCATTTCTGAGCCAAAAATTGAAACGAATTGCCCTGACCAAATAGTTAAAAAGGTTCGCAAATTGGTGGGTTTTTCCCTCATGCCTCTACCCGCTTTAATTCACTGACTTGATACTGAGGAACAGGGGTTAAAGTTGCATCCTCGGTTTGATATTGCGTCATCACGGTTTGGGTTTGTTGGAGTACCGCGTGATAGCGGCCTTGTTGCTGAAGATCGGGACTGGTAAAATCAATTTGAACAATGACTTTGGTTTGGTCTTCATTAACTTCTAAAACTTGCCCGGCTTTGGCGTAGTCGTACCATTCCCATCCCTTTTGTAACCAAATTTCTCCCTCTACCATTTGGGCAAAAGGAGGTAAGCCAAAATGGCCGCGATAAAAGGGGCGCAGTTCGCTAATATTGCCTTGGCGGTTGATAATTTGGGGGAGAATTTCTGGCTTGAGGTGTCCCCAACTGCGTCCAGAAGGCATATCTACTAAGGTGGGGGCAAATTGATGTCCGCCAAAGTGACTGCATCGCCAAACCCGCAAATGAGGGGTTGTGTGGTCTTGTCTCAGTTGCTTATAGATGGGATAGCCAAAGCGAGCGCAAGCTGCATCGACATTGCCGTGGGTACATACCAATATTTCGCGGGTCTTGTCGGTATCTTGGCGATATTGGTCGAATTTCGCGAGTTGTTTGGGCTGTTTGTAGAGGGCTAGGATTAATTCTGCGACCCATTCGGAGGGGATGAGATAGTCTTTTTTGTCGTATTGGGCAAAGAATTGGCTCGGGCGTGAATAGTGCAGAATCCTAGTATAATTTGGCCGGGAGTATTCCGGGTCAGGGGCGATCGCGAGTTGTCGGAGTTTGATTTTTTGGGCTTGATGAATCTCTCGAAATAAATCTAAAACAGTTTGGGGAATGGGATTGGCTTCCATCCAAATTTTGTATTTCCAAGGCTGTTTCGCTTCAATAATGCACCAAGAATCAAAAGGGAAAAGAGTACCTAAAGTATCTTCGCCATTTTGTTGAGATGTTTCACAACAAAAACGGCATTTTTCGGGATTATTCATACCTAATTTTCAAGCAAATAATTAAACAAATCATCAATTACAGCATCAGCAGCTAGGGGGCCACTGACAATCCAGTGACTCCCCACGGTATAAACTTGGTTTTGTTGAACTGCTTCTAACTTGGACCACAAGGGATCGGCTTGCAGTTGTCTGAGTTTCGTTTGTAACTCTTGTTTAAGCTGTGGTTGGGGATGATAAGTCACCAAAAAAATGACATCCCCATCAGCGTCAACGAGACGTTCTTTACTAATAGACATTTGAATCGGATTGCCGATGGTCATTAAGGCGCGATCGCGATTTAATTGTTGAGAGAGGGGTCGCCCTAAACCGGCATCAGCCAGGATTGTACCGATAAAAGAATCTTGGAGATAGAGGTTAATCTTATCGGGATAAAGGCGAACCACCGACACTTCAATTGCCTCGATGTTGTCTCCGATTTGCTGTTGCAAGGTGTCTAATCGAGCTTGATAATCTGCCAAAACTTGCGCGGCTGCGTCGGGTTTTCCTAATATCTCTCCCACAAACTGGACAACCGCTTTCCAGTCTCCACTGGTTTCATCATTTGCTAATAACGTCGGCGCAATTTGGGAGAGAAGTTTATAGGTATCTTGCTCTTGACCATTGGCTAATCCAATAATTAAATCCGGTTGTAAGGAAACGACTTGTTCGAGATTGAGGGGCCAACCGAGAATTTCAATCCCTTCTAACTTGCCGTCTAGGTGCGGCAGCACATCCGTTTGACTCGCCAGAGGTTGCACCCCAATCGCCAAACAAGATTCGAGGGTTGTTCCTCCCAAAACCACTAAACGCTGCGGTTGGAGAGGAACACAGGTTTCTCCCAGGGCGTGTTGAATGGCACGACAATCTCCTTGAGAGTGGCTCTCGATGGGCGGGGATTTCATGCAACTAACAACAATGCCAAAGGTCAAAAGGGCGATCGCGATCGCCCGGAGAAATTTAAACATTACCAAGTCAGGCGATAATTAACAGTGAGGGTTCTGCCCGGTTCAGCCAGGTTAGAAATTCGCAAGGCTTGGGAATAAACCGAGGAATATTGACGATCGAACAAGTTTTGAATGCCGAGTTGTAATGTGCCGCCACCGAGGGCAATCTGGCTGATGTAATCCACCGTAAAATACCCGGCAATGGGGGACGGATCGATGGGACGGCCTCGATCGTTGCGAGCTTCAAAGGCGCGATCGCGATCGCCCACATACAATAATTGCAAGCGATTACTCCAACCGGGGGTGGTTTGATGCTGGACATAAGCCGTGAGTTTCACCGGTTGAATGCTAAAACTATTAAGCGGTTGAAAGTCGCCATCATCATCGGGGTCTGATTCTCCCTCGTTCCAACTCACCACAGACCCCAATTGCCAAGTCTGTGTCGGTTGCCAATTCACGCTGGCTTCTATCCCATAAATGCGTTCTGGGGCCCGTTGTAATGTCAAAATGCCGCGATCGTTTTCCACGAGTCTTGCCCCCAAATCCGAACTGTTGTAAAACGCCGCCAAGCCCGCCTGTACCGTATCCCAACGACCCCGCAGACCAATTTCATACTGATTCACCTTTTGCGGTTGCAGATCGTCAATTGAGCCACCAATCGTAAAGCTTGAAGGAGTCGGGGGAAATCCCAAAAAGTTTAAAAATCGAGGTACAGAAAAGCCTTGAGAAAAGTTGGCAAACAGGCTAAATTCTGGCGTGAGTTTGTAAACCGTTCCGACATTAAAAACCGTAGAATCAAAAGTTCGTTCTCCCCCGGCAATCGTGGCTTCTGCCGTATTAAAGCCCGGATCGAAGAAGCGATCGAAATCATCATCGTAAAACGTGACATAACGATCGACACTAAACCCAAAACGGTCATAACGAACACCCCCACTCAAGATAAACTCAGGAGTCACATCCCATTGCAACTGTCCAAACAAGCCCAGACTATTGAGATCGTAAGCAGGCGCTAAATTACTATATTGATTGACCGCTCGGAAAATGCCTTGGTTATCAAAAACCGTGGGGTCGGCTTCTTTGGTCACACTTGCCCCATTGTGTTGCCACTCAAAATCCACTCCCCAAAGCAAATCGGCACTTTCTGATAAGGGGGTTTCGATTTGGAGTTGTCCCCCAAATGCTTCTTCTTCAGCACCGCTTAAAACGATCGCATCAAAAAAACCATCATTTCTACCATCACCGGGAATGCCACTCTGGAAGCTATCGCGATAGTAAAGATTAAAACCAACCGCGCTATCGAGAAACAGATTATCGTGGCTATAAGAAAGATAGGTGCTTAAACTGCGGATTTCTGGCTGGGTTGCCTCCCCTTCAAACTGGATGGTTTGACGATTGGCAAGGGTTTTGCCGTTAGGATCGGGGTTGGTAACGGGCAAAACTTCAATGTCGCGATTATCTCGGTTGTAGATCAGGTTAAATTCTAGGCGTTGCTGGTCGTCAATATCGATCCCAACTTGACCTAAAACGCCAATTGTTTCGGTATTATCGAGGGTGCGATTATCAGTGGGAATTAAATCCCCTGCGGCATCATAAAAGTTGCCCGTTGTGCCGTAATCAAACGAAAGGCGATAGTCAACGATGCCTTCTTGACCGGAAATCCCATAGCCGAGATCGTAGCCGATACTATCTCCGGGTAAATCCCCAATAGCAATGTTATTCAAGCCAAAGCTTACGGTTGAGCGGAATTGTTCTTCGGTGGGTTTGCGGGTAATAATGTTGATGACTCCCCCCGTCGCTTCTGCCCCATAAATCGCCGTTGGCCCGCTTACCACTTCAATGCGCTCAATAGAATCGGGGTCAATGTATTCTAGCTGCACATTAGGGCTGCGGTTCGATCGCTGAGGAATACCATCAATTAAGACCGAAAAATTCCGTCCTCGTAGGGTTTGAGCGTTAGCCCGATTGGATAAATTTGGGGGCCCAAAACCCGGTACTAAGCGAGAGATAATGTCTGAAACGTTGTTACTGGTTGCGGCTTGTGTTTCGATTTGTTGGCGATCGATGGTGGTAACAGATCGAGGAATATTTAAGGGGTCTTCTTGCGTCCGCGTTGCCGTGACCACCAATTCAATGAGTTCTACGTCATCTATGTTATCCATTGCGGTCATTACATTCAGCACTAATCCTTCTGCGCTGGGAATGACTTCTGCTTGGGGGAGTCCGGTTTCTCCGGTAATTCTAATTTGAACGCTGTCTGTACCGATATTAACGGCGGTAATTTCTGTGATACCTGCAACGGGATTGAGTTGGCGAAATTCACCACCTGGTATGGCTAACTGAGCGTTGGGAATATTCGCGATCGCGCTGTTTCCTTCTTGAATAATAAAGGTTTCTAGGGGTTCATCTCCGAGGGTTTCTAAAACAACTTCTAGTCCTGTCTCGGTTTCAAGGATTTGAATATTGGTCACGGATCGCACTTGAGCAAATGCTGGAGTAGCAATAACCATCGGAATAATACTCGCTATGAGTATGGGGTTGTATAAACTGGGTTTCACGTTTGTCCTCACACACTAAATAAGGGTTTTGAGCGATCTCACACAGCATTACTGTTAAAGATTCTCAACAAGTGTACAGGGCAAGGACTGGATTTTGGAGCGCTTGACCTCTTCGAGACGGACGGCATATCTCTTCGAGACGGACTGTATTTACAGGGTCTTCGTTGAAATGGGTTGTGACGCGATCGCCCTTTCTGGCTTTGGGAAATCTCTCTTTTTTGGACAAACACCCCCATGAGTTAGGTCAGAGATTATTAACAAAGATTCTCAACGGTAGCAAGGATAACCAAATTGAGCAATTTATCTGAAAGTTCAAGGTTGAATTTTGTCATTTTCCAGTAAATAATTAAACAAATCATCAATTGCTAAATTTGCAGCAATTGCTCCTGTACCTAGCCAATGTTCTCCCACTTCATAAACATTGCCTTGTTGCACAACATTTAACTTCGACCAAAGAGGGTCAGCTTTTAACTGTTGTAGTGCCGTTTCTGCTTCAGCTTCTCGATCGGCATTGTTACTATAAGTCCAGAGAAACATTACATCGCCATCGGCATCGAGAATGCGCTCTTTACTCACTTTTATCTGTACATCGTCTCTTTGTTGGGCTGAGGGACGAGATAAGCCCGCATCGGCGATAATTGTGCCAGCAAAACTGCCTTTTTGATACAAACTAATCGCATCGGGATAAACGCGCACTAAGGAGATTTTGAGATTAGAGTATGAATCTCCCATTTCGGCTTGGAATTTTTCAAGTCTTTGGCGATAGTCGTTTAAAACTTTTGTAGATAAGTCTTCTTGGTTAATCGTATTACCCACTAATTGAGTAATCGCTTTCCAATCACTACTCCCTGTAAAGGAAAATAAAATGGTTGGGGCAATTTGCGAAGCTTGGGAATAGATATCTTGGTTTTGATATTGACTGCCTAAAATTAGATCGGGTTTGAGAGAAAAAACTCTTTCTAAGTTGGGGGGATTGCTAATATTAGTAATGCCTTCAACGCGATCTTGAAGATAGGGGTTAACACCCTCTAAAGGTGCGCCAACGGGCTTGATTCCCATCGCCAAAAGTGCTTCTAAGGCAAAGGGTTCTAACGCGACAATCCTTTGGGGATTTTCGGGAACCGCCGTTTCACCCATCGTATGTTGGATCATACGGGTTGAGGCTTCTGGAGAAACTGAATTAGAGGCATTCGGACTACAAGCTGTAACCCAGAGAATGGCTAGGATAGTTAATAAAAGAAATTTTCCGAATTGGTAAAATTGGTTGAAGAAAGATTGTGTCTTTTTGAGGATTGCTGTTGATAAAAATGGGATATTTTTGCAAGATATTATAGAAGTTTTATAGATTTTCAGAAAGCTCATAATTAAGCAACAATATGTTATGAATTTGAAGTAAAGTCTCAGGTTTTCGTCCCTTGGTAGAACCAAGGAACGAGTTTAAGAATTAGCCCCTGAGTGAAATATATATCTACTCAAGGGCCAGAATTATTACCACTCCATACGATAACGAACGCTTACGGTTCTTCCTTGTCCGGCAAAACGATCGATCGGACGCAGTAAAGCTTGAGAATACACTGGGAAATACTGGTTATTAAACAAGTTTTGAATGCCAATTTGTAATTCACCTTGACCCAGTTGAATATTACTCAAATAGTCTATGAGAAAATAACCATCAATATCGACAGGATCGACTTTTTCTTTAAAAGCGCGATCGCGATTGCCAACATACAACATTTGCAAGCGATTTGTCCAACCCGGTAAGGTTTCGTGTTCCACATAAGCAGTTAACTTAAGAGGTTGAATATCGAAGCGTCCTAAAGGTAAAAATTCCTGAGTCTGTCGATCTTCAAATTCCCCTTCAGTCCAGCTAAAAATACCCCCCACTCGTAAATTTTCAGTGGCTTCTACATCCAGGGTTGCTTCAACGCCATAATTGCGCTGTGGCTCTCGTCGGAGAACCAAAAAGTTATTATTGGGAACTTCAACTAATCGCGTCCCCAGTTCAGAATAGTTATAAAACGCAGCAATCGAAGCTTGAACGCGATCCCAATTACCACGAATGCCAATTTCATATTCATCTACTTTTTGGGGTTGTAAATCTCGAAATCCTGCTGAAATTTCCAGGGGTTGCTGAACGCTTTGTAACAAATTATCGAAATCAGGCGCAGAAAAGCCTTGAGAGAAATTGGCAAAGACACTAATATTTTCTGTGACATCGTAAACCGTGCCAGCGTTAAAGAGAACATCATCAAAATCAGCTTCTCCTCCGGTAATATTCGCATTATTAAAGTTTGTGAAATTACCCGCTTTAAACGTAAAACGCTCGTAACGAATGCCACCCAAAGCAGCCCAATCTTCAGTAATATCCCATTGTCCCTGAGCAAAGAATCCTAGACTATTTAAATCATAATCAGGATAACCAATAAACTCTACTGTCTTAACAGCCCGACCGCTTTCTAATTCATTGGCATCTAGATCGATGAAGCGATTTCTACCATTACGCTGACGCTCTATATCTAGCCCCCAAAGGACTTCGGCTGTGCGGGCAATAGGGGTTTCAATTTGAAGGCGACCTCCAAAAACTTCTTCATCATTACTATTAATAAAGGGAGGAAAATTTCTGCCACCGGGAAAAGGAATTGTACTTTGTTCTGAAGTCCGGTAATAAGCTTGTGCTTGAAGGGAACTGCCAAATATATCGTCATGACGATAAAGAACATTAGCAGAAGTGCTACTAATGCGAGGGAAAGGAGTATTAACGAAAACCACGTTGCGCGGAAGAGCAACGGCTTTTTCTTTATTGGGGTCAGGATTACCTGCCGCAATAAAGTCTAAATCGCGATTATCTTCGGCATGGTTGACCGTAAACTGCAAGCGCCGATCTTCGTCGAAATTAAAGCCAAGTTTCGCCAACAAATTGAAGGATTGGGT
This sequence comes from Spirulinaceae cyanobacterium, assembly GCA_046541115.1. GTDB lineage: Bacteria > Cyanobacteriota > Cyanobacteriia > Cyanobacteriales > Spirulinaceae > Jaaginema. The sequence goes on along the minus strand of JBKHDX010000079.1, from coordinate 10,010 downwards.
ATTACTCAGGGCTGTATTATTGGGAGCAATAATATCGCCTTCAGCATCATAAAATTCGCCGGTATTGGTGAGGGATAAGTTCCCCACAAAATCAACATCTTCTTCATTAATGAAAATGCTTTGACGAAACTCTGTCCCCAGACTATTTTCCTCTAATCCTCCTAAAGCCCCTGTAACGCCAACTTCTGTGATGAGGGTCAGTCTTTCGCCTTCGGGTTGACGAGTAATAATATTAATGACTCCACCGGTTGCTTCTCCGCCATAAATAGCACTCGGGCCGCGAACAACCTCAATGCGTTCAATGGAACTCGGATCGATGTATTGTAGTTGTACGCTGACCGAACCATTACTCCGTTGGGGAACACCATCAATTAAAATTTGAGCGTCCCGTCCCCGCAGAGTTTGAGCATTAGCGCGGTTGGCTTGGTTGGGAGGGCCAAAACCGGGGACAACTTGACCGAGAATATCCCCTAGATTTGAGGTAAGATTTGCTTGGTTTTCCAGTTGTTGGCGATCTACGATCGTAATTGAACGAGGTACATCCTCTGGGGCTTGGGCTGTGCGGGTTGCGGTGACGACTAATTCAATTTCTTCGATGTCGTCAATTTCAGCCATTTCTGCCAAGGGAGTCACGCTGAGGACTAATCCTTGGCTGCTTTGCACCACCTCGGCTTGGGGGATTCCGGTTTCTCCGGTAATTCTAATTTGAACGCTGTCTGTACCGATATTAACGGCGGTAATTTCTGTGATACCTGCAACGGGATTGAGTTGGCGAAATTCACCACCTGGTATGGCTAACTGAGCGTTGGGAATATTCGCGATCGCGCTATTTCCTTCTTGAATGATAAAGGTTTCTAGGGGTTCATCTCCGAGGGTGTCTAAGACAACTTCTAGTCCTGTCTCTGTTTCAATGATTTGAATGTCGGTTACCGATTGAACTTGAGCTATAGCGGGGGTTGCCATAACAACGGGGACAACTCCCGCGAGTAATACCGAGTTGACTAAATTTAGATTCACGTCTGTCCTCACACAATCCTAATTCACAATCTTTAGCAATCCTGTATTGAAATTACTGTTAAAGATTCTCAACAAGTGTACAGGGCAAGGACATGGTTTTGAAGGGTGATACCTCTTGGAGACGGACTATTTACCTCTTTGAGACGGACTGTATGATTTTAGGGGGTTGACACAAGCTAGGAGGAACGCCAAATTTCTTGCGAAACGCCGCATTAAATGAAGTAGGGCTGGCGTAACCCACGGCTTTAGCGGCATCTTTAACCTGAATTTGGCCGCTTTGGAGTAATTCTTGGGCTTGTTCTAAGCGGCGATCGCGCAAATAGCCAAACACTGTTGTACCAAAGACTTCCCGGAAACCTTGTTTGAGTTTGCGATCGTTGATCCCCACTAATTTTGCCAATTCTGTGAGGGAAGGTGGCGTAGATAAACGCTGAAGTAAAATCTCACTGGCTTGATAAATACAATCAACATCTTGGCTGAGTAATTGAGGAGAAGATTGTTTTTGTTCTCGATCGATTTGCTCGATTTGTAATGAGATTAACTCCAAAACTTTGCCTTCTAAATAAAGCTGTTTGGTAATTCCTTGATAAGGACACCTTAAAATTTGCTGAAGTACCAGTTGTATCGCCGAATTAGTCGGTAGAGATTGTCGATAAACCCAATCTTTCACCGAAGAACTGAGGCGATGGGTAATCGAGTCTGCCGTACTGACTAAGGGAGAAATCAAACGCTTAAAGTAGTCAACTTTCATGTGTATGTTGATAATCAAGCGATGTTCTTGTTCGGGATGTTGCAAGCAATCTTTAGGCGCAATACCGCCACTAAAAATAAAGCCTTCTCCGGCTTTAACCGTTCCTAAAGAGTCAATATGGCAACTTCCTTTGAGACAAAAACAAAATTCTAAACAATGTTCTCGTTCGGGCAAGTTTAAGATTAGAGCATTTCTAGAACGATAATTAGTAATAGATAAACAAGTATGAGGATTAATCCAAATTTCTTTTTCTGTACCGTGACCTAATTGAAAACTATACTGCCAGCTTCTTTCAAATTCCGTGTTGACAGAATGCTGAAGAACTGCTGTTTCTTGTAGTAGTTCCCAATACCGATCTTGTGAAATAACAATAGCCATTCGTTAACAATCGTGTTTGAGTTGACACTCCTATTTAGGATTATAGAAGAAGCAGCAATTTATTGAAAGACTCTTGCAATAAATTCCTGTTAACTGCCTCGAAAACTCCAAACTTTCCTTCGAGGGTAAAATATAAAAGGGGGATTGAACGGGAAAACCCCGCCCCCACGAGTCATTTGACACACACCCAAACCTTTAACTTGTCACGATTGACCAATAAACAACAACCAGTCAATCATTGGGAAAACGTAACCCTTCGATGTTGATAACTGATGACTGTTGACTGTTGACTGATAACTGACCTTGCCATCGGTAGCGTTTTATCCTTAAAATTGTCCATCCCACCCCTAGATATAGTGTGATGGGGATGGTGATGATTTTGAAGGGAGACGATAACGAAAACGCTGTGAATTACCTAACTGAGTGGAATGCAAGCTGTGTAGATGCGGGACTGACGCGCCTGAATGTCACGGCTTTGGAGGGCGATCGCGCATACAATTATTTGTTCTACTCTGAGGAATTACCCCGACGCAACGATGGCCGCATTGGCACATCCTACCTGAAACGATACCAGCATATCGAGCAAGGAGGCTGGTGGTGTTCGGGGGTGGATTTACTCACGGGGGAGGAAGATGTATGGGGCTGTTTCAAGCCCACACAACCCCGTCTGAGTGAGGATCGCCGCAAAGCGATTAAGTACGAACATCCGCCGAAAATGACGACTGGGGTTTTTGCGTTGCGCGTCCCGGAAGACTTATGGCGCAAAATTGCCCAACGCTACAAGGTACAGCTTACACCAGAAGATATCCAACGCGATCGCGCCGATTTAGGATTTTGGGAATGGTTAGGAAAGCACCCGAAAATCCCGTTATGTATCACAGAAGGGGCGAAAAAAGCCGGGACGCTACTCACCGCCGGATATGCTGCGATCGCGCTTCCTGGGGTCAATGGGGGCTATCGCGTCCCGAAAGATGAGGGGGGACACCGTATTGGTAAAACTCGCCTGATTCCGCAATTACAGGTGTTAGCCCAAGGAAACCGCACGATTTATCTTGTTTTTGACCAAGATAGCAAACCCAACACGATTAAAGCGGTTAATGGCGCAATTCGGCAGATGGGATACCTTTTGACGCAAGCAGGATGTCCGGTGAATGTGGTCACTTGGAATCCCCAGTGGGGAAAGGGAATCGACGATTTAATTTCTGGACAAGGACGAGAAACTTTTGAGCGTTTGTATCAGCAAGCGGTTCCTTTGGATACTTGGAAGGCGCAATCCTGGGCAAAGCTGACTTATACGCCAGATATTGAATTAAACTGTCGCTATTTGCCGCCATTAGAAGTTGATACTATTCCCAAAACGGCGCAATTAATCGCGATCAAGTCCCCGAAAGGGACGGGAAAAACTAAGTTTCTTGAAACGGTGGTCAAAGACGCGATCGCGCAGCAAAAATGGGTATTAGTAATCGGCCATCGCGTGCAATTGGTCGAGGAATTGTGTCAGCGTTTCGGCTTGAATTACATTACCGAGATGCAATCTTCCGAAACCGGGGCTACTCTGGGTTATGGCTTGTGTGTCGATTCTCTACACCCGAAGTCCCAAGCCAAGTTTAACGCCAAAGATTGGTCGGATGGGGTGGTCATTATCGATGAAGTGGAACAGGTGTTATGGCACGCCCTTAATTCTAATACCTGTCGCCATCAACGGGTTGCGATTCTTAAATCCCTCAAAACCTTGATGCAGAATGTTATTGGCGGTTGCGGTCGCGTTTATATCGCCGATGCAGATTTGAGCGATATTAGCATTGATTACCTTTTAACTTTAGCGGGAGTCCATCGTCAACCGTTTGTGATTCAAAATAATTGGCGACCGGAACCTAATGAAGCTTGGCAAGTGCTAACTTATAACGAAAGTACCCCGAAGCGTTTAGTTCAGGATTTAGAACAGCATATTCGGGACGGGGGTAAACCTTTTGTGTGTCTCTCCGCACAAAAACTCACCAGTCAATGGGGGACGCGATCGCTCGAAGCCTATCTACAAAAGCAATTTCGGGCAGCCCGGATTCTTCGCATCGATTCGGAATCCGTCGCAGACCCCAATCATCCCGCGTATCGTTGCATTACCCGACTCAATGATATTCTCGCAAATTATGACGTTGTTTTGGCGAGTCCGTCCATTGAAACCGGGGTCAGTATTGAGATTCGCCGTCATTTTACCTCGGTTTGGGCGATCGCCCAGGGAGTCCAAAGCGAAAACGCTGTGCGTCAATCCTTGGGGCGTTTGCGGGATAATGTGCCTCGCTATCTTTGGGTGGCTTCCTATGGCTTTAATAAAGTGGGAAATGGTTCGACTTCGATTCCCGGTTTACTCAATTCCGGTCACAAATTGACGCAACTTAATATTCGATTATTGCAACAATCGGATTTTGATGCACTCGACGATCTCGATACAGGCTTTCAAGCGGAATCGTTGCTGTGTTGGGGACGCTTTGCGGTACGATCCAATGCGTCGATGATTCAATATCGATCTTCGGTTTTGGCGGCTTTGTCCGAAGAAGGCCATCAAATCATGCCAATTCCGCCCCTTAAGTCTCCCAAACGCCAATCTAAGGGAACTCAGAAGAAATCTCTCACCGAAGCGATTGATGCGGTGCGATCGCAAAATTATCAAGCTGAATGTGAAGATATCGCCAACGCACCCGAAATGAGCGATCGCGAGTACCAATCCTTAAGGAAAAGTCTGGTCAAAACGGGCAAAGAAAGGCGAAAAGCGCGGAAATACGAACTCTATCATCGTTATGATATCCCGGTCACGCCGGAATTAGTCCGCAAAGATGATGAGGGGTGGTATCGTCAACTGCGATTGCACTATTTTCTGACTCTCGGTCGCGACTATCTTAGCAATCGAGATGCCGCGATCGCCAAAACCCTCCTCGAAGTTGGTCAAGGTAGTATTTTTCCGCCAGACTTCAACCGTTCCCAATTGGGCGCGATCGTCGGAACCCTAGAACTGTTGGGTATTCCAGAACTTATCGCTGACGAAGATCGCGAACTCCGCAACACCGATTCCGACCTCATCCAACTCGCCCAATTTGCCCTGGATAACCGTTCGGCCATTAAAACGACGACCGGAATCGGTTTGGCGAAAAACTACAGCCCTGTGACCGTTGTGCGGCGTTTCCTGGAACTTTTGGGCTACAGTCTCAAGTATTGCCGCATCGAAAGTCAAGGCAAAAAACGAGTCCGCATTTACCAAGTCCAACAGCCCGACGACGGACGGTTACAAGTGTTTCAGCGTTGGTTAACTCGCGATCGCCCTGACGATCTTTCTGAGTCCGATCGGGATTCTCAAGCTAAAATCGCGAGTAAGCTGACGAAATCGCAACGAAATCAATACTTACAGCTAAATTTACTCGATTCTGAGTGAATTTGTCCTTTGTCCTTTGTCACTGGTCATTTGTACCAAGGACAAAGGGCGATCGCGACGGGGGATACTCTCTTTTTTTAAAAGTTATAATAATGAGGAATCACAACATAACGAAAGGCAATTTTGTGTTATGCCGTTTACCGTAGTGCCTACCTGGTAACGCAATACTGAGGCTCCGCCTCAGTTACAAACGAGGTGATAGTAATTGGTTAATTCCTCCGCATAACAAATTAATGAATAGGTAACTTAATTAGAAATTCTGTCCCTTGTCCCAACTCAGACGAACAGGTTAAATAGCCGCCATGTCGATCGTGGATAATTTGGTAACTGATGGCAAGTCCGAGACCAGTGCCTTTACCTATAGGTTTAGTCGTAAAGAAAGGATCGAACAAGTGAGTTTGAACTTCTGGGGTAATACCCAAACCATTATCGATAATTTGAATCGTAATCCAATCAGAATTAACTTGAGCCGTTTTAATATGAATAGTTGGCAAGCGGTCTTTTAACTTTCCTGCCAAAAAAGACTCTTCTAAAGCATCAATTGCATTCGCTAAAATATTCATAAAGACTTGATTGAGTTGACCGGCATAACATTTAATTAATGGTATATTTCCATAATCTTTTTTGACCGTAATATCTGGGTGGTTTCTAGACATTTTTAGCCTACTATTTAAAATCATCAAGGTACTTTCAATGCCCGTATGAATATCCACATTTTTGAGTTCCGCTTCATCTAATCGCGAAAAAACACGCAAAGATAAGACAATTTGGCGCAAACGTTCTGACCCAGACTGCATAGAGTCTAATAATTTTGGTAAATCTTCAAGAACAAAATCTAAGTCAAGTCTATCAATTGCTTCTTCTATATCTGAATCCGGTTGAGGATATCGCGTCTGATAAACATGAAGCAAACTCAAGATACCTTCAAAATAACTCTTAGCATATTCAATATTACCTGTAATAAAACTGACGGGATTATTAATTTCATGGGCAACTCCCGCTACTAATTGCCCTAAACTTGACATTTTTTCCGTTTGGATTAATTGGGATTGAGTCTGCTTGAGTTTTTCAAATAATTCTTGTAATTCCTGATTTTTCTTTTCGAGTTTTAAAGTTGTTCTCCTAGAAATATATAAATACATAACAAAAGAACCCGTTATTAACAAGCCCAAAGCAAGTGTTGTTACTACTCTCCAACTCAAAATAGAAGGGTTATACACCGGCAAAACCAACAAAGACAGTTCCCTTTGGGGCAGATTAAGAGAGCGAATGCACAAAAGCCAATCGGAATGATCGCAAAGATTAGAAGATTTTTCTCCAGCGTTATTTAAAATAGATAAGTTTGCAAGTTCGGGAGATTTTATTAAATTTTCATCCTTATAGGCAATTAAAAAAGAGTCATTAAAACTTACTCTGGTTTTATTTAAAGCCGAATATAATTGATCTTGTGGCAAATCATAAAGGTAGAAATCTAATCCTGCTATATCGAGATCTTCGATAGCTGTTTTTACCCAGGTTTCGACTTCATAAAAACCAAATATTGCTCCTTGAAATGTTGACTCATTGTTGGCTTGTTCAAACTCGCTAGGAGCAAAAAATGGATAGTAAAAAACAAAACCAGGATTGCCACTTTCCACCTGAACTAAAGGAGTACTTACGATAATTTCTAAGTCCTCTACTTGTTCTAAACTTAGTAAACGTTTTGGATCGGATGCTGCATCCCAACCAACAGAAAATTGCAGTTGCTCTAAAGACTCTAAATATAGGGTAGGAAAGTGAACAGAACGGGATTTAGCATCTACAGGATTTTGCTGAGAATCTAGTTCGTGAATGGAAAAATCAGCAAATCCTTGATTTTGCAATTCTTGTTCGTAACGTAAGCGTTCTGAAGCCTCTACTTTTTGAGTCCAGCCTAATCCTGAAAAACTATTATAGTAGGGTAATAAAGAACGAGACAACTCCTGAAAGTCTTGTAAATTAATACTTTCTGCCGTATTAAAAAAAGAACCAACTGATCGAGTGAGTTGAGTATAGCTATCTAAATGTCTTTGCAATTCATTGACTAAAACTGTCGTCTGTTGTTGAAACTGCTCTTGCTTTTTATTCTGTTCAGAGCGATACACTATCAAGGTTGCACTTATCGAAAGCATAATTCCAGTGCAACCAATAAGTCCAATAACCCAATAACGATTAAGTTGGTACAGTAGTTGAGAAGTCAAGATCAAAAACAGATAAGCATTACATTATTGTATGTACTGCTATTCTAGCTTATTGAGAAAGATTTGTGATAAAGAATCCCGGTGAATTTCCCAGGTTGTATATATTCTGAGGCCGTGGTTTCGTCCTCGCGCTGTTTAGCTGAAACCACGCAACGCGGCAGAACTTCAGGAATGCCGATGGCATTTAATAGTGTATGCTGTTCATAATTGAGGCGATCGCGCTGAAAATGCCAACGAGATTTCAAGGTTTTACCTTTCTGACTTCACCATTTTCCTTGTTCCTAGGTTGTATTTGGGAACTCAGTGCTGAGAGTTTATCTCAATATATTGTCTAACATGGGGTGGATGAAAAGCTAAAACTATTTCCCCTCGTCCAATTCCTTTCTGCAACAAATCTGTTGCTACCCCTTCCTCCGTCCAATCTTCCTCAATCCAAATTTCCTCATCTTTCAATTGAATATGAATCATCACATTCTTAATTCTTTCATCTTTATTCCAACCCATCAATAGCAAAAGATACTGGTCGCGAGCCTCATCAAAAGCCAAAACACTTTCAATGGGAGAATTGGCTCTTTGATTAAGTTGATGATATTCGGTTATAACTTCTTGGATAATTTGACGATAATGTTTCAATCTATCCATTATTGCGATAATTTTTGCTTTTATACTGTACGCACTTTTTCCATAACCCACGCTCGAATCAAATCTTTATAATTCACTCCTTGCAATTTTGCCATTCGTTTTATCTCTTGCAAATCTCGATCTAACAAACCAATTTCAACAATAGATTCTCGTTCAAAAATGGGTTCTGTCACTTCTTCTAACTGGTCTTCAAAATCAGTTAAATCGCGATCGTCCCAGAATTCAGCTAACTCTTGAATTGAATCAATCTTCGGAATATTTGTCATAATTTAGCTTCTCCACTTTTTGTATCTCCGTTTTTCGTTATCAGTCATGTCTCTAGCGGTAACTGGATACCCTCTACCGTCAGGAAACTGAATAATAACGCAAAAAATATATCACCCCGCATCTGTTTGACCCAAAACATAATATACAGGGTTGTCTCCTTCTGATTTTGCCCGTTGAATTAGAGCGACGCTAAAACAAACTTCTTCAACTTCTTCTGGAATGATGCTGTGTCGTGCAATATGGTTAATTCTATCTGAATTCCAAATTAACTCATAAATTTTCATGGCATCACTTAAAGTTGGTAATAAAGAAATTATAAGCGATGTTTCCCGGACAGGTAATACAGCTATATTGACGAACCCGCTCACTGGCGTTATTCGGGCTATCGCAATTATTACGGCGGCGAAACCCTACTCAACATCGAAATCATCATCAAACCCCTCGTTCCCAGGCTCTGCCTGGGGACGCAACCTGGAGGCTCTGCCTCCTAAATAAGAATGAAGGCAGAGCCTTCGTTTAGCGTTGCGCGGCTAGAGCCACGCAACGAGGTTAAAATTTTAGACTTAAGGAGTGATTAATTTCAAACCCTTCTGAAGGATATTACCTCCTCCAGATACAGCGCTAAAACTTGAACAAAATGGAATTAGCGCAGCAGCAGGCGGAAATACTGGAGCTACTGCGCTATTAATTCCATAACATACTAATGCACCTCCTATAGCGGTTCCTAATGTAGTCGCTGCCTCATCTATTAAAGCGTGCAAAAATGGATCGGATTGATATGCTTGTACAGCATCTTCCCAAATAGATGCTACAACAACGGTATTCTCAAAATTTTCAAAATCTACGACATTTGCTCCAAGTACTTCAGAAATAATAGGGGGTTGTGAATCGAAACCAAAAGAGTCTGAATTGGCATAAGCAGGCTTAGGCGTGCTTACAAATAACACTGTAACGACCAAAGCAATAGCAATGATTTTCCGTAACATTGTAGACCTCGAATTTTGTGTTTTGATTGTTCTGAATGAGGTCTACAGATAGCCGCTAGTCAGTTTCGGAAAAAAATAAGTTGATTTTTATACTTCATCTGCAAAGTCTTACACGGACATACTGAGAAGCCAGTCAGGATACAGGATACAAACCTCTCCCCAAGTTGCATGGCCGAAGCCACGCAATTTGGAAAATGGTTACTTATCATCCCGTACTGGGAGCGGAGTCGCCAGAATCTCCATGAGCAACTCCAAGCGAGAAGGACGAGAAAGCAACGGTAACAAGTTAGGCAGCGAGTAGTAATCGCCGTTAAAGGTGAACGTAT
>JBKHDX010000078.1:0-18848 GCA_046541115.1 Spirulinaceae cyanobacterium | reverse complement strand
TTAAAGAATAAAACCAAAGGGTCTAAAAACTATCAAAAACAACGGAATAAGATTGCTCTAATTCATCAAAGGATTCAGAGACAAAGAAAAGATTTTCATTATAAAACAGCGAACAAGTTAACCAGGTGCTATGACTTAATTGTCGTTGAAGATTTAAACATCAAAGGACTGGCAAGAACCCGACTGGCTAAAAGCATTCTTGATGCAGCTTGGGGGCAATTCATTACTATCTTGGAGGCAGTGGCAGTCAAATGCGGCGTTCGAGTAGTCAAAGTGAATCCTCACCGAACATCTCAAGACTGTAGCGGTTGCGGTACGAAAGTCCCGAAAGCTCTTTCAGTTCGTACTCATGAATGCCCGAAGTGCGGACTAACTATCGACCGCGATCAAAATGCGGCGGTGAATATCTTACATCGAGCATTAAAAGAGCTACAGGCGGTGGGTCTCATCGTCTCTGCTTGTGGAGGCTTAGATGATAATCAGCCTGTGAAGCAAGAAACTTCGATGAACTGGGTTCACTCAGTTCCTACTTGAAGCTCCCGTTAGACCTGAAAGGTTAACGGGAGAGAACGTCACTTTTGTAGTAATTTGGGGAGTGCGTTGTCTGACAGACACCCTGCTTACGTTCACAATGTAATCATCATAGAGAGGATGCGACATGGAAATTGCCTATCCAGAGGACTTGAAATATCTCGACACCCACGAATACGTCCGACTTGATGGCGAAATTGCCACAATTGGGATTACAGCGTTTGCCGTGGATCAATTAGGGGATATTGTTTTTTTAGAACTCCCCGAAGAAAATGATGAGATTGCAGCCAGCGAAACCTTTGGGACAATTGAATCGGTCAAAGCTGTCGAGGAACTCAACGCTCCGGTTTCGGGAACAGTAATCGAACGCAATCAAACGATGTTGGATTCTCCGGAGTTGATTGCAGAAGACCCTTATGGCGACGGTTGGCTGATTAAAGTGCGGATAGAAGACCCGGATGAGGAGTTAGAGGAAGTCTTGACCGCCGCAGAATATCAAGCTCAAGTCGAAGGTGGGGAAGAATAAGGAAACGCCTTGTTTTCTGGGGATTGAGCCCGTATAAATTTAAACAACTTCAGATGGATGAGGAAGTTTGTTAAAAAATAATAAGAACACGATCGCGTAGGATAGTGTCAATATACGCGATCGCGCTTTGTAAAAGCCGTTGTCACCCCCATTTATTAGCTTTCATGCTTGAAACCAACACTGCCTCTAACGCCGAAACTCAAACGAATCCTATTTTACTGGGAACTGGCAAAACCAATGATTCTACCCCGGTCAATCCCCACGCTTTTGCCCCTCGTCATATTGGCATCGATGCTCAAGAAGCTAAAGCAATGCTGAAAACTCTGGGCTATTCTAGCCTAGATGCTTTGATTGATGATGCAGTTCCGACCACAATTCGGACAAACTCTCCCCTCAACCTCCCCCCGGCTCAAACTGAGTCCGCAGCGTTAGCCCAACTGCGAGAAATTGCCCGTAAAAATAAAGTCTGTCGCTCGTTTATCGGTATGGGCTACCATGACTGTATTACGCCCCCGGTGATTCAGCGCAATATCCTCGAAAATCCCGGTTGGTACACGGCGTACACCCCTTATCAAGCGGAAATCGCTCAAGGTCGTCTCGAAGCCTTGCTCAATTTCCAAACCCTGATTATTGACTTAACCGGGATGGAAATTGCCAATGCGTCGCTGCTCGATGAAGCCACCGCAGCGGCCGAAGCCATGACCATGAGTTACGGCATTTGCAAGAATAAATCCAATACCTTTTTTGTGTCGGATACCTGTCACCCCCAAACCATTGAAGTTATTTTAACCAGGGCGCAACCCCTCGGCATTGACGTGATTCTGGGCAATCACTTTACCTTTGACTTCCAGCAGCCGATTTTCGGGGCCCTGCTGCAATATCCGGCTTCTTTTGGCGGTTTGTTTGATTATCGTCATTTTGTGGCGCGATCGCACGAAATGGGCGCATTAGTCACCGTGGCCGCCGACCCCCTCAGTTTAACCCTCCTAACCCCTCCGGGAGAATTTGGCGCAGATATCGTAGTAGGAAGTACCCAACGCTTCGGTGTTCCCATGGGTTACGGCGGCCCTCACGCGGCGTATTTTGCCACCAAAGAAGCCTATAAGCGGCAAGTCCCCGGTCGGATTGTCGGGGTGTCCAAAGACGTTCACGGCAAGCCTGCGTTGCGTTTAGCCCTGCAAACCCGCGAACAACATATCCGCCGGGATAAAGCCACCAGTAACATCTGTACCGCGCAAGTGTTACTCGCAGTGATGGCTTCGATGTATGCAGTGTATCACGGGCCAAACGGGTTGAGGGCGATCGCCTCGGACATTCACCGTCTCGCGGTATTATTAGCCACAGGCTTAAAACGACTGAACTACAGCCTCGATGCCATCCCCATTTTTGATACGGTTTGCGTCGGAGTCGGGGACGCATCCGCCCAAACCCTGGTGCAATTTGCCGAGTCTCAAGGCATTAACCTACGCTGGCTTGAACCCGGTTGCATCTGTATTTCCCTGGATGAAACCACCACCGAAGACGACCTCTATACCCTGTGGAATTTGTTCTCTAGCCGCGATAAATTGCCCTTTACCCTAGCCGAACTCGAATCTGAGGCAAATTTGACCTACACTAGCAATTTTGCCCGCGAAACGCCATTTTTAACCGATCCCGTCTTCAATCAATACCACTCCGAAACCGAACTGCTGCGCTATCTCCACCACCTGGAAAGCAAGGATTTGTCCCTCACCACCTCGATGATTCCCCTGGGGTCTTGTACCATGAAGCTCAACGCCACCGCAGAGATGCTTCCCGTGACTTGGCCGGAGTTTGGTAAACTGCACCCCTTCGCCCCCGCTTCCCAAACCGCAGGCTATCAAGAACTATTTTCGCAACTGGAAACCTGGCTGGCTGAAATTACCGGCTTTGCAGGGATTTCCCTACAACCCAATGCGGGTTCCCAAGGGGAATATGCGGGTTTACAGGTGATTCGAGCGTATCACGAGCATCGCGGCGATACACAGCGAAATATTTGCCTGATTCCCGAATCCGCCCACGGCACAAACCCCGCCAGTGCGGTCATGTGCGGCATGAAAGTCATCTCGGTGAAGTGCGACGCAGAAGGCAATATTGACGCGGCAGATTTAGCCAAAAAAGCCGAAAAATACAGCGATACCCTCTCGGCGTTGATGATTACCTATCCCTCGACTCACGGAGTCTTTGAAACCGGGATTCGCGAGATTTGCGACATCGTACATCAAAACGGCGGCCAAGTGTACCTCGATGGGGCAAATATGAACGCTCAGGTGGGCTTGTGTCGTCCGGGGGAATATGGGGCGGATGTTTGTCACCTAAATCTCCATAAAACCTTCTGTATTCCCCACGGGGGCGGCGGCCCGGGCATTGGCCCGATTGGTGTAGCGGCGCACCTCAAGCCGTTTTTACCCGGTCATTGTGTGGTAAATTTGGGGGGAGATGAGAGTATTGGCGCGATCGCGGCAGCACCTTGGGGCAGCGCCAGCATTCTTGTCATTTCCTGGATGTATATCGCCATGATGGGCGCTCAAGGGCTGACAGAGGCCACCAAGGCGGCGATTCTCAATGCGAATTATATGGCTCATCGTCTCCAAGAAGCTTACCCGATTCTGTATAAAGGGAAGTCGGGGTTAGTCGCTCACGAATGTATTATCGATGTGCGTCCTCTCAAAAAACAAGCGGATATCAGCGTCGATGATGTGGCCAAACGCCTCATGGATTATGGCTTCCACGCCCCCACCATGTCTTGGCCTGTGATTGGCACGATGATGATCGAACCCACCGAAAGCGAGTCGAAAGCGGAGTTAGACCGCTTCTGCGACGCTATGCTCTCGATTCGGGAAGAAGTAACCGCCATTGAAGCCGGAAACGCCCCCTATACCGATAATGTCCTTAAAAACGCCCCCCACACCGCCGAATCTCTGATTTGCGGCGAGTGGAATCATCCCTACAGTCGCTCCGAAGCCGCTTATCCTGCACCTTGGCTCAAAGATAGCAAATTCTGGGTTCCCGTGGGACGAATTGACAATGCTTTTGGCGATCGCAATCTCGTTTGTTCTTGTGTCGGCATGGAGGCTTATCAAGACGCTTGTTTGTAATATGGAAAGGGGTGTTTAAAAACACCCCTTTTATGTTAATTCTCAGTTTTCTTAAAAATAAAACAATGGCGAGTATTATTATTCAAGTTGATGATGAGATCAAAGCAGAATTTGAACAACCTAATCCGCGTCAGTTCGGGTTAAGCCTTCTATCCAGCTAAAACCCAGTCTAGCTGAATAGAAGGCTTTTTCAGTTGGTGACAATAAGCAATCAAGCCACACAAAATATTGACGCAAAAATTGACTGGACTACGATGTCGGGAATGTTCAATTTGAGAAATATTTTTGAGTTGGTCAATAATCGTTTCAAGGTTATAGATTCAGAGTTGGGCCGATTTAAGTCTTTTTGATTGGCGAAAATTTCAGCGTAATGACCATCAGAAGTTTCTCCGGGTCAGAAAATACTGCGTTGATCGGGGGCAAAAGCCGCACCAAACCCAACAAAAAGCAACATTAACTGTATTTCTCAGATAAGGCGATCGCGTTCATGCCAAACAACCGTTTAGGGCGATCGCGTCGTGACAATTAAATCGATTAAGCTATCAATCAAACGATTGGCATCCATCGGCATCAGGGCTTTGCCATGTAGCACTTCTTGGATCATAATAAAGTGAATCAGCGAACCCACAAAGATGCGAGAGGTGGCTTCAGGATCGGCAATCTTCAACTCGGTGCGATCGCTGAGATATTTAGTCAGGACGGCGGCTGCGGGTTGACAAATATGGCGGAGAAACAATTGCGCGAGATCGGGACGTTGTTCTGATTCGCTGACAATCAGACGACAGAAACGCAAGTATTCCTTATCGTGCATATTTTCAAGTAGTAAGCGCTGACCGAGATCGCGCAACACGTCTTCAGGAGAACCTTGTAGGGGTTTCGACCACACGATACAAAACTTTTGAGAGGCGATATGCTGCACTAAGGCGGTAAATAGCCCTTCTTTGTCAGAAAAATGACTGTAAAGGGTTTGTTTAGACACTCCCGCCGCTTTCGCAACTTTATCCATGCTGGTGCGAGAGTAACCATGTTTAAGAAATTCGGGCATTGCACCCTTTAAAATTTGTTCGGCTTTGGGAGTCAAGGTGGGCTGCGAGGTATCTGAATTTATCATACTTTCATTGGTTGACACGCTCAAAGATTGGGGTCTATTCTGAAGTTAAGGAAAATCAAACTGAACGGTCTAGTCTAGGTCGAGAGGCGACATTATGGAAGTGTTACTACTGTCAATCCTGTTTTTAACGATCGCCTTGGGTGACGAAATTTTCAACGGACACCTCAAAATTTCGCAACGACTGCTGACTAAACTAGATCGCCAAAAAGCGCGTAAACGCTCGTTTCTTAACAAATAGATCGATCGATCCCGCGATCGTTAGAATTCTGAAGATATTATGGGCGATGAACCTCGGTTTTTAAATTCCTTAGTTTCCCATTCTGGGGCAAAGTGGGCGATCGCGATCGCTGCGGTTAGTCTGGTTGGCGTTGGAACCCTGTTTGCCGTTAACAATCTGCGTCCGCAGGCTTCAGAAGACGCTGTAACCCCGCAAAACATCGCCTCACCGATACTTGAATCCGTGACAGCATTAGGACGACTCGAACCCCAAGGAGAGGCGATTCAACTGTCTCCTCCTGCCACATTAGGGGCAGCGAAGGTGTCAAAATTATTGGTCGAAGAAGGGGATATAGTCGCCGCCAATCAAATTATCGCCGAACTTGACGATCGCGATCGCCTGCAAGCCGCCCTCGATCGCGCGATCGCCGATTTAAACGTCGCTGTAGCCAATCTTCGCATCGTTGAAGCCGGGGCCAAAACCGGAGAAATCCAAGCTGCCACAGCTACCATTCAACGCCTCCAAGCCCAAAGAGAAGGGGAAACCCAAACCCAACAAGCCACTCTCAACCGCCTCCAAGCCGAACTTCGCAACGCCGAAAGCGAGTATAACCGCTTCCGAGAATTAGCCACAGGGGGCGCAATTTCTGACTTTGACCTAGAACAACGGCGCACCCAATACGATACCGCCCAAGAGCGTTTAAAGGAAGCTCAAGCCAGTTATCAAACCACCCTAAACACCCTGTCCGAACAAATTGCAGAAGCCCAAGCCAATCGCGATCGTATCGCTGAAATTCGCCCCGTCGATCTTGCCAAAGCCCAAGCCGAAGTCCAACAAGCCCAAGCCGCCGTCAAGCAAGCCCAAGCCGACCTCGAAACCGCCTTTGTTCGCGCCCCCGTAGACGGTCAAATCCTCAAAATTCAAACCCGTCCGGGAGAAAGGGTCAGCGACAATGGCATTGTTGAACTCGGTCAAACCGAACGCATGGTCGTCGTGGCAGAAGTTTACGAAAGTGACATTGATAAGGTTAAAACGGGTCAAAAAGCCACAATTATCAGCGAAAATGGCTCATTCTCCCAACCCTTAACCGGATTTGTTAGTCATGTGGGCTTACAAATTGGCAAAAAAGACGTTCTCGACACCGATCCTGCTGCCGATACTGATGCGCGAGTGGTTGAAGTTGATATTCTCCTTTCTCCTGAAGCCAGTCGTCGCGTCTCTAGTTTAACTAATGCGAAGGTGTTAGTTGATATTGAAATTTAATTCACAATGTACAATTTACAATTTACAATTTACAACGATTAATTTAGGTAATAACAAATAACCAATAACAAACAACAAACAACCAATAATGAAAACCCCTCTCGCTTGGTTACAACTCAGCCACGAACGCATCCGTTTAGTTATTGCCTTAGCGGGGATTGCCTTTGCGGATATTTTGATGTTTATGCAGTTTGGGTTTCGGGATGCGTTGTATGAAAGTGCCGTAACCTTGCATCGCAAAATTGAAGGAGATATTTTTTTACTCAGCCCAGATTCTACGGCTTTGATTGCGATGGATCAGTTTTCACAACGTCGCCTTTATCAAGTGCGTGGCATCGATGGCGTGGCAGAAGTACATCCAATTTATTTGGATTTTGCGATTTGGAAAAACCCCATTACTGCCGAACCCCGTGGGATTATGGTAATTGGTATTAATCCCGAAAGCGACATTTTGAATTTAAACGGTTTAAAGGAAAATAAAAACCAAATTAAACTCGAAGATACGGTTTTATTTGACTCAGCCTCGCGACCAGAGTTTGGCCCGATTCCAGAACTTTTTCAAGAACAAGGTCGCTTTACAACTGAAGCGGGAGGACGTAAATTAACGGTAGGGGGTTTGTTTGAGTTGGGGGCATCTTTTGGGGCGGATGGGAATTTGATTTCTAGCGATATTAACTTTTTACGGTTGTTTGAAAATCGCGATCGCGGCTTAATTGATGTGGGTGTAATTGAATTAGAAAATACTGCTAATCTCGAAGTTGTTCTAGCACAAATTCGCCAACAGTTACCCGCAGATGTTTTAGTTTTCTCCAAGGAAGAATTTATTGCTTTTGAAATGGCATATTGGCAAGAAAGTACGGCCATTGGCTTTATTTTTACCCTAGGGGCAGGGATGGGTTTTATTGTCGGGATGGTGATTGTTTACCAAATTCTCTACACGGATGTTGCCAATCATTTGCCTGAATATGCAACTTTAAAAGCCATGGGTTATCGCAATTGGTATTTACTCACCGTAGTATTTCAAGAAGCATTGATTTTGGCGTTGTTGGGTTATCTTCCCGGTTATGGCATTAGCATGATTTTATATGCGATGACGAAATCCGCGACGAGTTTGCCCGTTGTCATGTCTGTTAGTAAAGCAGTTACAGTTTTAATTCTCACAATTATTATGTGTGCGGGTTCGGGGGCTGTGGCGATTCGCAAGTTAAGTGAAGCCGATCCTGCTGATATTTTTTAATTGATTATTTGTCTTTTGTTATAAACCATCATGGTGACCATTATTGATATTAAAAATTTGGATTTTTTCTACGGTCAGGGATCGTTACGCAAACAGACCTTATTCGATATTAATTTAAGCTTGGAGGGGGGTGAAGTGACGATTATGAAGGGGCCTTCCGGATCGGGGAAAACGACGCTTTTAACGCTAATGGGGGGCTTGCGATCGCCCCAAACCGGAAGCCTCAGAGTGTTAGATCGAGAATTGGTAGGGGCAAGTCAGTCGCAACTGGTGAAAACGCGGCGCAATATTGGTTACATCTTCCAAGCCCATAATCTCTTAAAATCCCTCACGGCTCGTCAAAATGTGCAAATGTCTTTAGAATTGCATGATTTTACGCCGCGAGAAGCCAAAAATCGCTCGATTGCAATGTTAGAAGCGGTGGGGCTGGGCGATCGCGTGGATTATTACCCCGATGCCCTTTCTGGGGGACAAAAACAACGAGTCGCGATCGCGCGGGCCCTCGTCAGTCATCCCAAAATGGTACTCGCAGACGAACCCACCGCCGCCCTAGACAGCAAATCCGGCCGAGATGTGGTGGAATTAATGCAAGGTCTCGCCCAAGAACAAGGCTGTACGATTCTCATTGTCACCCACGACAACCGCATCCTAGATGTTGCCGATCGCATTATTCACCTAGAAGACGGACGTTTATCTCAAGCAACCCTGACGGTTTAGTTATTGGTTGTTGGTTGTTGGTTGTTTGTTATTGCTTTTCCCTATTGCCTACTGCTGCGACACAACTTAAACGGTGGGTTACGGCGGATAGCTAGATTGCAGTCACAGCATAGCTTTTAGCCGCCTAACCCACCCTACGCGCTTAGCCTCATTTTAGCTGTGTCATGCCACTACGTTAAAGCACTGATGACTCTCTTTGAAACTTAAATTCGCTTTTTGAGGCTGTAACGCTTATCCAGTCTAGCTTTTAGCCTTTTTATAGAGTCTGCCCTGTAGCAAGAAGTTTCTGACCTCCTTTGGAGGGGCTTGCATCCCCACTCCCCCTACAGCAAAGCTGCCCCTTAGATGCTGATGAGGCGATGACTGTTGACTGAATTAATTCCGGGCTGTCGAACGACGACTTTTACTCTTAGAAGGCCGGGCAGATGGCGGTGGTGGGGCAGGGGGTTTGACCGAACCGGCGCGTTTGGTGGGGTTGGTGCGAAAACTGACATTTACCCCTTCACCGGATTGTTCGAGAACCAGTAGGGGTGTGGGTTTGGCTTTTTGATCCCAATCCATCACCGCAACTCGTCCTTGGATGGTGGGCTGCCAGTTATCGTGATCTTCTACGGGACTGAGGAATTTTTCAATACAGTCAATAATTTGCGAAATGGTCGAAGAAGTCGATTGAGTCGGTAACTTCATCAACCGAATTTGGACGCGAAATAATACCCGTTTGACCCGTTTACCGCGAGTTTCGGTTTCGTAGGTAACATCGAAAGTTTCGTCAATTTGGCGGCCGCTGGTATTAGCCACTCCGACTTGTTGATTAGCGGTACTCGGACGCAAAGCAATACTAATTAACTGCTTGACCCGAATTTTAATTTGGTTGACAATAGCGTAGTGGAAGACCTCCTCATCCATTCGCAAGCGCAAGTAATCTAAGTTGAACTCCCGCGAGTGAATCAGGTCTGGGTTCATCTCCATTTTTTGAATGGTTTTGAGGGCTAGTTTGAGGCGTTTTTGGAGGTCGTGGGATTTGTATTGTTCAAATTTAATGGCTTTATCTTTTTGAGTGAGCAAGATTTTGCCGTAAACCACAGTACCCGCTAAAGCAGCAAATAAACCAAGACTCGCGAACATCCACACCGATCCCATCCCGGAAGCACTATCTGAGGGAGGCGCAGGTGGCGGGGTTTGGGCTAAAACTGTTTGAATAGTAATGGGTTGAGAAGACATAGATGTTTGCATTGAAACGCTTGGTTGCTAAGGTTAAAAGGCCCGAATTCGGACTGGCGATCTCATGGCAGGAATGAGGTCTTATGTGCAAATCGTGAAAAGCGTTTATGTTCTGTTAAAAACTACCTAGGAGCTATCTGTTGAGTCAAGGGCGATCGCGACCCAAATCTTTATTATTTTGAAAATTATTAATTTTCGCTTCACAATGCCCTAGGTCTAATTCAACTATAACAGTCAAGCTCACAGATTTGATAGTTCAGTAAGAACTTAGGAGGAGCGATCGCACAATTTTTAAGTTTAAGTTTACATCTGTTTTCGCGGCGCGATCGCATCTGTCCTCATTATTCCTCTTTCCGTGAAATAATCTGCTTTTGTTTCTAATTTAACCAGCGAGCGCGATTACTGCGAGCATCAATGTGACAGAGGTTAGGAAAGCGGCGATAGCGTCCTAATCCGCCAGGCCACCAAGGATCGAGTGTCCAGTAGATTTGATTGCCTGACAAGCCTTCTACGACAAAATCAATGGCATCCCCAACGATGTGACGGCTATATTTCGCCCCACCGACCGCCCGATTAATATTAGGAGGGCGATACCAACTGGTGATAATAAAAGGACGACCCACGCGATCGCGGGCTTGTTGACCGAGACGGGCAATGCGAATCATGGCATCGACGGTGGCTTGATTCGGGGGCATTCTCGTACCGCCTTTGGTGGCTTCGGCCCAGGTAAAGTTACCATCGGGAATAATAGACATCGACAGAATGATATTAGAAGGAGTCCAACGGGCCGGCCGTTTAGGGGTAACGACCGTAACGGGCTGTTGTTCTTGTTCTCGTTCGAGGCGTTTGAGGTCTTCTGTGAGGGCTTCTAAGGCGCGGTTGCGGGTGGGAAAATTGCGCCACAGTTGGAATAAACGAATCAGGGCTTCTCGTTGGGAGTCAGTGGGCCTGTAAGCCCCAGGGACGCGACGAAGAAAGGCGACTAACTCCCGGTCGAGGGCGGCGGCAATGTCTTGTAAGGTCTCGGGGTCGGCATTGGCGGTGAGGATGTCGGGGTTGAGGCCAAAGGAGTTTAACACCGCGGCCCTTGAATCTAAGTTACGCCACAACCGGACGGTTTCAGTCAGGGCGCTGCGCTGCGATCCGGTTCCGGTATAGTATTGGGGAACGCGCTCGACAAAATTAATTAATACGGGGTCGTAGACTTGTAAGCCCGAATCGGGGGAGGTATCGGCGGCGAGGGAGGCGATCGCGGCTTCGCGAGAAGGCAATTCCCGCCACAGTTGCGCTAAACGCAGCAAGGCTTCTCTTTGATGGGGATAACCGCTGTAATAAGGCGATAAGCGCTGAATAAACTGTTTGAGGAGGGTATCGAGTTGCGCTTCGGTCAGGTCTTCGGGTTCGACTCCAGCATCTTGGGCAAGAGACGCGATCGCGGCTTCGATGGTATCCAGTTTACGCCAAATCCGCACCGCTTCTAACACCGCGTCCCGTTGATGTTCTAAGCCGAGATAATATTGGGGAATGCGCTCCATAAAGGATAACAAGGCGCGATCGAGATAGGCGAGGTTTTGGGGCAGTTGCGTACCGATATAATCGGTTTCAATGTCTGTCAGATAGGCTTGCCACAACGAAGGCGCATCGGTTTCTTGTAAGCGGGCTGCACTGGTACTTCCGGCGGGCAGTTGATAACCTTCTGCCACCCGTTCGATAAAACTACGGGTATAACGCCCTGCGGCGGCATCCCAAATTTCTTCCCCCGACCATCCCTGGGTAATCAGATAATCGGTGAGCGATCGCACCATATTAGCCCCATACTGCACTTGTTCGGGAAAGGTATCAATTTGTTCGGGAATAATCGTTCCCGTCGCGACTACGCCTAAACCCGTCTCGCCACTCACCAATTCCGGAGAGCGATGCGCCTGATGCAATGCTGCTAAAATTGGCTTGTGGATGCCTGTACGTTCGGCTTCTAACAAGTAATAATAATTTCGTTGGTCGGGGGTTAGTGTTGCCATTTTTACCGAAATTCACGCTAAACACCCACAGTTTACCGCTTCTGAGGTGAGATCAATTAATTCATTGAATTGAAGGGATAAGTCAACTAGAAAGCCAGAGTCAAAACTAGACCGAAAGCTTACGATCGCGAAGGGGTAGGCTTGGCCCGATCGCGTACTATTTCTATAAATTCAACGATCGCTTGTACATAATCTTCCCCACCGATTTCCGCCACATTGTTATGATCGGCTTCGGGGACGATTAACAGCTTTTTCAGGCCTTGAGTGGCTTCGTAGAGGATTTTACTCATCTCGTAGGGAACGGTTTTATCTAGCGTCCCGTGGATGTAGAGAATGGGCAGAGAAAGGCTTGGAAGCTTCTGCATCGAGTCGAAGTATTGATGCAGTATCCAGTCGATGGGCAGGAAGTTGTACACCCCACCGAGAAAGTCAGCCATAGACCGCATCGAGGTAAAAGAGCTTTCAATAATGAGTCCGGCAAGGTTGGGATGGTGTTGGGCTAAATCAATCGCGATCGCGCCGCCGAGGGAATGACCGTAGACGATGGTATCTTGGGGAGCAATTTGGCGTTGTGTGACGAGATACTGAAAGGCAAGCTCGACATCTTCGTAAACCTGGGCTTCTTGGGGAAATTTGCCCTCGCTGCGACCATAACCGCGATAATCGATTAGCAAAATTTGAAAGCCCAGTTGGTGAAAAACTAGCGCTCGATTGAGATTTTGACCGATGTTTTCCCCATTACCATGTAGTAATAACAGTGTTGCGATGGGCTTTTGCGCCGCTTCGATCCACCAGCCATGCAGGCGATCGCCGTTTTTAGCGTCTGGAATGGGCAACCATACCTCATCATATACCAAATCGAGGTCTTTTGGAGTCAGGGCTAGTTCTTGGGTGGGTAAAAAGATAAGACGATTCTGCCATTTAAAGATAGCTAAACATAAAATAATGTACGCGATCGCGCCCACCATTGCCAGTTTCCAAGCCACAGAAATAAACATTTTTATTTAAAATAAATTAAGTTGAAGGGTTTGCTCTGGGTTTGCTTCTATTTTATAGTTAGTAATCATAACCTCGCGACCTTTTTCAGCTTTTTTTTGCTTATAGTTGTTCATGCCATATTGCAATTCCCACTCATAAATATAAGCATCCGCAAAGTTTTCTCGCACTTCAGGACAATCATCATAAGTAATCAACCAGCGATGGGGACAATTTCGCAAAGTTTCCGCAAACCGTTGGTGATCGAAATTCGTATGTAAACAGCCCCGCTTTCCGTATAACTTTGATTTTGTCACCGACAGATAGGGAGGGTCTAAAAAAATAAAAACATCCTGTCCCGGTGCATTCACCACTTCAGCATAATCGAGACTCGTGATTTTTACATCGGTTAAAAATTCCCCAAAGCTTTCTAACCGTTGAATCGACGAGTCAGTAAACCGTTTTTCAAAAGCCCCTTGAGAAAATCCTCCGGCTTCAATTGTTCCTGAAAAAGTAATGCGATTGAGAACAAAAAAGCGAATTGCTCTTGCCAGTAAAGGTAAATTTTCAGTTTCACAATTCGCTAATTCTTTAAATAAAGCTTTGCCATCATTTCGCGTTTTCTTGACTTGCCAAACGGCTTCAATTAGAGCTTCTGACTCTTGTTTCAAACTTTGCCAAAACCCATATAGCTCAGGATTTAGATCGTTAATCCAAAACTGCGCTTTGGGATACTGTTGTTTAACATGAATAAAAACAGAACCACCCCCAATCATGGGTTCGCGATATTCTGAAAAACTCGGCGGTAAATACGATTCAATTGTTTTTAAGGCTCGCGACTTTCCACCGGGATAACGAAGCGGGGTTTTAATTGTTTTTCCCATCTTTCTTGACATCGCAATAGCCAGTAATAGCAGAATTTTGTTGTTATCTTAAATCTGGAAAAACAACCGCTTTTCTAGAACCCCGGTTTTTGGGATCAAATTTTAACTCAATCGGACAAGCAGAGAAGAAACCGGGGTTCTTAATCCCCAGGATTTAAACAGATTTGATGTTATTTCAATTTCGGTGTTTTCAAATGCCAATCTGTCGCTTGTTCGTAAGCATGAGCCACTTGCAATAATAATGTTTCTCCCAACGGTTTACCAATCAACTGCATCCCGACAGGTAAACCCTTTTCATCAAAACCACAAGGAACATTAATCCCCGGCAAACCTGCTAAATTCACCGGAATGGTCATCAAATCTGACAAATACATACTCAAGGGGTCAGCGGTTTTTTCTCCAGCCTTAAACGCGGTGGTGGGGGACGTAGGAGATACTAAAACATCAACTTTTTCAAACGCATTATCAAAGTCTTTTTTAATCAATGCTCGGACTTTTTGTGCCTTGAGATAATAAGCATCATAATACCCCGCAGAAAGGGCATAAGTGCCTAACATAATGCGGCGTTTGACCTCAGTGCCAAACCCTTTTGCCCGGGTTTTTTTATACATTTCTACGAGGTTCTCGGCATCTTCGGCTCGAATGCCATATTTCACCGCATCATAACGGGCCAAATTCGCTGAAGCTTCCGAAGGGGCAATAATATAATAAGCCGGTAAACCATAGCTAAAAGTGGGACAAGAAATCACTTGAATTTCTGCCCCCAGGTGTTGCAAAGTTTCAATAGCAGCTTTTACTTTTTCTTCGACAACTGTATCTAAACCGCCACCAAATGTTTCTTTAATTACCCCCACTCGCAAGCGGCCGCGGGGTCGAAAATTCGGACGAATCAGTTTCGCATAATTGGGGATTTCGACTTTAAGGCTGGTGGAATCTTTGGGGTCATACCCTGCGATCGCGCTTAACAATACTGCCGCATCTTCGACACTCCGACCAAACGGGCCAATTTGATCCAAAGAAGACGCATAAGCCACCAAGCCATAGCGAGATACCAGCCCATAGGTCGGTTTTAGCCCCACGACACCGCACAAAGCGGCAGGTTGACGAATTGACCCCCCGGTATCCGAACCTAAGGCGACAACGCATTCTTCGGCAGCTACCGCAGCAGCAGAACCCCCAGAGGAACCCCCTGGAACGCGAGACAAGTCCCAAGGATTTGCCGTGACTTGATAGCCAGAGTTTTCGGTTGAACTCCCCATGGCAAATTCATCGAGGTTGGTTTTGCCTACCATCACAGCCCCTGCGTCTTTGAGCCTTTGGGTGACGGTGGATTCGTAGGGAGGAACGAAGTTATCTAAAATCTTGGATGCACAGGTTGTAGGGATACCTGCGGTACACATATTATCTTTAATGCCGATGGGAATTCCCGCCAACATCCCAATTTCTTCCCCAGCCGCGATTTTAGCATCAACGGCTTGGGCTTGAGCCAGGGCATAATCGGCGGTAATGTGCAGAAAGCTGTGCAGTTTGGGTTCGAGTTTTTGAATACGCTCTAGAGCTTCATTCGCTAACTCGACGGCAGAACGTTCTTTTCGGACTAACTGTTTGTGTAACTCGCGGATGGATGTCATGCGCGTACCTTAATTTTAGAGGGAGGTTCAAATATTACAGTGTACTAGGCGATCGCCCCAAAAACAGACGTGCCTATGCCAATGTACCAAATTTGTTGTTGGTTGTTGGTTGTTGGTTGTTTGGGGCAATTGAATTTTTTAGGCAGTGGGTAGTGGGGAAATTGGGCAATCGGTAGTTGTGGAGGAGGGGGAATAAATTACCAATTATAGCAACCGTCAAAGTAGTTAGGACACCGCCATCAAGTCTTAAAAAATAAGCCCCTCTCTCAATTTGGGAGAGGGGTTTGGGGTGAGGGTAAACCCCACCTCAAATGTCCTAACCATTATGCTTGCTGCTATACCAGTTCCAATTAAGCAAAGTTGGAAAATCTGTTCCCTATTCCCTGTTCCCTACCAATGACAAATGACCAAGGACAAACGACAAATAACCAATGACAAATGACCAAGAACAAACCAAAACCGAGCGTCAGGTCAAATTTGAGGTGGGAGGGGCGTTTTACAACCCTGGCAGCCGTTTAGGGCGCGATCTGGCAGTTTTAGCAGCGAGGGTGCAGCGCGATCGCGTCGGACAATTACGAATACTGGATGTGATGACCGGGTGTGGGGTGCGTCCGTTGCGTTATCTCGCCCAAAGTGAAGCGGATTGGGTTTGGGCCAACGAAGGGAATCCCGACATTTTACCTTTGATACATCAAAATTTAGCAGATGCGATCGCGTCCGGTCAAGTTCGGGTCACTGGCAAGGATGCAAATCGCGTCTTAGTCGATTGCTACAACCGCCGCGATTACTACGATTTGGTTGATATTGACTGTTTTGGTTCCCCTGCCCCGTTTCTCCATACAGGGTTGATGGCGGTACGGTTGGGGGGGTTATTGTATCTTACCAGTACAGACGGACGCACCGCAACAGGACATAGGCCGGAAGGGGGTTTGGGGGTTTATGGGGCGTTTCCGCGATCGCACCCCGCAGCCCACGAACAAGGGTTACGCTTGCTGCTCGGAGCGTTGCAACAACAAGCGGCTATGCAGGACTTAGGGGTTCAGCCTGTTTTCTCGTTTTTTTCGGGAGAAATCTATCGTGTGATGGTACGAGTAGTCAGGAAGAAGCAACTTAATCTAAATAACTACGGATTTATCGGTTATTGTCATGCTTGCGGTGAATATCAAACCATAACTTGGCGTAAATTAGGGAAAGCGATGTGTGCGTATGATGACAAACCTCTCACCCTCAGCGGCCCGATGAGTTTGGGGGCATTACACGATCGCGCTACCCTAGAGAAAATGCGAGCGATCGCGCAAAATTGGCAGTGGTGGGATTGTGTCGCAATCCTCGAAATTATGCAAGCTGAAGCCGAGTTACCGCCGTATTTTTATCTGTTGGGGGAAATTGGCAAGCGAGGGAAAATGGATATTCCAGCGCGATCGCGTCTGCTCGCAATTCTACAACATCACGGCTATTTAGCCACTCCAACTCACATCCATCCTGAAGCAATTAAAACTAACGCCGATTTACATACTTGTATTAATTTAGCTCGTCAAATTTAAAATTAGAATGAATTGGTTTATATTGGCCGTTCTTGCGGCTTTTTTTTCGGCGGTTAAAGACGCGATTAGTAAACAAAGTCTCAAAAATGTTGATGAATATGTTGTCACTTGGGCTTCGCGTTTTTTTGCGTTACCTGTTTTGCTTCCCTTTGTCTTTATTGACGATATTCCAACCCTGGGACGGGAATTTTATATTAATTTATTTTTTATTCTAGGGATTCAAATTGTCGCCAATATTTTATATTTTCGTGCGATTAAACTCAGCGATTTGTCTTTAACGATTCCCCTGTTAGCTTTTACGCCTTTATTTCTTTTAATCACTTCACCCTTGATTGTCGGTGAATATCCCCGTTGGATTGATGTCGCAGGGATAATTTTAATTGTTGGGGGTTCCTATTTACTGAATATTAAGAATAAGAAACAAGGCTATTTAGCGCCATTTCAGGCATTATTTTACAATCCAGGGGCAAAGTTAATGCTTTTGGTGGCATTTTGTTGGAGTTTGTTATCTAATTTTAATAAAGTAGGGGTACAGACTTCTTCTCCGACGTTTTGGCCCGCATTTAATTCAAGTATTCTCGCTATTGCTTTTTTCGGGATTGCTTTATCTAAATCCTCTAAACCTTGGCAACAAGTCAAGCAGAATTATCAATCTTTAATTCCGATGGGAATTTGTCAGGGCTTGTTGTTGTTATCTTTTATGAAAGCGTTGGATTTGGCTTTAGTGGCACAAGTTATTTCTATAAAACGCTTGAGTATTTTATTTGCGGTTATCTTTGGCTATTTTTGTTTCGGGGAAGCGGGGATTAAAGAGCGTTTATTGGGTGCAGGAATTATGTTAATTGGTGTGACTTTGATTACTTTATTTTAAAACCCTGTTTTTTTCAACACTTTTAAAGTCAACGATAGCGGTAAAAGATATCTCCACAACCCTGTGATGATATCCTGCTAAGTCTAAAATTTAGAAAGGGTGGGCATTGCCCACCCTACGCAATTATATTGTTATGAACAATGAGATTACTTATTTCTTTATTCTTGAGGGGGAAGGGACTTTTTATCTTCTCGGAAAATTTCATTCAGAGAATGCCAAAGATCGCTAAGCAGTCCTTTCAATTCTTTTTCTTTCCGCGCGATCGCACCCCCTGCTTTACTGAGTTTACCTTCAAATTCCTGCTGACGTTCTTTAACTTTATCGGTGAAAACTTCCGGTTCTTCTTTGGCTCTTTCGTACCAGTTTTTGGCTTCGTCTAAGTAATGTTTAATGTCTTCATAATTATCGCCATAACGATTTGCGAGATTAGCTTGGACGACGGAAAGTTGGGCTTGTAGTTGTGCGTAACGCTTGCGAAGTAGTGCAACTTCTTCGGTATCTTTGAGTTGAGAAACCGCCGATTGTACCGCTTCTTTAATGTTCTCTGATTGGTTTTCTCCGGTTTCTTCGATATCGTCTAAAACCAAGTCTACTTCTTGGACAATTTCGGCTTCTTCGGCTTCAATTTGTCCTTGCAGTTGCTTCATTTGCGCTTGGGTGGTATTAATCGTTTGACGGCGTTTTTGATTGATGGCTGCGATCGCACCTTCAATAGCTGCGGTGACATCATCTTTAACTTCTCCCCCTTTTTCTTTAAATACTTCGATTCCCGTCGCGATCGCATCTTTAACAATAGTCCGAATTTCCCCCGATCCTTGCTTCACTTCGGTGGTGGATTCTGAAACCGCAGTTTTCATAATGTCACGAATGCGATCGTAACGACTTTGGCCTTCTTCTTTAACCTTTTTTAAATCTTCCGTAATTTTATCTCGATCTAATGTCGTCATAAGTCAATATTCCTAAATTTACAGTAAAAATATAAAGCT
>JBKHDX010000077.1:0-18965 GCA_046541115.1 Spirulinaceae cyanobacterium | reverse complement strand
AGGACGGGGCTTTAAACCCAGAATTTTTGGTAACTCCAATGTAACTTTTACTTTCCGTCAGTTTAGCAGTTCCCTTCAAGGGTGGCGCATTTTCGGGTCTAGAACTCTGTCCATTTGAGAAATCTGCCAAGACCAGGTAATGTACAAAAACGTAGACATAAGTAATATAGGTGTAACCTAGTCCATTCAACTGCGACAATTAATTCAAAAAACCGTTGGCTAGGGTGAGAGAGATTTTAACCCTGAGATTGAATCGATCTCTACTGCACTCAGCCAAACAAACATTACAAAATTAATCATGAAATCATCATTAGTCATTCTGTATCATCGCGAACCTTACGATGAAGTTGTTGAAAACGGGGTCACTCGCTATCTTCCCAAAAAAAGTCCTAATGGGATTGTGCCAACCCTAAAAAGCTTTTTCAAAAACGTCAATCAAGGCACTTGGATCGCTTGGAAACAAGTCAACAGCAAACAACGCGCCAACTTTGAAAAGCGCG
The DNA here is from genome assembly GCA_046541115.1 of Spirulinaceae cyanobacterium. Classification (GTDB taxonomy): domain Bacteria; phylum Cyanobacteriota; class Cyanobacteriia; order Cyanobacteriales; family Spirulinaceae; genus Jaaginema. The sequence goes on along the minus strand of JBKHDX010000077.1, from coordinate 18,465 downwards.
TGATTCCTGAAGGAGAAGGGGTAAATTACAATGTGACGCGGATTCCCCTTTCGGCGGATCAAGTTAAGCATTTTTACCACATCACTTCCAAAGAAGCATTTTGGCCGATTTTGCATTCTTTCCCTTATCACTTCACCTACGAAAGCTCGGATTGGGAGAATTTTAAGGAAATTAATCGCCTTTTTGCCGAAGCGGCTTGTGAAGAAGCGGCTGATGACGCTTTAATCTGGGTTCACGATTACAATCTCTGGTTAGCGCCGTTTTACATTCGCCAGCAGAAGCCCAACGCCCGCATTGCTTTCTTCCATCACACCCCCTTCCCCTCGGTGGATATCTTTAATATTTTGCCGTGGCGAGAAGAAATTGTGGACAGTTTGCTATGCTGCGATTTGGTGGGCTTCCACATTCCCCGCTATTCCGAAAACTTCGTCAATGTGGCCCGTAGTTTGCGCCCGGTAGAAGTGGTGAAACGGGAACCCGTTCCCGAACATATTACCCCGGTGGGAACGGCTTTAGCCGAACCCGAAATGGTGAGTCAACTCCGCTACAAAGGTCAGTTAGTCCGGGTGGATGCTTTCCCGGTGGGAACCGATCCCGATTATTTACTAGAGAATCTCCGCAAAGACAAAACCACAGCTCGCTTGGCGCAAATTCGCGCTGAATTAAGCGGTCGCAAGCTGATTATTGCCGCCGGTCGCGTAGACTATGTAAAAGGTAATCGCGAAAAATTAGAAGCCTTTGAGCGCTTGCTCGAACGCCGTCCTGACCTCCACGGTAAGATTAATTTTGTCATGACTTGCGTATCGGCCGCGGCCGGAATGCGGGTGTACAAAACCGCCCAAAGTCAAATCGAACAGTTAGCTGGACGCATTAACGGCCGTTATGCCAGGTTAAACTGGATTCCGATTTTGCTGTTTACACAACCCATTCCTTATGAGGATTTGATCGGCTACTACAAAGCGGCGGATATTTGCTGGACAACGCCGTTGCGAGATGGTTTGAATTTGGTAGCGAAAGAGTATGTGGTCGCCCATGAAGGCCAAGATGGGGCTTTGATTCTGTCTGAGTTTGTGGGGGCTGCGGTGGAATTGCCCGATGCGATTTTAACGAATCCTTATTCGATCAAACGGATGGATGAGGCTATCGACGAAGCTTTGGCTATGTCTGAGGAAGAACAAAAAGACCGCATGACGAAGATGTACAAAACGGTCACGACTTACGATGTGAAGTATTGGGCCGATCGCTTGTTTGATGTGTTTGGTCAGATGACCCACGAGACGAAAGATAGTTCGTCTCAAGAAGCTGCGGTTGTTTAGATTTTGAGATAACTGCGATTGAAATCAGCTTGTAGATAATTGTGTCTGCAAGCTTCTTTTTTGGTTATTAGTTATTGGTTATTGGGCAGGGAAACCCAGCCCCTACATAACGATTGCCGATTGCCTACTACCTACTGCCCACTGCCCAAGAAAACCGATTGCCCAAAAAACTGATAACTGATGACTGATGACTGATGACTGAAACAAGCTATACCATCGAAACAAGAACAGTAATCTGGAGGTTTTGATGCCGATTCATGCTTATGGAACCCAGGAAGCCGGAGGAAAACTCGAACCCTTTGAATACGATCCGGGTTCCCTCAATGGCGAAGAAGTTGAAATTGATGTGGAATATTGCGGCATTTGTCACAGTGACTTGAGTATGCTGGATAATGAGTGGCAAATGAGTGAATATCCCTTAGTTCCCGGTCACGAAGTTGTTGGTAAAATTGCGGCGGTGGGCGATCGCGTCGAAAATCTTCAAGTCGGTCAAACGGTGGGTTTAGGCTGGTTTGCCAATTCTTGTTTTCGGTGTGAATGGTGCAACACGGGGGATAATAACCTCTGTCCTGACGGAGAAGGGACGATTGTGGGCAGACATGGCGGGTTTGCCGATAAAGTGCGGGCCCATGCCGGTTGGGTATTTCCCCTTCCCGATGATATCAATCCCGCCAAAGCCGGGCCTTTATTTTGTGGCGGCATTACCGTGTTTAGCCCTATTGTCGAGTTTAATGTAAAACCCACCGATCGCGTCGCTGTTGTGGGTCTAGGGGGATTGGGCCATCTGGCGATTCAGTTTCTCAAGGCTTGGGGTTGTGAGGTGACGGCTTTCTCCACCAGTCCTGAGAAAGAAGCTGAAGCCCGTAAACTCGGCGCATCCCATTTTATTAACACCAAAGAAGAAGGCGCACTTGAAGCTGTGGCAAGTCGCTTTGATTTTATCATTTCTACTGTGAGTGCCGATCTCGATTGGATGGCTTATATCAACGCTTTGCGCCCCAAAGGACGGTTGCATATTGTCGGTGTTGCCCCCAATCCCCTTTCTTTTGGCGTATTTCCGTTAATTATGGGACAAAAGCAGGTTTCTGCCAGTCCCACCGGCAGTCCTCATACGATTGAGCAAATGCTTGATTTTTCTGCCCGTCACGGCATTGAAACCATGACGGAAATGTTCCCCATGTCGGAAGTCAACGCTGCGATGGAACATCTCCGCAATGGTAAGCCCCGTTATCGCATTGTTTTGCAACGTTAGGGGGTTGGTTGTTGGTTGTTTGTAATCAGATAGGGTGTAGGTTGGGTTGAGGTAACGAAACCCAACAACCAATGACTCATTATGGGATTTGGACATTAAGCCACACAAATAACAAATAACCAACAACAAACAACAAACTATTGCCAAGACGCTTTGAGGGTGGACGGTTGGGCGAAATTGCCCTCTAGGACGAGGCCGCGATGATTGGCATGGAGATGTCGTAAAATTTTGTAAACATCTTCGATGCGATCGCCCTCTCCCATGCGATCGCTAATTTCGGCCAGATTCAGGGGTTTATCGGCTTCTTTGAGGGTCGCGATCGCTTTATTTTGCAAGGCTAACACTACAGCCGCCGCTTTTTTACCCGCTTCGACTCCCGGTTGGTGATAAGCGTTGATATTCACCAAACTGGCATATAAGCCCACAGCCCTCTCATACAGGGCGATTAAAGCCCCGATGGTGCGCTCGTTGACTTCGGGGATGGTAACGGTAATTGAGTCGCGATTGTTGTCATATAAGGCTTGTCTGGTGCCTTGCAAAAAGCCGGATAAATAATCCCCAGAAGTCGCTCCTGGCTCTACTTCTATCGATCTACCGTCTCGGTCTTTGAGGACTTCGATAAAGGTTAAAAAGAAGTTGGGGACTCCTTCGCGGAGTTGCTGGACATAGGCGTGTTGGTCGGTTGAGCCTTTGTTACCATAAACCGCAATGCCTTGATAAACGGTGTTACCGTCTAAATCTTTTTCTTTGCCCAAGGATTCCATCACTAATTGCTGAAGATAGCGGCTAAACAGCAATAAACGGTCTTTATAGGGCAAAACTACCATATCTTTTTCGCCTTTGCCGTTGCCTTCGTAATACCAGGCTAATGCCAGTAAAGCGGCAGGATTATTCTTTAAATCGTGGCTGCGGGTGGCATCATCCATGATTTTTGCCCCTGCTAGGATGGCATGGATATCGATGTTTTGCAAAGCGGCGGCCACTAACCCAACCGCCGACATTTCCGAAGTGCGTCCCCCCACCCAATCGTGCATGGGGAAGGTGGTCAGCCAGTTGTCGGCAAGGGCAATTTTTTCGAGTTTACTGCCCTCTCCGGTGATCGCGACGGCAAATTGAGCAAAATTGAGGTTTTGGGCTTCGTAAGCGGCTTGGGCTTCGAGCATGCCGTTACGGGTTTCGGGAGTGCCGCCGGATTTGGAGATGACTAGGACTAAGGTGGTATTGAGGCGATCGCGAATTTCGGCTAAAGTGCGATCGAAGCCGTCGGGGTCGCTATTGTCGCTAAAATGGATTTGCAAGGGCGCATCTTGGGGGGCTAGGGCTGCGGCTACAAACTGAGGCCCCAATGCCGAGCCACCAATGCCAATAGAAAGAATATCGGTGAATTTGTTCGCGTTTGGGGGATGAATTTCGCCACTGTGGACTTTTTGGGCAAAGTCATCAATGCGATCGAGGGTGTGGGTGATATCGTGTTTTAAGGCCTCGGTGGGGGCTAGGTCGGGGTTACGCAGCCAATAATGACCTACCATGCGGTCTTCGTCGGGATTCGCGATCGCGCCTTTTTCTAATTCATCCATATCCCGAAAGGCTTTGGCAAATTTGGGTTTCATTTGCTCGACAAAGCCATCGTCAAAGGGAATCCGGCTAATATCAACATAAAATTCTAATTCCGGATGGTAATATAACCAATTTTGATAGCGTTGCCATAGCGTAATTTGATTCATATCGCTTACCTCGGTTAATCTCAACCTCATAAACTATCACCTGTAAGTTTAAGGTAAGCCGAGCTGCTCACACTATGGCTTTAGATACACAACCCCATCCTTTTCTATGATGTTGCTTGCTGAAACCCTACACCAACGCCGTCACAAACTCGCTCAACTGGTTGATTTCCCGGTTATTTTTTGGTCGGGGCGATCGCCTGCTCGCAATTTCCCGGCAAATCGCTATCCTTTTCGCGCTAACAGCCATTTTCTTTATTTTGCGGGGCTACCTTTAGAAAATGCTGCTATCTATCTCGACGGGGGAAACTTAACCCTTTTTAAAGATGATGAAACCCCCGAAAGCGCTCTTTGGCAAGGGGAAATGCCCAAACGCTGCGATCTGGCTGCCGAAATGGGTGCAGACCAGCATTATTCCTTCTCAAGATTATCGCAGTTTACCGCCAAAGCCGCCACGTTGCCCGTCCAAGACGATCGCACTTATGGCCAACAATGCCAGCTTTTACGTCGTCCTCTACAACCTTTAAGCAGTCGAGATTTAGCTTTAGCGAAAGCAGTCATTAATCTCCGCTTGTGCCATGACGATTTTTCAATTAATCAAGTCAAGGAAGCCGTTAAAGTCTCTATTTCTGCCCATAAAGCCGGAATATCAGCCGCACCCCACTGTCGCCGGGAAGCCCAAGTCCGCGCCGTTATCGAAGGGGAAATTATGGCTCATAATATGACTTGTGCTTATGCCAGTATTGTGACGACTCGCGGCGAAGTTTTGCACAACGAGGACTATAGTGGCGAATTGCAGCCCAACGACCTGATTTTAGCGGATGCGGGGGCAGAAACCCCTTTAGGGTGGGCTGCTGATATTACCCGCACTTATCCGGTTAAGGGACGTTTTTCGGCGACTCAGCGATCTCTGTATGATGTGGTGTTAGCAGCCCACGATGCTTGTATTGACAAGCTGCATCCAGGGGTGGAATATAGCGATATTCATCTCCTCGGTGGGACAGTTTTAGCGGAAGGTTTGATAAATTTGGGCATATTGCGCGGTCAGGCTGAAGATTTAGTCGATCGAGACGCTCATGCTTTGTTTTTCCCCCACGGGATTGGTCATTTGTTGGGTTTGGATGTCCACGATATGGAGGATTTGGGGGATTTAGCCGGATACGCACCCGGACGCACCCGAAGACCTCGCTTCGGTTTTCAATATCTGCGTTTAGACCGTCGGTTACAACCAGGAATGATTGTGACCATTGAGCCGGGTTTTTATCAAGTTCCCGGTATTTTAAATAATACTGAATTGCGTGAAAAATATCAAGATTGCGTGAATTGGGAATGCTTAGAAATGTTCGCCGATGTGCGGGGGATTCGCATCGAAGATGATATTTTAATTACTGAAACGGGCAAGGAAGTTTTAACGCAAGATTTACCCACTCAAGCTGAAGAAATTGAAGCTTTGATAAGCTAAAATAACTTTTCGAGAATCCCGTTTTCCGATCTGCCTGTTCGAGTCGTTGACTCCAGAAATTAGGACGCTCGATCCTCCAATTGAAAATAGAGCGATCGCGACTGAACTTCTCTATACTGTTAAACAGTATCGATGGTTTTATGCAGTCGATAACTTGACTTCTGAAGCCATGCCAGCCCATAATTGAAAGAGAGTGTAGCTCAAGTGCGCGATCGCGATTTTTGCTTGATTCTAACCTTGAAAATGCTCGCATTTATACAGTTTCAAGAGTTTTTCAGAATAAATGTCTAGCCTAACAATTCGCCGCCTTTGTTATCAAGATGACCCCAATATTGAAAAAATTCGCCATACTGTTTTTCAAATCGAACAAGGGGTTTCGGCTGACTTAGAATTTGATGGCAAAGACGAACAATGCGAACATCTGATCGCTTATCAAAAAGGTGAAGCTTTGGGGACAACGCGATTGCGAGAATTAGATTCTCATACCCTTAAAATTGAGCGATTAGCAGTAATGCAAACCGCAAGAAAACAAGGAATTGCCACGGCATTAATGCAAGCAGCGATCCAATTTGCTCGCGATCGCGATTATACTCAAATTGTCCTCAATGCCCAAACCTATATTAAACCTTTTTATCTTAAACTCGGATTTGAGCCAGTAGGAGAGGAGTTTCTCGAAGCTGGAATTGTTCATATTAAAATGATTCAAAACCTATCAACCCCTTGAAAACTTTAGCGAATCCTCTCAAAAGCCAACAAGCCGATTTAATCATTTTGTTGAGTTTGTGGTGTCTTAGTATTGTACGCGATCGCCTCTGGATTTATCTCGATCGCGCCATTCCCGCTTGGGATCAAACTCATCATCTCACTGGGACACTTAATTATCTCCAGGCTTTACAAAACCCCGCATTACTCTCTGGGGAATGGTGGCAAAATTTGTGGATGTTATCCAGTAAAAATCCGCCATTAACTTATATCCTAGGAGCAGGCATTCAAGCAGTTTTTGGCCGGGGAGAAGACCAAGCTTTGTGGCTAATGCCCTTTTTTAGTGGAATTTTAGTTATTACGGTTTATCATCTGGGCAACTTTTTATTTCAGCGTCCCGTGGGCTTATTTGCTGGAATCATTGTATTAATTATCCCCGGATTATATCGCTACCCATTACAATTTTTACTCGATTATCCCCTCACCACAATTGTAGTTGCGGCTTTTGCTAGTTTAGTCTTTTGGCAAGAAGCAGAAAGTAAACAAAAACAATGGCTATGGGCCATTGTTTGGGGAATTTGCCTGGGTTGCGCCTTTATGATTAAACAAGGGGCATTATTCTTCTTATTCTTTCCTTTAGTTATTTTAAACGGACATAACCTAATTCGCCGTCGCTGGAGACGAATTGCTCAGGCTATAATTGCATTTATTCTGGCAGGGATGATTTTAATTCCTTGGTACAGCACCAACTGGATTTATGTTATTGGTAATTATCAACAAGGTATTGTCCAAGCCGGAGCAAAAGAAGGCGATCCAACTTGGCAAACTTTAGCTGGATGGTGGTATTATCCCGCTAGACTGCCGGAAGTCTTAACCTTACCCTTAATTCTCGTCGCAGTTGTTGGTATATTACTGTATGGCTGGCGCAAATACGAGCGCATTTCGGGAAAATGGGGCTATATTGCCCTTTATCTTTTACCCGCTTACATTATCGCCACTTTATTTGCGAATAAAGATATTCGCTACATTCTGCCAGCCTTCCCCTTGTTAGCCATTGTACTCGCTTGGGGATTAACACTTTGGCCGCAAAAATGGCGAAGTTTGCGTTGGGGAACAATTGCTTTAATTAGCTTTTTGATGATAATAAATTTATTTCCTGTAGGCATAACTTGGGGAGTTACATCTCCCTTTTACCCCTACCAGCAGCCCGCTTATCCCCATGCAGAAGTTGTCAAAGCAATTACCAACGCAACACCGCATTTGCAAGCGAATGTGGGCGTAATGCCAAGTACGGGACAGCTAAACCACAATAACTTTAATTATTACGGCGCATTGGCAGATTTTCAAGTCTATGGGCGCGAAGTGGGGGTGAGAGAGGGCAATTTAATTCAAGATGCGCGATCGCTTGATTGGTATATTACCAAAACCGGCGACCTCGGCGCAGTGGGAGAAAACCAAACCCAGATGATTCAACGCATCGAAAGCGACGCGGACTTAACCTTGTATCGCACTTGGGAGTTACCCGACAATAGTCTGCTTAAACTGTATCATCGCGCCAATGCCCCGATTCAAGTCGAAGCAACTCAAACTCCACAAAATCGCGTCCAACTTAACGCCGTTATTATCCCCGAAACAGCGCCCCCCGGCCAACCCCTCCCCGTGACGTATGAATGGACGGGAAACTGGGCAGAATTAAAAGCTGGAGTGGTTATATTAACCTGGAAATCTACTTCTAATCCTACCGCTCAATGGTGGCACGATCGCGGCCTGGGAAATGGCAGATTGTATGGTAATCTTCAAAGCAGCGCTAAAATCCGCGAACAAGTCGCCACCCTGCCTCCCGCTAACCTGCCCCCCGGTCAATATGCCCTAGAAGCCACTTATTTAAACCGAGAAACTGGGGAAACCTACCCGATTGAGGTGGGAGACGTAACCGTAGAAATTGCCCCCAATGCCCCTTCTATGGCGGCTCCTGAAATTGATTTAGTCACCCAACTGCGGCAACTCGCGACTCAACTTCCCCAAGGCATTGAAGCCCTGACTCCCATTTTCGATGAAATTGGACGCATCAATCAATACGACCCCGTTCAAGATTACGTCAAGCAAGCTGAAGTTGCCCTCAGATACCGCTTGCAACAAAATCCTGAAAACGTCGATGCTGCCTACGCTCTGGCCTTCACCCAAATCTTACAAGAAGATGCCTTGGGCGCGATCGCGGCTTTACAAACTGTGACTCAACTCGACCCAGATAACCCTTTTGCTCGCGCTTATCTCGCATTTGTTTACCTGTATACCGGACAACCCCACGCCGCCGAAATCGCCTTAAAACCTGCCTTAGCTCGTCGTCCCGATTTGTTAGAATTTAAAGCATTAGCGGGATTAAGCGCTTTGATGCAAGGAAAATTCAGCCAAGCTTGGAGTATTCTTGTTCCGCTTTTGTCAGAAATTTAGTAATTAGTTATTGGTTAGGCTTCCTGTTCAAATCCCTTAATTGGTAATTGGTAATTGGTAATTGGTAATTAAAAAATGAATTGGTTAAAATATATCGCGATCGCCCTTTTATTCGCATCCCCCGCGAAAGCCCTACCCGGAGAAAGCACCGAACAAGTTTTATCTTGGATGCAAGCCCATCCCACCCTCAGACCCGAAGGAGGGGAAACCACCATTGTCCGCAAAAGCGACACCCCGGCCATGCGCTTTACCTTTCAAGCGTCGGTGTTACCCCCAGGACGCATTACCGTCCCCAGTAATCGGGGTGAAATTCGCAGTGAGCATTTTACCGTCTACGACCAAATTAACGGTGTGCCTCCGGTACTCCTTGAAGAATATTTGCGGGATATTTACGGCCTTGATATTTTCCAAGATTATCAACTGGCCGAAACGATTTTCGCTTACCCCAACCCGGAAACCATCGAACTTTCTCGTCGTCTCGACCAACCCGGACTCGCGGATCAATACGGGGAACTTCGCACTGGAAAGCGCTTTGCTTATTGGTTAGAAGTGGCTTATACCCCAGAAGGAAACCCGATTAGCGGTCGCATGACCATCTTTCTTAAAGAAGATGTGGAAAAACTCTTAATTGAGTTGCGCGATCGCGTTTAAATTCGCTGCTACACCATGATTTGATTTAATTAACGTACTTACACATTTTTCTGTTCGCGATACTTATCCTAGAATTAACTTATTTTAATGATTTCCTGAAAGCGATCGGAACAAGATGCAAACCCAACACCAAAACCCCAATTCACAAAACCCCAATTCAATTGCCAATAGACCCTCTCAAAGATTTTAAGGACTTCATTAATTATATTCATGCAGGCGTACTTCTTTTGAATAACAACGCCGAAATTCTTGCCTTTAACCAAGCTGCCGCCGAACTGTTCAATCTGAAGATAGATGAAGTTTATCCGGTCTTTGGCCTAGACTGGCCCATAGTTCGAGAAGATGGCAAACCCCTATCGATGCAAGATTTACCCGTACAGCAAGCTGTGAGGAAAGCTCAAGCCGTTCGCGATGTCACCATTGGCATCAATAATCCCGAACCTAGCACTCCCCGAAAATGGCTTAAAGTGAGTGTAGAACCCTTTTTTAAACAAGGTAACACAGTCGATCGCGTGGTTTGTACTTGTAGTGACATTACCCGGCAAAAAGAAGCAGAAATAGCTCGTCGCCACAGTGAAGAACGTTTTGCTCTGGCGGTAGAAGGAGCGAGTGATGGAATTTGGGATTGGGATTTACAAACGGGAAATGCCTATTACTCGCCACGCTGGAAAATGATGCTGGGTTATAAACCCGAAGAATTGAGCGATCGCATCGAAATTTTTGCCGAATTGTTGCATCCCGACGATCGGCAAAGGGTTTTAAATACTATTGATGCTTGCCTAACAGGACATCTGCTTTCTTTAGAAGTAGAATTTCGGGCATTACATCGAGACGGTCAATGGCGCTGGTTATTGTCTCGGGGAATGGTGTTGCGAGACGAAAGTCAAAAGCCCTTACGCTTAGTGGGTTCGCAAACTGATATTACCGAACGCAAAGAGGCAGAAGGGGCGATTCAAGAAAGCATGGAACGAGAACGCACCATTGCGCGGGTCATTCAGAGGATGCGGGCTTCTCTTGACCTCAAAACCATCTTTAACGATACCGCCGAAGAACTCCGAGATGCCTTAGATTGCGATCGCATCTTGGTATACCGTTTCAATCCCGATTGGAGTGGTATTTTCGTCGCCGAAGCCACCACCCCCCCATGGCAAACTATCCTCGACGAACAAACCCGCGATCGCTACCTCCAACAGCCTGCCGTGACTCAACCCCACTGTCAAGCCACCAGCCTCGAAGGCCATGAAGGCGTTGTGGCTGATTCATTTTTACAACGCAATCAAGGGGACATTCGACACAACGGCAAAAACTATCGCTGCGTCGATAACGTCATCAAAGCTAACTTTGACCAATGTTACCTCGAATTACTCAAACGCCTACAAGCCCAAGCCTACATCATCGTGCCGATTTTCTGCGGGAATAAGCTGTGGGGGTTACTGGGGGCTTATCAAAACTCAGGCCCTCGTCATTGGACTCAAGGGGAAATCAAAATCTTAACTCAAGTGGGGTCACAACTGGGGGTTGCTGTCCAACAAGCGGAATTATTTGCCCAAACCCAACAACAAGCCGCCGAACTCAAACAAGCTAAAGAAAACGCCGATGCTGCTAACCAAGCCAAAAGCGAATTTTTAGCCAATATGAGCCACGAACTTCGCACCCCCCTCAATGCGATTCTCGGCTTTACTCAACTCATGCAACGCGATCGCACCTTATCGGAGGGTAACCAGCGTCATCTCGATATTGTCAACCGCAGTGGCGAACATCTTTTAAGCTTGATTAACGATGTGCTTACCATGTCGAAAATCGAAGCCGGACGCATCGTTTTATATCCCGAACGCTGCGATCTCTACAATTTACTCCACAGCCTCGAACAAATGCTGCGTCTCAAAGCCGAATCCAAACAACTGCGGTTAAACTTTACCATTTCCCCCCAAGTCCCCCAATTCATCCGCATCGACCAAGGCAAACTGCGCCAAATTTTGATTAACTTATTAGGCAATGCCATTAAATTTACCGAAACCGGAGAAGTTAGCCTTTGGGTCGGTTACAGCAAAGCAACCCCATCGCCTCAACTCACCTTCGCCGTGAAAGACACGGGCCCCGGTATTGCCCCCGAAGACCAAGAAATTTTGTTTCAGCCCTTTACCCAAACCCGATCGGGGGTAGAAGCCAGGGAAGGAACGGGGTTAGGTCTACCCATCGGCCAAAAATTTGCTCGCTTGCTTGGCGGTGAAATTCAAGTTGAATCTGTTCTGGGTCAAGGCAGCACCTTTTCTTTCAGCTTACCCGTCGAAGTCTTGGAAACCTCCACCTCGCCACCGTCGCCAAAATCTTCTCAGTCTCTAGTATCTTCTTTCGTCCCTGCCCATGACCGCGATCGCATTTTGATTGTGGAAGACCGAGCCACCAATCGCTTGTTATTAGTAGAATTGCTCGATTCATTAGGATTTGAAACTCGCGAAGCCACCAACGGCAGCGAAGCGATCGCCCTTTGGGAAACTTGGCAGCCCAACTTGATTTTAATGGATATGCAAATGCCCGTTATGGATGGTTGCGAAGCCACCCGCCGCATCAAAGCCGATCCGCGCAGTCAAAATACCATTATTGTCGCCCTGACGGCCAATGTTTTTGAACAACAACGGCAAGAAATTTTTAAAGCGGGGTGCGATGACTTTTTATTTAAACCTTTGCAAACCCAAGCCTTGCTCGATTTGCTCCATCGCTACTTAGGAACAACAGAGCAACCGCAAAACCCCCCAGATGCCTCAGCATCAACCCCGACGGATTTCTACGACCCCGAAAATCTCAATCGCTGGCGATCGCAACTACAAACCCTCCCGGCGACTTGGGTGACGCAACTGGAAAATGCGGCGGCTCAATGTAGCGAGCGTTTAATTCATCAACTTTTAACCGAATTACCCCCCGAACAAGCATCCCTAGTCGCAGTGATTCGCCACCTCACAGAAGACTTCCGATTTGATATCGTAATGGAAATGGCTCAACTTAATTGCTAAACTTCCATGAAGTCGATTGCCTTCCATGTCATCTGAGAATTTACCAGGAAATGAGAATAACTTGGCAGGAGATATTCTGATTGTGGACGACACCCCCGTCAACCTGCGTCTGCTCTCAAATATGCTTCTCGGTCATGGCTATAATGTTCGACAAGCGATCAATGGCAAAATGGCCCTTATGGCGGTGGGAGTGGTTCCCCCGGATTTAATTTTGCTCGACATTATGATGCCCGATCTCAATGGCTATGAAGTCTGCAAAGCCTTGAAAGCTAATCCGAAAACCGCTTCAATTCCCGTTATTTTTTTGAGTGCGCTCAATGAAGTTTTTGATAAGGTGAAAGCTTTTGAAGTGGGGGGAGTCGATTACATTCCTAAACCGTTTCAGTTTGAAGAAGTTTTGGTGCGGGTAAAAAATCATCTCGCCCTCCGCAATGCCCATCTGCAAATTTGTCAACTCAACGAAGACCTAGAGCAACGGGTTTGCCAACGCACCCAACAACTAGAAGCTGCCAACACCCAACTGCGAAAATTAGCGCTTCACGATAGTTTAACCGGATTGCCCAACCGGGTTTTGTTACAAGAGCGACTGAATGAATTATTGCCGCCCCAACGCTCGGCTTCAACCTCGAAGTTTGGGGTATTGTTTCTCGATTGCGATCGCTTTCGGGTGGTGAATAACTCTCTGTCCCATTTAGCCGGAGATGAGTTATTAGTTGCCTTAGCCCGGCGACTCGAACAATGTCTCCGTCCTCAAGATACCTTGGCCCGTTGGGGGGGGGATGAGTTTGTGATTTTAATGCCTACCATTGCGACTGTCCAAGACGCGATCGCGATCGTCGAGCGCATTTTTAAATCCCTTAATTCCCCTTTTACCATTCGACGACGGGAAATTTTCCTCAATGCCAGTATTGGGGTGGTAGTCGGAGACGAAACCTATCAGCACCCGGAAGAATTGGTGCGAGATGCCGATACAGCCATGTATCGCGCCAAAGCCTTGGGGAAAGGACAATATTACATTTTTGAACCCCAAATGCACCAAGTCATGGTGCAACGGCTCCAACTTGAAACCGATCTCCAACACGCGATCGCACAGAATCTCATTGTTCCTTTTTATCAGCCGATTGTCAGCCTCAAAACCGGGAAAATTACTGGTTTTGAAGCCCTCGCTCGCTGGATTGACCCGGAAAAAGGTTTTGTTTCTCCGGGGGTGTTTATTCCCTTGGCAGAAGAAACGGGCATTATTAACATGATTGGCCGGGTGATTTTAAAACAAGCTTGTGAATATTTAGCAACTTTGCAGCGCCAAGGCATTGCCGACGAAACTATGAGCATCAGTGTGAACTTGTCCACTTATCAGTTTGCTCAACCGGACTTAGTTCACCAAATCGATGAGATTCTCGCCCATACTCAATTATCGCCTCATTGTTTGAAACTAGAAATTACTGAAAGCGCCATTATGGAAAACTCAGAATCGGCTTCGCTGATGCTCCAACAATTTCGCGATCGCGCCATTCAACTCAGCATCGATGACTTTGGTACCGGATATTCTTCCTTGAGCTATCTCCACTCCTTTCCCGTAGATAGCCTTAAAATCGATCGTTCCTTCGTCGATGGCTTAGATGGCAAGCCCCAGAGTTCCGGTTTGATCCCGGCGATTCTAAGCATCGCTCGCGAAATGAACATGAGCGCGATCGCCGAGGGCATCGAAACCGCCCAACAACTCGCACAACTCCGCCGCCTCAACTGTGCCTACGGCCAAGGCTACTATTTCGCGCCTCCCCTCCCCGCCGAAGCGGCCGCCGAACTTCTGGCTTCTGAGCCGCAGTGGTGATTTTCAGTCGTCAGTCATCAGTGTTTTGGGTAGTGGGCAGTAGGCAGTAGTTTTTGGGCAGTCGGCAATCGGCAATCGGGGGGTTTCTTCAGTCATCAGTAATCAGCACCTAAGTGGAACGTTTTTCCGATAATTTACTGGTTTTTTGTTGTTTGTTGTTTCTGGTGCGCGTTCCCTTGCGCCTTCCGGCGACGCGGGGTCGCACCAGTTGTTGGTTGTTTGTTTTTCCTGTATTGCGGGAGGTGTTGTTCCCCAGAAAGATGTCAGAAACTTTGGCTCTTAGGATGGTCTTTCAAAATGGCTCAAAGCTTTTTCTTGAAAGACTTTCAGCGTCAAAAATTGAATTTAAGTTTCACCGAGAGTTATCAGTTTTGTGGGCAGTAGGCTTGTAGGGGCGGGGTTTCCCCGCCCAATAACTAATAACCAATAACCAACAACCAACAACAAAAAAAGGAGTAGCCCTAAAAGCTACTCCCCACGTCAAGATCGTACAGCCGAAAAAGCTATATTTTCTTGTCGCTTAGAACCTAGACGGAAACTTGAGATTTGGTTTTCGCCGCGAGTTCACCTTTAGCATACTTAGCTGCATATTCATCTAAGGTGACTTGCTTGATTTTGCTGGCATTACCCGCAGTACCAAAGCTTTGATAGCGATCCGCACAAACTTGTTTCATCATCGCAATCGAAGGCTTCATAAAGTGGCGAGGATCGAAGTTTTTAGGATCGGCCGCTGCTGCTTTACGAATTGCTGCGGTGATGGCAAGGCGGTTGTCGGTGTCGATGTTGACTTTGCGAACGCCGCTCTTGATGCCTTTTTGAATTTCTTCGACGGGTACGCCGTAGGTTTCAGGGATATCGCCGCCGTATTCGTTGATGATGGCAATCAAGTCTTGGGGAACGGAGGAAGAACCGTGCATGACCAAGTGGGTGTTGGGCAGACGGTTGTGGATTTCTTCGATGCGGTTGATGGCCAAGATTTCGCCCGTTGGTTTGCGGGTGAATTTGTAAGCGCCGTGGCTGGTTCCAATGGCAACAGCAAGGGCATCAACTTGAGTCCGTTCGACAAACTCAACTGCTTCGTCCGGGTCGGTTAAAAGTTGTTCGCGGGACAAAGTTCCTTCAAAACCGTGACCGTCTTCTTTGTCACCTTTTCCGGTTTCGAGAGAACCCAAGCAACCGAGTTCGCCTTCGACGCTAACGCCAATGGAGTGAGCGACTTTGACGACTTCGGCGGTGACAGCCACGTTGTAGTCGAAGCTGGCGGGGCTTTTTGCGTCTTCTTCTAAGGAACCATCCATCATCACGCTAGTAAAGCCATGACGCATGGCGGTGTAGCAAGTGGACGGAGCATTGCCGTGGTCTTGGTGCATGGCAATGGGAATGTGAGGATAGGTTTCAACGGCAGCTTGAATCAAGTTGCGTAAGAAGATTTCACCCGCATATTTACGAGCGCCGCGAGAAGCCTGTAGAATCACGGGGCTATTCGATTCATCCGCCGCTTGCATGATTGCCAGGATTTGCTCCATGTTGTTGACGTTATACGCCGGAATCCCGTAATCATTCTCAGCCGCGTGATCTAGAAGCAGCCGCATAGGTACGAGCGCCATATATTATCCTCCTAATCTATAATTTTTAGCGAGTAGTTTGGCGGTTATTACCAAAAAGCAATTTATCTTTTCTCAATCTTAAGATAATTTTCATCATTTTACGAAACATTTTTGCTCCTTCACAAATTTTCGAGTTTGTGCTTATGTTTCTCGCCCTTAGAGAAGTCAAGGGAAAGGGGGGTTAATTAAAAAAATTGATTGTCAATATTTTTTGAAAAAAACTGCGGTTTTGATAACCACAGCTTAAGATTTATAACTATTTTATCTTTTTGATTTATGGGTCGCCTGGGATTCGAACCCAGAACCAATCGGTTAAAAGCCGAGTACTCTACCATTGAGCTAGCGACCCGGGGGCGTTTTTTTGATTGACTCGCACGGTTTACTAATATAGCACAAGACTTGGAATTTTTGTCAAGATTTTGCCAGAAAATTTGCAGCTAGGGGAAGCTCAAAGATAGCTTAAGCTAAATGTGACCAGGGTTTCGCAGCTTTGACCGGGTTCGAGATAAAGCAGGTTTTCTCCGGTGTTGAGGGCATTGCGGGGCGCACTCCAGGGTTCGAGACAGGCGTAGTCTTTGCCCTGCACTGTCCAAAATACTAAAGTAGAGTAGCGATCGCCATAATTCAGGGTAATTTTGAAATTGCGACGATGATTGCTCAGACTGGCTTGATGAGCGGTAACGGGACGCAAAGCCAGATCGATTTCTTCTTGGTCGAAATCAAAAGTGCCGTCAAAGGGATGAATTTCTTGGGTGTTTTGATCTTGACTGTGGGAAGCGGGAATATCGAATTCGAGTTGGGTTTTATCAGCTACCCAAAAATAAGGATGTAGCCCTGTCGAAAAGGGCATGACGCGATCGCTTTGATTAATATATTCTTGGCGCAGGGTGAGGCTGTTACCTTGGAGTTCGTAGGTGAAGTTGAGTTGAAACTCAAAGGGATAAACTGCGAGGGTTTTGGCATTACTCGACAAGCGTAACTGCAAGCGAGCAATCCCTTCGGTACTACTTTCAACCACTTGCCAAGGTAAGTCTCTGGCAAATCCGTGTTGTTTGAGGGTGTATTCGCGATTGTTGTGGATGTAAGTATTTCCCGGTAAATTGCCACAAATGGGAAATAAGATGGGAATGCCCCCGCGAATGCTTAAACTGGGGTCTGCAAAACGTTCTTCGTCTAGGTACAAAATATTTTGACCTTGAATGCGCCATTGGGTGATAATGCCGCCGCGTTCGGGGACGACTTCTATGCGAGAATGGGCTTTTTGATCCGAGAGAATGTAGGTTTGATATTGCTCTTGTTTGATCGAGATCGCAAACACTGAATTAGCTTCCCCTGGAGCGTGATATTTTTTGTTCTTTAGGTTTCGCTTTTGAGTGGTAGGTGGTTAGGGTAAGAGATGTTCGAGCCACCAGCATAACAAGGCACTTCCTAATGGTACAGAAAGGTTATCGATGCCGAGTTGAGAAACGGTTTCTAAACTCGCGGCGGCAATTGCCACAATCAGGGCTGTCACACTATTATGAATGAGATCGCCTTGTCCCCATGTAAGAAGGGCGAAGGTGACGGTAAAACTCACCAACACCATCGTCAGCGTCCCTTCCCAACTTTTCTGGCTTCCCAAGACGGAATAACGATGGGTTCCGAAGTTTTGACCGATGAGGGCAGCCAAGCCATCTCCCCAAGCCATAACTAAAATACCGATGGCGGCATATTGGGGTTGACCGAGGGGCCAAAAACTACCGACTAATATACCAATACTCAGGGCATAGAAAAAAGTGCCGAGGCTGTGGCGACCGACGCTGTTAATACTGGGTAAAATTGGCAAAAAATAGGAAATAATGGCAATGAGACTGGCAACGACGGAAGCCGCGATCGCAACCCAAGCGGGAATCCCCAACCACCACGCCAGTAAAATAACATTTCCCGTGCCAATATGGACGATTTTGCGGGTAAATTCGACTCCGATTGCACTCAAACGATTAACCGTTTCAGCCAAGATAACAATTGCCCCCAAAAAGCCGACAACAATGGCAATGGCTAGGGGAAAAGGAATTGGTGAGTCTAACCCAAAAACAGAATTAAACAAAGATCGAAGATAATAAAAGCACAGTAGGTAATAAGTAATACTTTATGCGATTCGGTGGCAAAAATGAAAGTTTTGTTGATTGGGCTACTCCAGGGCTACAAGCAGTTTATTTCACCCCTCCTTCCCCCCGCTTGTCGTTTTTACCCCACTTGCTCGGAATATGCAATGGAGGCGATCGCCCGTCATGGTACGCTACAAGGCAGTCGCCTCGCAGTACAACGGTTGTGTCGCTGTCATCCTTTTCATCCAGGGGGTTACGATCCGGTACCCGATCCAGTTAGCAGTCAACAGTCATCAGTTATCAGTGTTTTGGGAAATCGGCAGTCGCGGAATGGGGAAGAGGGGGAGGACATTAGATTGTGACGAGTAACTCAC
>JBKHDX010000076.1:0-19205 GCA_046541115.1 Spirulinaceae cyanobacterium | reverse complement strand
CAGTAGCTTGGAGTGCAAATGATTTAATTCTAGCCACAGGTTCTCAAGATAAAACCGTGAACTTGTGGCGTTTTATGTAAGTTACGGGTCTGGGGGTTGCCGATCGCGATCGCGTTGCTAAAACTGACTGATTTCTTGAGCAAGTTGGGTTTGCGCGATCGCAGCCAAGGTGTTTTTATTGAATATCTTTAATCGAAACAATATGCCAACAGTTATCTTCTTCGAGACGAATGTGGCTAAAGTAATGCAGCAAATTTTTAGTTTTTTTGTACTAAAAAATGCGATAAAGTTATAAAGCCCCTTTGGATTATAAAGAATTTTAGCACAAAAAGGCCGTTTTTCTGAAAACCCCAAAAAATCAACGAATCCTCGTCGTTACAGCCGACGACGGCTTACGAAAGAATCAGGGTTTGAGCGTTTTTTTTCGTGCAGAACTTTTTTTACACCTAACCTTGTTTCTGGGTTGTACCGAAGATGGTCAATACGAGACTCTGCCTTGATTCTATAATCACTGATAGATTTTGTTTATATAAAAAGACCGCCATAAATTTCTCAGGCGGTCTTTCCTGTTAAAGAACAATATTTACATACAGCAAACTACATCACTGATTTCAAGCACAATTTCTCCAAAATGTTGAATCGATGCTTCTTTTACAGCTTCTAGTTTTGCTATGATTTCTTCTTCTGGAAGTGGGTTTTCCAGAGGATGATGATGTAAAAACTCCCCGGCTACATAGTTACTAAATGCCATCCAGTCCTCGGTAAACAACAAAGCAGCGTGCCAAAATTCGTCAGCCAAGAAACTAGGAATAAATAATGTTTGATCTGACGCAAGATTTAGATACACCCAATACCGAAAATCTTGACAAGCTTTTTCTACATTCATTTCTGGGTTATATCGCAAAAGACGTTTCTTTACACGGTCAAAATTCCATGAAAAGACCTTTTGTAGTAATTCAGCATTATCTGGGTTTTGGCTGAGTAACTCTTGATGAGCAGTATTAGCGATAGACATTTCAAGTTTCTCCAATTTCTTAGTAGTAAGATCGACAACAACCTAGACTCGAGTTTTTATCCCATAACTTGTCCTTTACCATTACAAGTTTGACAAGTAGCAGTTTTTCCTCCGAACGTTCTCTTTCCTGTTCCTTGGCATTTTGGACAAGTAATCCAAGTTCTTTCAAATTTCCCCCTTCTGTCAGGTGGTTTTTCGCTGCTCATAGTTTTATCCCCTCTGAGTATTAACATTACTGTCTTGACAATGAAGTCTACTTTTTAAGTGGTTTTACTTAAAAGATTTTCTCCATCTAACCTTTTATAAATGATATAAAAAGCTATTTACGGGTATAGCAAATTGTTGTAGCCATCTGCCATAAGAAAATATAAGTTTTTGTCACATTATTTTTTAAACAAATGTAAAGCATAAGACAGAAAATATAATATAATCTAACTTATATCTCAGCTAAAGTATCGTTTTAAAAGCGTCCTATGAATATCACAGAATTTTTACAGTTTGCAGATGAGCTTATTTTTGCCAAGACAGGAAAACATTTGAGTAACTTGCAAAAAACTGTTTTACAGGGAGTATGGCGAAATATGAATTATGAAGCAATTGCTAAAACAGTACATAGAGATGAACAGTATCTGAGAAATGTTGGTTCTGATTTGTGGAAAATATTAACTGAAGCATTGGGAGAAAAAATAAATAAAGCCAATGCAATCTCTGTTATAGAAAGAGAAATAGTAATCAAATCCAACCAAGATACTACTAATTTTGTTGGTATAGGTAATCTGAATTTATTTTCTAGTTGTGACAGTCATCAAAATCAACAAGAACATGAATCAAGACAGCAGGTGCATCAAGATTGGAATAGTTTTGATTGTGGAAATCCAGATTTTGCTACCAAAGTATCAAGATTTTATGGTAGAGACCAGGAAATAGACACTTTAGAGAATTGGATATTTAATTGTTTCAATCGATTGATTAGTGTGGTTGGTATTACAGGAATTGGTAAAACCTTATTGGCAAGAAAGCTAATAGAGCTTCATGCATACAATTTTGAGAAAATCTGCTGGAGGAGTTTACAGTTAAAACCTTCTATAGACAGTATTTTGGATGATTTGTTGCAATCATTTTCTATTAAAGTATCTGTTTCGGAGTCATTAGATTCAAAGCTTAGCCAATTTATAGAAGTCTTAAAAAAGCAACGCTGTTTAATTGTCTTTGATGATGTTCATTATCTCTTTAAAAAATAAAATTTATCTGGTAATTACGAATCAGCTTATCAAGCATATTCTGTTTTTTTTAAAAGACTGGCTGAATTTCAACACTTAAGTTGCTTATTATTATTAAGTCAAGAACAACCAAAAGAAATACTACGATTGTCAAGCCAAAATTCTTATGTTAATTCTCTAGAATTAAAAAGCTTAGGAAAAGCAGCCGAAAACATTTTGAGTTTGAAAGAATTAGAAGACGAGCAGACTTGGGCAAAATTGATTGAATTATATTCAGGAAATCCACTTTGGTTAGAAACTATTGCAGAGACAATAAAAGAGTTAGCTAACGGTAAAGTTTCTACTTTATTCACTTCTAACTCACCTTTATTAACTGAAGAATTACAAGACAGTTTATGGTCAATATTTTCAAGATTAACTGATTTTGAAAGAATAATCATAATAAATCTGGCTAAAACTAAAACACAAGAATCTCTTAATTTAGAACAGCTAAGAAATTTAATTTCGGTCTCTGAAATAGAATTAGTAAGTGCTTTACGATCGCTTCGTAGACGCTTCTTAGTAGAAACCGAAAATAATTCGCAGTTTACCGTTACTCCTGTAATTAGAGAATTTGCACTTATCTTAGAGTAGAAGCAGTAAAATCAATGAAACCACTTTTTATCAATAAGTTCTTAGAAATGTTATAGTAATGACTCCCAAAGCCCCAGAAAAAACTACTCAGTTATCGTGTCTATCAAAATTCAACCCCTTCCTAATGAAGTTATAGATTTAATTGCCGCAGGTGAAGTCATTGATTCAGTTGCCGCAGCCATTCGGGAGTTAGCAGAAAACGCGATTGATGCGGGTGCAACGCGCATTAGTATTACAATAAATCTCGAATTATGGCGCATTCAAATCGCAGATAATGGGGAGGGAATGGACTTAGATAATCTCAGAGAATGTGCCAAACCTCACTGTACCAGTAAGATTGCCAGTTGTGATGATTTATGGCGAATTACGAGCTTAGGATTTCGCGGAGAAGCCTTACATAGTTTGGCCCAATTAAGCAACTTAGATATTAGCAGCCGGCTGCAAGAAAGTAACGAACCGGGGTGGCGAATTGCTTACGATCGCTATGGCGAACCCATCGAAGAAGAACTCACCGCGATCGCGCCGGGAACCATTGTTTTAGTTGACGATTTATTTGGCAATGTTCCGGTACGAAGAAAAGGTTTACCATCGCAAAATCAGCAACTCAAAAGCATTCAAGAAACAATCTACCAACTCGCTCTTTGTCATCCGCAAATTACCTGGCAGGTCTATCAAGGTCAAAAGCCTTGGTTTAGTTTAAATCCGGGAACAAATGCCCAAGAAACCTTGCCCCAAATTTTAAAGCAAGTGCAAGTTAGCGATTTACAAGCGCTAACAAAAACCATCGATCTTCCTATTTCTCAAGATAGCCAAACTGACGAAACAAAAGCTCAACTGGATTTAATTTTAGGACTGCCCGATCGCTGTCATCGTCGCCGTCCCGATTGGATTAAAGTAGCAGTAAATGGTCGCTTTGTGCGGATTCGAGAACTAGAACAAACGATGATTGGTAGTTTTGCCAGAGCCTTACCCCGCGATCGCTACCCCATTATATTTTCCCATTTCCATCTTCCCCCCCATCAAATTGACTGGAATCGTCACCCCGCTAAAACCGAAATTTATTTACACGAAATCAACTTTTGGCGAGAAACAGTCACCCAAACCATCGAACAAGCATTAAGGCTAAGTCCTGTTGATTTAGAAAATACCCACAACCAAAGAATTAGTACCTTAATAAAAGCCGCAGAACCCCCCGGAAGTTATCGCCTACAACGCCAAATTCAAAAAAGCCCTAAAAATGACTTTCAAAACTTAATTGAACTCCGAGCCATCGCGCAAGTCAGTAATACCTATATTGTCGCCGAACATCCCAATGGTGTATGGTTGATCGAACAACATATTGCTCACGAAAGAGTCTTGTACGAACAGTTAGTTGAATCCTGGCAACTCATCCCCATTGAACCGCCTTTAGTTTTAACACAACTTACCGCCAAACAAATCGCACAACTGCAAAGATTAGGCTTAGAAGTAGAAGCCTTTGGGGATGAAATGTGGGCGATTCGTACCATTCCAGAAATGCTCCAAAACCGCGAAGATAT
Organism: Spirulinaceae cyanobacterium; assembly: GCA_046541115.1. Lineage (GTDB taxonomy): Bacteria > Cyanobacteriota > Cyanobacteriia > Cyanobacteriales > Spirulinaceae > Jaaginema. Next base: position 14,799 of record JBKHDX010000076.1, on the reverse strand, counting down.
CCAAGCTGCCATTCTCGAATTAAGTTTAGGGGGAGACTTACAAACTGCCCAAGTCGCAACCGCTTGTCGTAGTGCTATCCGTAACGGCACGCCCCTGGATTTAGAAGCCATGCAAACTCTACTCAACCAATGGCAGCAAACCCGTAATCCCCGCACTTGTCCCCACGGACGACCCATTTACCTTCCCCTAGAAGAATCAGCCCTCTCTCGCTTTTTCCGTCGTCACTGGGTGATTGGCAAAAGTCATGGAATTTAGATATATTGCGAAATTTCTGTAGTCTTTGCTACCTTCAGTTACTTTTGACTACAACCTGTTAAGATTTTGTGCCGCGATCGCGAGTTTTTCTTAGGATAGAGAGTAAATAGTGCATCAGCTGATTCGAGCCAGATGTAACTATAGGTAGTCAATTGTGGGAGAGAGAAATGAAACCTACCTTAGCCATAGCCATTGCGTTCAGCACTTTAGGCATCATAGCCGCCAATGCGATCGCCCAATCACCAACTTATTCATTACATCAAGATTTATCTAATCCTAGCGATAGTAGAGGGATTTGGCGTTGTCATGTTATCGAAAATCCCTGGTTATATATTCAACCGATTCAAGAAATTCCCTGTTTGCACGTTTTTCCAGAATTAGGGTTAGGAAATGCTGAACCTTATCGCGCTCCAACTTGGAATTATCCCGGCATCGATTATACTGATGCGAGTAATGCCGAATTTTTACCTCAACCCATCAAAATTACTTGGTTAACCCCTGGAGAAAACGCCCCCATTTGGTTGGATTTAATGCCTAATCCTAATCATTCTGAAGTCACGGCAAGGGGTTTAAAAACAAAAGGAAGTTTACAAGTTTCGCGATTTGATACCACCGCAATCACTTGGTTAATGCAACAAGAATCCCCAGAGAAAAAGCATCCGTTGACATTTGAATTAGCCGCAACAGAGTCGATCAATCGTAATCGAGATGACCGCAGTATGCGTCTTCATGTTGTAGATTGGTAACAAAAAATAGGAATAGAAAATTAGATCGGGGTGAATCACTACTTTTAAAATCTTCCCTTTAGTATCTAAACCAACCAGTTTCTTAGCTTCCCTGAGCAATAATCAATTAAACTGGTGGCAACAATCAAAATAATTAAAATTGTGCAAACTTTCTGATAATCAAAAGATTGAAAACTTTGTACCAAAGAAACCCCAATTCCCCCGGCTCCGACAATTCCTAAAACCGAAGCCGACCGCACATTGGATTCAAAACGATATAACGTAAAAGAAGTCCATAACGGCACAACTTGGGGAATAACGCCATAAATCACTTCTTGAAGGGAATTTGCCCCCGTCGCTCTAATTCCCTCCACTGGGCCCGGTTCAATGGCTTCTACGGCTTCAGAAAAAAGCTTGCCTAACGTCCCGGTGGTATGGACAAAAATCGCTAAAACTCCTGCAAACGGTCCCAATCCCACTGCGACGATAAAAATGAGAGCAAAGACTAACTCATTAATCGCTCGCATCGCATCTAACAAACGCCGAACGGGTAAAACCAACCAACTGGGACAGATATTTTCTGAGGCAAAAATCCCTAGGGGAACTGAAGCAAAAACCGCCATCAAGGTTCCCCAAATGGCGATCGCGATCGTGACAATGGTATCCTCTAGGTACAACTGCCAATAAGTGAAATCTGGGGGGAAAAACTGCAAGATTAACTCCCACATATTATTCCGGTCTTTGAATAATTGCCAGAAGTCAATCTCGCTTTGAATGTAAGAAACAACCAAAATCGCGATCGCGCCAATTCCGGCTACACTTAAATAAAGTCGGCGGGATTTAACTCGTTTTTCTTCTTGATTGAGTAAGGCAATAACTTCTGGGGAAACTTTCACAGACTTCAATTGTCGATCTTGCAAATCATTCATCGCATCTCCCGATTAATAATCATAATAATACCCCTAACTGAGTTAGGGGCATAATTTTGAAATTATAGTTTAACTTTTCAGTGCGTCAAGCTGTTTATTCAACTCATCAATTTGTTGTTGCTTATCCTCGGCACTCAAGCTTTCGTTACTTTCAACTTCGAGGATTTGTTTGGCAATTTCCAGTTCGCGAATTGTGTTCCAGCGACTATCATCTGTTTCTTCAAAACCCGACCATTCCAATGGCCCTAAAACTGCTTCGTCTTCATAATTATAGAAGAAGTTACGGATATTTTCTTTCACTGCTTCGGGTAAATTTTGACGATAAGCAATGGGGTCACTGGGAATTTCAGGAGAAGTCCAAATCACTTGAATCTTCTCGCGGGCTTCGGGATTTGTCTTTTCTAAACGGCTGAGAGATTCGTTGTTATTTGTCGCAACATCCACTTGATTATTCGCTACAACTAAGGCAGCGGCTTCGTGATTTCCCGCAAAAACTAAGCGTTCAAATGCTTCATTTGGATTGACGCTATTTTGAGCAAAAACGTAATAACTCGGCACTAAAAAGCCAGAAGTAGAGTTCACGTCGTTAAAAGCAAAAGTTAAATTAGAAGCATTTTCAATTACATATTTATCCCCATCCCCTGCTTCTAAATTAACATCTTTCACTAAAGGATTATCGGCATTTGTAATCAGATGAGAATAATACCCTTTAGACCCATCATCAGCCACGGTTAAAGCAAAGGCTTCTGCATTCGCTCGTTCTACGGCTTCAATATAAGACTTACCGCCAAACCAAGCCACATCTACTTTTCCGGCAGCCATGGCTTCAATAACTCCGGCATATTGGGTCGCATAAAAAGCTTTAACCGGAATGCCCAATTCTGCCGACATGGCTTCGATAAATGGTTCCCATATTGGCTTTTGATTGGCTTGAGATTCAGTGGAAATGATGCCAAAATTGATTTCCTCAATCTCAGCCGCATTACGGGCTTCTGTCGCTTCTACCGTATTAGTTGAAGTCGAATTAGCCCCGCAGGAAGACAACATTTTGGCGCTGGCTAAAGAAAGCACAAATAAAGAACTCGATTTAACAAAAAATCTTCTATCCATGGCTGGTCTATTAAATTCATAATGATGGCGAATAAATAGAGATAAAGCGGCAATTAAACTAACAGTTCGCCGTGACCTTTTAACACTAATTCTTCAGCAGCAGAACCATAAATTTCATTGAGCTTGCGGTCATCAAGTAAGCGGGTTTCCCCATCGAACATGACTTGTCCTTCTCTTAAAGCAATCGAACGTTGAAAATAACAACGAACCATTTGCACTTGATGTAAAGATGTGGCGATGGTAATGCCGCGATCGCGATTGAGTTTGACGAGTAATTCCATTACTTTGCGGGCTGATTCTGGGTCAAGAGAAGCAATGGGTTCGTCGGCTAAAATAATCTTAGCCCCTTGCACTAAACACCGGGCGATCGCGACTCGTTGTTGTTGTCCTCCTGATAATAAAGAAGCTCGTTTATAAGCTTGTTCGAGGATGCCAACTTGCTCTAAGGCAGCTAAGGCTTCAGTCTTTTGGTCTTGAGTAAACCCATGAAAACTTGAACGCAGCAACGACATTTGGGCTAAATAACCCACCAATACATTTTCTAAAACTGTAAGTCGCCGCACTAAGTTAAATTGCTGGAAAATACAGCCCATTTGACTGCGAAGATGGCGAACTTTTGAATGTAAATGACCATCATTTTGGAGAGGAGTTCCAAAAATATTAACCGTACCGCGATCGCCTAGTTGTAAGCCATTAATATGACGGAGTAGGGTGGATTTTCCCGAACCCGAAGCGCCGACTAAAGCCACCATTTCACCCCTAGCAATCGTACAGTTAACCGATTGCAAAGCGGGCTTTCCTTTAAAACTTTTGCTGAGTTCAATAACTTCGATCGCTGCGGAACTAAACAACGGTGAATCAGCCTCAATAAACGCCATCAACAGTTTGAATTATTTTGATTAAAAATAAACTATCAACAGATTATCTTTGTTTTAATATTGTGCGATCGCGCCGGATGCCCTGAAAACACGATATCATGGAATTTAGAGATTAAGTTTTGTAAAGCAGCGCAACGGTGACACCTATTAATAGCCCCAGTTTAAAAGCACCTTGGCACGCCCTAGACTCCCTGTGGGAAGGAGATGAAACAGTTGTCCATACTGGACTACCCCACAATCAACTTGCCCCCGCTTGGCAAATTCTCCTACTCGGTGATGGTTCCCCCACACGCCATTTAAAGCTACTCACGCGCCAGAAAATCGAAGTAGACGTAATTGATATGTCCTTGATTGGCACAAGCGGTGACGGCGCACCTGAGTTGATTCGGGCAGTCCCAACGCCGAGAATGCGCCGACAAGTTTGGCTAAGAACCCAAAGCGGCCAGCGTTTAGCTTATGCTGCATCATGGTGGGATGCCCGTCATGTAGATGAATACCTGCAAAATCGCTCGTTACCAATATGGGACAATTTGGCAAGTTTGCACTCGGAGTTGTATCGCGATATTCAGGGAATATACTACGGTCACAGCGCGGAGTTAGCAAAAGCGTTTCAAGAAAAAGGTCCGTTTTGGGGTCGTCATTATTTGTTTTGGCACAGCGGCCAGCCTTTAACACTGATTTATGAGGTGTTTTCTCCTTATTTACAGAAGTATCTAGGGCCGATGGCAGTTGCGGAAGAATAGTTAACGCTATCACTCTGTTTGCAGAGGTTGAAAGGGGGATTTTTCGGGCAGTAGGAGGATTTGACCTCGTTCTTTGGTTCTACCAAGGGACGCTTGCATTGAGGCTCTGCCTCTTTTTTCTTCCCCTCTCGCGTCAAACTCAGTGCGAAGTCTAGCACCTTGAAAAGGCTAGTTGGGTTTCACTTCGTTCTACCCAACCTACAAGCTATCAATGACTTGAACGCAACAACAAATGACCAATGACCCACTAAAACGTCGTCGGATTTATCGTATCTTGTCGTTCGAGTCTTGTCGTTCGAGCCAATCGCGACCGAGTTTAATGGTAATATCGGAGTTTAATACCCCGGTACTTTCAACTCGCACCTCCCCGAAGCCTAAAGCAATTTTGACATTTTCGGCGGTAATGCGATCGCCCCGTTGAGCAATAATGCGAGTGGTGTCTAGGGGTTCACTCCAATCGCGCTCAATGTAAACGTTTCGATAACCCGCTTCTTGTAAAGTAACTTTGAGGTCGTCCGCCGCAAAAGGGGCTTCGGTGCTATCTTGAATGGCAATACTGGTATAAGCCGGTAACTTCGATTCCACTTCGCTGTAGCCTTGGTCGAAGTGTTGGGCCATCATCAATTCAATCGCGCGGGGATGAGGAATCCAGTAACTAATCTCGGTGCGTCCTGTGCCGTTAAACTCTCCCGGTAACAGCATCATTTCCACTTGCGATCGCTCCGTTTGAGCCGCAAATCCCGCTAAAGCCGCTAATTCCTCTACCGTCAGGTTAGTATCAAGGTTTTCTTGAACCACCTTCAAAATTTTAGGAATTCTAACCAAGATATTCGGCTTTAATGCTTGTTCGACCATTGCCCGCAACAAAATTTGTTGCCGTTGGACGCGGCCAATATCTCCATATTCATCTTTGCGAAAGCGCAAAAATTGTAAAGCCTTATCGCCATCGAGGACTTGTTGACCTTCTTTGAGGTCGATGTAAAGATGTTGGCTGTGGTCGGTGTATTTCATATCTCTGGGAACATACACCTCCACACCTCCAATTGCGTCAATTAGCTTTTCAATGGCTTGGACATTCACCCGTACATAACGGTCAATTTGTACCCCTTCTAGGAGATTGCTCACCGCTTTGGCCGTTAAAGCTGGCCCCCCATGATAATTAGCGGCATTAATTTTTGTCACGCCGTAACCTGAGACTAACGTTTGGGTATCCCGGGGAATGGAAAGCAAGGTGAGGCGGTCGGTTGCCGGGTCGAAGCGAATGAGGAGTAATGTATCGGCTAAACCGTCTAACGAGTTGACTAAAGCATCATAGCCGGGGTCATAAGCAGGCTTTTCGTTTAAATCGGATAAGGTCACTTTTGTGCCAATCACCAAAATATGAACCGGACGAGTCAGAGAAGGCAATTTCAGATTTTGAGTGGAAATGGCATCATCTCCAAAAATTGCCGCTTCTTCGGGGGTGAGATTAGCTTGTCGTAAGGGAGATGAAGACAAAGAAAATGCCAGTAATGCGCCTGCCGAAGCCGATAACATAGCAACAGCAGTTAATCCGAGCCAAATTAACGCCCAGCGTCGCTTTTGTTGGCGTTTGCGTTGTTTTTGGCGCGAAGTGGAATAAAGGGGTTGTTTTTGACGATGATTTCGATCCTGAACTTTTCGAACGGACACAGGTTTCCTCACACGCAATTAGAAGCAATAAAGCCCATTGAAAGCAAGTCTATTTGCTTTTGGCTTTCCTAGCAACTTTTACACCGTTTTGGGCAAAAATCCGGTTAAAGCAGTCACAGCCTAATTTAGCACCTTCAAGCCTATAATGTAATTTATCGGCTGAGTTTTCCCGATGATTTGGGGAAAACCCGGCGAGACAAGGAACTAAACCCCGGCAAATGTAGCGATTGTTGCCGCCACACTCGCAGCATCAGAAATAAGCAAGCGATCGCGTATCCCGAACTTAACAAGGCATCTCCAAATAATAAGCGAAATTGCAGAATATCGGGGGCCTGAGTTGCACTGGTCAACAGTACACCGTTACTAAGCAGCCAGACGAAAGCCAGGGTAACCGCTAGACGGCTGGTAGTTTGTTGTTCGCGATCGCCCTCCTTATGATATATCGTCCAGAGGGCCGGCAAAACACCCAACCAGGGAATTAAATACAAATACATCTGTAATCGCTTCAGGGGCTTTTCTTTCAGGGGGTCGTTGCGCTCAATCATGAGTTAATTTCACTATCAAGTAAAATAAGGCTAATCCAAGTCTAGCAAGCCGATCGGGGTTTCAACTCCTGCGGACGTAAGGGAAAAACTTGAATTGAGACCACAAAATTCTCTCAGACGATAGACTTACTAAAATCAAAAAGAACGCAAAATTGAGACATAATTGCGAAAAATAGACAAATATGATCCCCTCTTGGCTTATTATCGCCGGTGTTGCCCTCATTATCGCCTTTGTGGGAAGTTCCCTCACCCCCAATCAACAATGGTTTAATCGTCAGCGTCGTCCCCGTTGGCTGACCTTTGAAAAGTTTATTCCGGTGATTTGGACAACCATTCTAATTTGTGGCGTTTGGTCGGCTTATTTGGTTTGGGAAGCCCAACCGGGAAATTGGTTTTATATGGGCTTTTATCTCATTGTCGAAATCGCAATCATGGCTTATACCCCCGTGATGTGCGCGTTTCGCAGTTTGATGGTGGGAACGATTATCGGCGCAACCGGGACGCTATTAGGGGCAATTTTGGCGGTGTTGGTCTGGCCCATTTCGACTTGGGCATTTGTGTTGTTATTGCCCTATTTGCTTTGGAGTCCTATTGGTACTTATGTAACTTGGCGTATGGCTCAATTAAATCCGGAAAGTGTGTGATTTGTTGTTCGTTGTTTGTTGTTTGTATAGTATTTTGAGAAACCCAATATCAAAAAAGTTTTAAATCTCTGTAGGGCCGAGGTCTCCTTGCCCAATTTTAACTCTAATTAATAACAATTTAATGCCGTTGTCGGACACAAAACGACAAGATATAAACTCCTGACTGAACGGGGAAACCCCGCCCCTATAAGCAATATATGATTTACAATAACCAACAACCAATAACCAATAACAAATGACCATTATCGATGTTGCTAACCTCAGTAAAACTTATGCCGTTGCTGTAAAACAAGCTGGATTAAAAGGCACATTAAATCATTTTTTCCGCCGTCAATATCGTCAAATTCATGCGGTAAAAGACGTATCATTTCAAATAGAAAAAGGAGAAGTAGTTGGCTTTTTAGGGCCTAATGGCGCAGGTAAAACCACAACCCTAAAAATGCTCACGGGATTGGTGCATCCATCGGGGGGGAAAGTGCGGGTGGCGGGGTATGTGCCATTTCGCCGTCAGGGGGCATTTTTAGAGAAAATGAGCTTAGTTATGGGGCAGAAACAGCAATTACTCTGGGATTTGCCTGCGGTGGACTCCTTACGGATTAATGGGGCAATTTACAAGATACGCGATCGCGTGTTTGAGCAGCGCTTGGGGGAATTAACCGAAATGCTGCACCTCGAAGACAAGCTCACCCAACCCGTCCGTAAGTTATCCTTGGGGGAGCGCATGAAGGCGGAATTGCTGGCGGCATTGCTACATCAACCGGAAGTGCTGTTTCTCGATGAGCCGACTTTGGGCTTGGATGTGAATGCTCAAGCGGCGGTGCGGGAGTTTCTGCGAGAATACAATCAACGCTATGAAGCGACAATTTTGCTCACCAGTCACTACATGGCTGATATTACCGCCTTGTGCGATCGCGTGATGCTGATTTACCAAGGCTCGTTGATTTATGATGGCCGTTTGGATCGTTTATTTGAGCGATTTGCCCCTTATCGCGAGGTAAAAGTTGAACTCGCTCACCCCTTACCCAAGGAAAAATTAAAGGAATTTGGCGAAATTGAAGCCATCACTGGGCAGGAAGTGCGCTTTTTAGTCAAAAGAGAGCATTTAACCCAAAAAGTCGCTAATATTCTCGCGCAATTAGAAGTGATTGACCTCAGTATCAGCGATCCCCCCATTGAAGAAGTCATCGGTCGCGTTTTTAGTACAGGCGTAGCCTCGTAGCAAATCAAGTTACAATCAAAAACGAACCGTTATAAATTTTTACAATCTCTACTAAGAAACCCTCGTAATGCGATCGCCTCACACCCCTCCTTTTCAATTCGATTCGATTGACGCAGCCCTAGCAGATTTCAAAGTTGGCAAGCCGATTGTCGTGGTAGACGACGAAAACCGCGAAAATGAAGGCGACTTAATCTGTGCGGCGCAATTTGCCACCCCCGATGCCATTAATTTTATGGCCGTAGAAGCCAGGGGCTTAATTTGTCTAGCCATGACCGGAGAGCGTCTAGACCAGCTAGATTTGCCCCTCATGGTCACCAAAAACACCGATCCGAATCAAACCGCCTTTACCGTTAGTATCGACGCTGCGCCCCATTTAGGAGTCACTACAGGCATTTCCGCCGAAGATCGCGCTCGCACCATCCAAGTTGCCATTAACCCCGGCTCGCGCTCGGAAGATTTACGCCGTCCGGGGCATATTTTCCCAATTCGAGCGAAAAATGGCGGTGTCCTCAAACGGGCGGGACATACCGAGGCTGCCGTCGATCTAGCTCGGCTTTCCGGCTTATATCCGGCGGGGGTGATCTGCGAAATCCAGAATCCCGATGGCTCCATGGCCAGATTACCGCAACTGGTCGAATATGCACGCGATCGCGACCTGAAACTGATTAGTATTGCCGATCTGATCGGTTATCGCCTTAAATACGACCGCTTTGTTTATCGGGAATCGGTGTGTAAATTTCCCACCCAATTCGGTGAATTTCAGATTTATGCTTATCGCAACGCTCTCGATAATACCGAACATTTAGCCATTGTCAAGGGAAATCCCGCCGATTTCGCCTCCCAACCTGTCGCAGTGCGAATGCACTCCGAATGCTTAACCGGAGATGCCCTTGGCTCGTTGCGCTGCGATTGTCGGATGCAACTGCAAACGGCCTTAAAAATGATTGAAGCCTCACAATTAGGGGTAGTGGTCTATTTACGTCAAGAAGGCCGCGGTATTGGTTTAGTCAACAAACTTAAAGCCTATTCTCTGCAAGATTTAGGCTTAGATACCGTCGAAGCCAACGAGCGTTTGGGCTTTCCGGCAGATTTGCGCGATTATGGCATGGGCGCACAAATGCTCAACGATTTAGGGGTGAAACAAATTCGCCTGATTACCAATAATCCCCGCAAAATCGCCGGATTAAAAGGTTACGGCTTAGAAATTGTCGATCGCGTCCCGTTGCTGATCGAAGCCACCGATCACAATTCAACTTATTTAGCCACCAAAGCCCAAAAACTCGGTCACTTACTGCTGCAAACCTATCTCGTCACCGTCGCCATTGACTGGACAGCAGACATCCAATCCGTAACGCAACGATACGAATTATTAGAGAAATTGCGGCATTTTGCCCAAACCTGCAACCTTTTAGTCCAAGAAGAAGCCCGACCCGTCGCGATCGCGTTGTTTGAGCGTCCTTCCCTCCTTGTCCATCTCGGCTTCGACCAAGCCCATCTGGCCAGCCCCGATTGGTATAAAGATGTCAATCATCCCTATCTCGAAGCCTTAACGCCCATTCTCGACGATCTCGTCACTTGGCCTTGCATTGAGCGTCTCCAATTTTTAATGGCCGCAGGAGACGACCCCATGACAGGCTTACAAGTCAAACTCAATCGTCAGTCTTTCCCCCGCGACCAAAAACCCTCCTCGATGTGCGATCGCCTCGAATCCCAAACCATCTATATTTTTGATTAGTTGTGGGTTTGAATTTTCACTACCTCTTAAGCTGCGGCGGAAGTTGAAGTTGGAGTAGACATCTTCGCCGTTTCTTCTTCATGTTCGACCCGGAATACCGTGGCGTAAAGATTAGCAATAATTTGTTTTCCGGACTGGGTCAGATTGAGATACTTTAAGCCGGAGCTAATGTAAGGATATACGGCATTCCAGTAGAAAGTGGGATATTTTGCCCGTAAATCCCCTGGAGTACGGTAGCCAAGAATTTTATTCGTCCCAATTTCTTCAAACTCGTAGAATAATGCCGGAATTTTCTGTAAATAGCGAGGATCGCTCAGTTGTCCGATTAAATCTGCCGCCCGCACTAAACCGGGATAATCCCCTGTGGCTTTGTGGTCTTCGTCGCTGGGGACGGGAAAACGAGTCAGTTCGATATTTTGCTTAAGGGCTGCGGCATCAATGAGTTTGTGACCGCCAAAACGCTCCTGTACAAAGAGTTTACCGCGATCGACATGATAGGGAGCCATGCAAGCATCGCTCGAACCAGGGGGCGTGGCGATGGTTTCTTGACCGATGCCTGTGGCGTATAATCCTTGGTGGGGGCGATCGGCACGACACACGCCCCTGACATAACCAATATCGTGACAAAGTAGGGAGATTTGGAAGTGCAGCCAATCTTCACAACTCACACCCCCTTCTTTGATATGACGACCTCGCAGAATTTCTTGACCGACTAAGGTAACAAAAATGGTGTGTTCGACGTTGTGATAAAGTGCGTCGCTGTTGGCAATATTTTCGAGTGCCATTCCAGCCGCCCAAGCGATGATTTCAGAGTATTCTGATTTCCAACCGCCGTAGGTGCGACGGTAACCATCGGTAAGTTGTTCGATGAGGTTGTCAATCAAGAGGTTGGTTGCGAGAAACATGATTCACTCGTAAGTGGCAATGATTGGGTTAGGGGGTGGGTAGGACTGGATTCGGAGAATTATCCAATTTTAGCTATTTTTTAGGGTTATATACTAAATAGATACTTTTGAAAATAGTGGCGAAACCCCACAGTCAGTATTTTTGAGGGGGAGGGGAATTCTTACAAATTACTCTTATTTTAGCGTTTTCTCACCCTAGGATGTCTAGAAAAAAAGGATTTCAGGAATACTAAGATTGATGCTGTTTTGCCAGAGTGATTTTAATTATATTTAATTTTATTTGCCGAGCATCTGAAGAAATGGGGAGATTTCCAGAGGGATCGGGATGCGATCGCGTTTATTTTTGTTTTCGGAAAAAGTAAAATAAGTCTAAAGAAAGATATTATTTATTGATAAATTGATCGAGAAGGGAGAACAATCTCCCTGTGGGGATAGCGTTTAAGCAAAGGTAGAAAAGCCGGGATTGGGGGGGACATCTTGCCAACGGCCTTGACCCACGGCTTTTACCGCTTCAGCCAGGTCAAGATTCCCTGTATAAATCGCTCGTCCGACAATGACTCCTGTTACACCTCTGGGTTCGAGGGCGAGTAAACTGAGGATATCGGTTAAGGAACTCACGCCCCCGGACGCAATGACCGGAATATCGACAGCGTTAGCTAATTTTCGCAATGCGTCCAAGTTCGGCCCGCTTAAAGTGCCGTCGCGCTGAATATCGGTGTAAATAATCGCTGCGGCTCCTAATTTTGCCATATTTTGAGCAAGTTCGGTGGCAGCCAGGGCAGAATCTTCGAGCCAACCGCGAGTGGCAACTTGGCCGTTGCGTGCGTCAATCCCGACGACAATTTTTTGGGGAAATTCGGTGCAGAGTTGGCCGACGAGTTCGGGATTTTCGACGGCAAGGGTTCCCACAATAACCCGATCTACACCTAAATTGAGGAGTTGAGCAATGCGATCGCGATTTCTGAGTCCCCCTCCCACTTGTACCGGAATGGACAAGGCTTGGACAATGGCCGCGATCGCCTCGTGGTTGACAGGTTTTCCTTGTTTCGCGCCGTCAAGGTCTACCAAATGCAGTCTCGGTGCGCCTTGGTCTTGCCAGCGTTGCGCCATTTCTACAGGGTTTTCACCGTACACTTGCGATTGTTCGTAGTCTCCCTGATATAAACGCACGCAACGACCTTCTAATAGATCGATCGCTGGAATCACATCCATTATTTCTTTATCCTTATTCAAAAATTAGCCAATAACCTCAGTTTATCAAGCAGTTGGGGATTTGATGGGGAGTTTGAGTATGACGATTCTGTCTCAAGTCCCGAATGTCGCGCTGTATTTTAGGGCAGACCAGTGGAATTGTTCTAAAACGAGTTGTATTGTCAGTAACAAAGTCATGATTCTTTACTTTGAAGTCTTATCCCTTGCCAACTTTTAAATTTCTCTCTAATTTTTTTGAGCAAAGGTTTCTATACTAAATGAAAGAGAAGCTTTGATTCTCAATTGCGGCTTTTCTTAAATGACCTGAACTTGTGTTTGAGCTAGTTCTAAAAATTGATTTTTATGTTTGTTGGCCTCTTAGCAACCCTTTCCGCTTCGGCGGCGGCTGGAATGAGAATTGCCCTTCCTCTACTGGTGATTGGCTTGTTACAGAGCGATCGCCTTTGGCAAGATATCCCCATTTTGGCTTTGATTCATCCTCAAGTTCTCATCGGCATTCTTACCAGTTGGTCTTTATTTGAAATATTCGGCTCGAAAAAATTACTCGGTCAAAGAGTCTTACAACTGATCGAACTGGCTTTTAGTCCAATTGTCGGGGCATTGATGGGCATGGCTGCCCCGACTCTGATTCAAGTAGAAGTAGAACCCTTGTGGCTGATGGGACTGATCGGCGGTTTACTGGCGTTTGTTCTCAAGTTGGTGCAGGTGGGCTGGTTTTTTCGCTGGCAACGCTTACCCCTGGGAATCGTCTTACTCGAAGATATACTCTGTGTTTTCTTAGTCTTTTTTGCCTTCAATGCTCCGCACCAAGGGGGATTAATCGCCATGTTATTACTCTGGCTTTGTTTGCGAAGTTCTCAAACTTGGTATCGCTGGTATCATCACCAAAAGCGGGAAAAACGCCGCCTTTCCCGTTAGCAGAAAGGAAATTAAGTGAATTTACCGATGGAACGCATTCCCGAACCCGAAGTCATGGATACTGAAGCTGAAGCCCAGGAATACGATGCCATGGACTTCCTTGAGGTCAACTCGGCTTTTGCTCAAGACGCGATCGCGATCGCCCCAGAAATTGCCACCGTCCTCGATAGCGGCACTGGAACCGCCCGCATTCCCATACTCATTGCCCAGCAACGCCCCCATTGGCAGATTACCGCCATCGACCTCGCAGACTCCATGTTAGCCCTAGCCGAGCGCAACGTCAGGCAAGCGGGATTATCTGAGCAAATCAAACTGGAAAAAGCCGACTCCAAAAAACTGCCCTACGCGGACAATAGCTTTGATTTCGTGATGTCTAATAGTATCGTGCATCACTTACCCGATCCTTTGCCCTATTTTCGCGAAATCAAGCGAGTTTTGCGACCCCAAGGCGGCATTTTCCTCCGAGACTTGATGCGTCCTGACAGCGAAGCCGAAGTTAACCGCCTTGTAAGCGAAATTGGCCCGGAATACAGCCCCCATCAAGCCCAACTGTTTCGGGATTCCCTGTTTGCGGCGTTTACCGTCCCCGAAGTCCAGGATATGTTATCCCAAGCCGGGTTAAACAATATTGAGGTTTATGCGTCCTCCGATCGCCACTGGACAGCAACTCGTAAAGTGAAGGGATAAACTATTTTAACTTGAGTTTGTACGGCTCGGAGGCGCGATCGCGAGTAGACAGGAAATAGAAGTGGCGATAACCTCTCCACAACTGCCTATAAATAAAAGTAAGATCGAACTCGATCCTTCTTCATTACCTTTTGGTATTCGGATATGAAGCTAGTCACCCTGTCTCAAAAATCCCTCTCATTCGTGCGTCCCGTCCTATTTAGACCGTGGTTTTACCTCGCTTTGGGCATACACGCCGGATTGCTGTGGCTACCGCTTCCTTCCGACTCCGAACAAGCCGAAATCCCCCCCGAAGAAGAAATTATCAAAGTCACCCAGTTAGCCGCTTCTCCTGACACAGAAAGCGACACAGAAGGGAATACAAAAGCCACTCAAACCGGGAAACGAGAAGCAACAACACAGCAATCCCTTCCCCAAGCCAATCCTCTCCCCCCCTTCACCCCACCGCGAAGCAATCCCTACACACCTTTCACCGTCCCAACTCCAGAGTTTGACGATGAAATCGCGTTTTCACCTTCTCCTTCACCCTCACCCACTTCTCAGCCCACACCCACTCCTTCACCCTCTCCCACTCCCACCCCTCAACCGGAAAGTACACCCACACCCTCTCCGTCACCCTCAC
>JBKHDX010000075.1:0-19301 GCA_046541115.1 Spirulinaceae cyanobacterium | reverse complement strand
AACCAACAACCAATAACCAACAACCAACAACCATGACGACTCTAACGCCAGGTTCTCAAGATATTGCGCCCCCCGAAATCCAAGATACACCCCTTAATTGGATTAAGAAAAACCTCTTTAGTCCGTGGTACAACGCCCTCATTACCCTCATTGTGTTAGGGATATTGGCTTATGTGGGTTATAACTTCGGTCTGTGGGCCGCCACCGATGCCAAATGGGACGTAATTCCCCGCAACTTAAAACTGTTTATTGTCGGGCGCTATCCCAACGAACAACTGTGGCGATTGTGGTTGCTTTTAGCCCTTACCTGTGGTTTAGCAGGGCTGTCTTGGGGCGTAGTTGCCCGAAACGCGGCCAAGTTGTTCAGTAAGGATGTTTTGATAGGCATGGGGGTGGCGGCGTTGGTCTGTTTTTTAGTTCCTACCGCCATTCCCAATCGCTTTTTATTGCTGGGAATGGTGGGTGTAATCGTAGCCGGGGCTTGGATAGGGAAACAACTCGGCCAAGCCCAACCGGGACTCGGTAAATGGATGTCTTTAGGCTGGTCTATTTTATTTTTGATTAGCTTGTGGCTCATTGGAGGCAGTGGTGGATTAGAAGCGGTAAGTACCAACGAATGGCAAGGATTGTTACTGACAGTATTTACGGCGGCGATTAGTATTGTTTTATGTTTCCCGATTGGCGTAATTTTTGCGTTGGGGCGACAAAGTACTTTACCGGTCGTGCGCTGGTTATCCATCGCGTACATTGAGTTGGTGCGCGGTGTGCCGTTGATTACAATTTTGTTTATGGGACAAGTCATGATTCCCTTGTTTCTGCCTGAAGGAATGCGACCGGATCGGGTGATTCGGGCGGTCGTCGGGTTAACTTTGTTTAGTTCGGCGTATTTGGCAGAAAACGTGCGCGGCGGTTTACAATCCATTCCCCGCGGGCAATCCGAAGCGTCCCGGGCGTTGGGGTTGAGTACGCCGTTGACTTTGACTTTGATCGTGATGCCCCAAGCCCTGAAAGCAGTCATTCCGGCAATTGTCGGTCAGTTTATTAGTTTATTCCAAGACACGACTTTGTTGGCGATTGTAGGGCTAGTGGAGTTGCTGGGGATTAGTAATTCGATTTTGGCTAATCCGCAGTTTTTGGGACGGTTTATGGAAGTTTATCTGTTTGATGCGGTCTTGTTTTGGATTTTCTGTTACACCATGTCCCTAGCGAGTAAACGCTTAGAGAAAAAACTGAATGTTTAAGTAGCAGCAGCGGCTAAAACGAGAAGTTTCAGATTGGGTAATACTGAATTTATCTGAGTGGTTCGATCGAAAAAATTAGGAAATGCTTGAAGGAGAATAATTATGGCGAGTCAGCAGCCCATCGTGCAAGATAGTTTAAATGGGAGTAGCAACCCCACCGCAGAAATGATTGTGGCACAGGATGTCCATAAGTGGTACACCAGCAACAAATTTCATGTTTTGCGGGGGGTGAGTTTGACTGTCAGACGGGGGGAAGTGGTGGTGATCATGGGGCCCTCTGGTTCTGGGAAATCTACCTTTATCCGCACGTTTAATGCTTTAGAAGAATATCAAAAAGGCACAATTATGGTCGATGGGATTGAGTTATCCCACGATTTGAAACATATTGACGCGATTCGCCGAGAAGTGGGGATGGTGTTTCAGCAGTTTAATTTATTTCCCCATTTAACGGTATTACAAAATGTGACTTTAGCGCCGATTTGGGTGCGTCGCCAGAAAAAGCAGGAAGTGGAAGCTTTAGCGATGCAGTTGCTTGAAAAAGTGGGTATTTTAGAACAAGCAAAGAAATATCCCGGTCAGTTATCCGGGGGACAACAGCAACGGGTGGCGATCGCGCGGGCTTTGGCCATGCAACCGAAGATTATGTTATTCGACGAACCCACCTCAGCCCTTGACCCGGAAATGGTGCGAGAGGTACTCGATACGATGCGATCGTTGGCTAAAGACGGCATGACCATGGTCTGTGTGACCCACGAAGTCGGCTTTGCTCGCGAAGTCGCCGATCGCGTGGTTTTGATGGCCGATGGTTTATTAGTTGAAGAAGCAACACCGGATGCCTTTTTCTCGAATCCTAAAGAAGAACGTACCCAACAATTTTTATCCCAAATTCTGTAGGGGCTTTGGTATTATTTGGAACGATTCAACTCAAAAAGTCAAAAAACAGCCTCAAGACCCGCCCCTTTTCAACCCGATAGGCGCTCGTAAAGGATTGAGAATTTGCTATGCTCGTGAAGGGAATAACCCATTGTTTTCAGCCTGGATATTTGACTGGGTGGAAAATTGCCAATCTCAGGAGTTTCGTTAATCTACAAGCCAGCGATCGCCGCCCCAATGGATATTACGATCAACAATTTGCAAGCTATTACTGTGGTCGAGTTAGCAGGCGATCTCGATGCCAATACTGCGTCTGAGGTACAGCAAAAAGTCATTTCTCTGGCCACACCGAGTAGTAAAATTTTACTTGACCTTCATGATGTGGAATATATGTCAAGTGCGGGGCTGCGGATGTTGTTATCTTTATATCGCCATGTCACCGCCAGCGATGGTCAGGTGGTCTTGGTGGGACTCGCCCCAAGAATTTACAAAACCATGAGCATCACGGGCTTTCTCAACTTTTTTACCACTTGCGAAACGTTAGAATCGGGATTAGCTGTGTTGCAACAAAAGTCATAACTTGAGTATGGGCGATCGCGACCAATCCCTGAAATATGATGATGAAGAACTAGAGTCACTCCGTCAAGATGTTGTCGCTAATGTGCTACCTCGGAAACTTTTAGAAACCTTGGTAGCCATGGCTCATAGTTCTAAAAGTCATGAAATGCTCGATGCGACGTTGCAGCAAACCCTCAACGTGTCTACAGAACTAACTCGCGCCGAAGAAGGCAGTATTTTTCTGTTAGACCCCTGCGGTCGCGTCACCAACTGTATTCTCAGTCCGACAGAACCCCCCCTCAAAGCGAATTCTGACCAACTCAATCGGGCTTTAGAAAGCGGTTTAACCAGTTGGGTCAAGCAAACACAGCAAATTGGCTTAATTGTCGATACGGAAGTAGACGAACGTTGGATCGTCTCAAACCAACAACAATACACCGCGCGATCGGTATTAGCCATTCCCATTCTCAAAGGAGAGGAATTATTAGGGATTATGTCGTTGCTCCACTCGCGGCCCCATCACTTCAGCCAGCAAACCGCCGATTTGATGCAATTGGCCGCCGATCAAATTAGCTTAGTGCTGCAAAATGCTCGCCTTTATGCCGAACTCGATCGTCGCCGTGCCCTTCTCAATCAAGAATTAGAAAAAGGTCAATACATCCAGCGCAACTTTTTACCCGAATCTCTACCAGAATTGCCGAATCTGGAAATTGCCAGCTATTTTAAACCGGCCCGTATGGTCGCGGGAGACTTTTATGATGTGTTTGACCTCCCCGACAATCAACTGGGGTTAGTCATTGCCGATGTGTGTGATAAAGGGGTGGGGGCGGCGTTGTTTATGGCGTTGTTTCGCAGTTTGATTCGCATTTTCTCCGGTCAAACCCAACTCGAAGGAGTGACCTTTCACTCGGAATTTACTTCCGTGTTGCTTGACAAACTCTCCTCAGTTCCTATTCCCCTCGAAGCGGTAACTTTTGCTCAAAAATCAGAACGTCAACCCAACCACAGCCAAATTAATGCCCTCAAAGCTGTTCGCTTGACGAATAACTATATTGCCCTCAATCACGGCGATTTAGGAATGTTCGCGACGTTGTTTTTTGGCGTACTTGACCCCGAAACAAGCTTACTGACTTATATCAATGCGGGTCACGATCCGTTGTTTATTTTGAAAGACAACGGCCAAATCAAAGAAGTGTTAAATTCGACGGGCCCGGCGTTGGGATTGTTACCCAATCTTAAGTTTCGCATTCGCCAGACCTATTTAGATGTGGGGGATTTGTTGTTTGGGTATACTGACGGCGTGACTGAGGCGCGGAGTCAAGGCGGAACTTTGTTTACAGAAAAACGTTTATTAACGATACTCGAAACAGAGGTGACTTCAGCTCAAGCCGTTCTCGATCGCGTGGCCGCAGAAGTGTTAGCCCATACTGGAACTGCCAGTCAGTTTGACGACATTACGATGCTGGCGGTGCGGCGTACATCTTTCTCGGTGAATTGAAACGAAAGGCGATGAAGGCGTTGACTGTACTTGGAACTCTGGATGCTTTGGATGCGATCGCAGAATATACGATCGCAGCGGCCGAGGTCGCTAATCTCGATCCAGAAACTAGCTACAATCTCCGTTTAGCAATTGATGAGTTGGTCACGAATATTATTCAACATGGCTATAAGGCGGCCGATAACATCGGGCCGATTCGACTACAAGCAATTTTGAGCGATCGCGCTTTGATCGTCACCATTGAGGATAAAGGGCTTCCCTACGATCCGACCCAAAAGCCACCCCCTCGCGATCTCCATTTACCGCCGGAACACCGCCAAATGGGAGGCTTGGGCATTTATTTGGCCATGAAAAGTGTGGATCGGTTAATTTACGAACGAGTGGGCGATCGCAATCGTAATGTGGTGATTATTAAGCGACCCGTGGGCCTCAATTATGATTGGTCGGAGGGTTGATGTTTTTTGGGCAGTAGGCAGTAGGCAGTAGGCAATAGGGAGAAGCAATAACAAACAACCAACAACCAACAACCAACAACAGAAAATTGGCATTACACAACACCGCCACACCTGAATATTCCCACTACAGCGAAATTATTGATGTGCGCTCTCCAAAGGAATTTGCCGAAGACCGAGTGCCGGGGGCGATTAATTTACCCGTCCTCAATAATGAGGAGCGATCGCGGGTGGGGACAATTTATAAGCAAGAATCGCCTTTTGCTGCTCGTAAAATCGGTGCGGCGTTGATTTCTCGCCATATTGCCGAACATTTAGAAACTCATTTCCAGAACAAGGATAAAGATTATCAACCCTTGATCTATTGTTGGCGCGGTGGGACGCGATCGCACAGTTTGGCCTTAGTACTGGCGCAAATTGGCTGGCAAGTTACCGTGATGACGGGGGGTTACAAAACCTACAGAACCCAGGTACGTCAACAGTTAGGGCAACTTCCTGGTCAGTTTCAATACAGACTCCTCAAAGGCTTTACAGGAGTGGGCAAAACCGCCATTTTGCAGTATTTAGCCCAGCAAGGCGCACAAGTTTTAGATTTAGAGGCGATCGCCAACCATCGCGGTTCTGTCTTGGGGCAAAACTGGCATCATCAGGCTCAACCCTCGCAAAAGTGGTTTGAATCTTTGCTACTGCAAAAATTCCAAAACTTTCAACCCCATAAAATTATCTGGCTCGAAGCCGAAAGCAGCACCATCGGCAAACTGCACATCCCGCCGCAGTTGTGGCAAATGATGAAAACTGCCCCCTCGGTTCAGATTCATTTATCGTTGGCGGTTCGCGTGACCCGTTTGTTGCAGCAATATGTAGATTTCATCGAGCATCCCGATCGCCTCAAACAGCAACTGTCTCGCCTTAAATATCGCTATGGCCAAGCCAAAATACAGCAGTGGTACGATCTGATTGATGCTGAACAATGGCGCGAGTTAGTATCGGATTTGCTGACCCATCACTACGATCTCGCTTACCATCGTTCCCTACAGCACCAAGCCCCTCCCCACTACGAACTGACATTAACCAATCTCTCTGAGGCTGCATTAAAGATGGCAGCGCGCTCTCTCCGAGATTGGTCTACAGCAGGCTTTTGATCGGCAAAATGTTCTTCTACGATCGCGGCGACTTCGTGGGCTTCGACTCGCTGATAATGGGTTTTATCCGGCATCACGATCAGATTCGGGCCTTTCTTACAAGCTTTGAGGCAGCCTGTGCTTTTGATTTGCACTTGGTCTTCTAAGCCGCGATCGCGCAGTTTTTGTTCGAGGGCGTGACACAATTGTTGTCCTCCTCGTTTCCGACAAGCAGATTTCCCACAAACTAATATCCTCGCTTGGGCTTTTTCTCGTCTAGGAGTGGCGGGAAACGCTTCTGAAGGCTTGGCGTTGGCTAGTTGCACGGATTTTGCCGTGAACTTGGTTTTACCCGTCTTCTCAAGCTTCTGAGTGCCTTGAATGTTGAGATAGCAGCCTGGGGTCAAACGGGGGTCGAGGGCTTTACGCACTTTTTTGGGCAGTTTGATCCACAGTTCCGTGTTTTCGACCGCGACTCGTAAATATTTGACTTTGTAGCCATCTTTAATGACAAAAGCAAGCAACTGACCGTGTAGTTGAAAAGTAGATTTAGGCATGATGGTTTCCTCCTAATGCTTGTTCTGGTTAAGAAAAGGTTGTGTTTTATTATGTTTTTATTAAAATATTCTGCCAATATTGCTTTTCAGTATAGCGGCTAATTGGAAATCTATTGCAATAAGAGCTTAAAAAAATTAAAATTTGGTCATTAGTCCTTGGCGATCGACGAAAACTTGAGTAGGAAAACACCACCCCCCGTCTAAGCCAATACCCCATAACTCTATTTGAATGATGAGCGATGCAAAAAACTGGTATATTGTCAAGCAAGAAACCGGACAATGTGAAATTGTTTCCGAGGAAATTTTCGTTCCAAAACAAACCCCCAATATCGAATACTGGGGGCCGTTTGCTTCTCAACCCGACGCGATCGCCCGTCGAGTCGGTTTAATTCGGGCGGGGAAATGCCAACCGCGTTAATTCGGACTGGCTTCGGGAATCGCGTTCACCTGGACATCGGGCATTTCGCCTTGACGAGCGCGGACTTCTTGGGTGAGAACATCCAAGGCCTTAACATACTGAGGATCGTTAGGAGTGCCAAGGCGGGTGCGATCGCGCTGTAATTCCTTCCGTTCTTCTTCAGAAAGTTCTAAAACCACATCCGGCGGAATCCCAGCTTCATTAATATCGCGACCGCTTGGAGTCAGATATTTCGCAATGGTAACCGCTAAACCCGAACCATCTCCTAAGTCCCGTACTGATTGCACTAAGCCTTTCCCAAAGGTTTGCGTTCCCACCAAAACGGCGCGGTCATTGTCTTGGAGTGCGCCAGAGAGAATTTCACTCGCACTCGCCGAACCCCCATCGACTAAAATCACCAAAGGCTTATCCGTCAAAGCGCGATTATTAGCAGCTTCTTCGTCTACCGTCCCGCGACGATTCACGGTAGACACGATCTTGCCTTCATCTATCCACATCCGCGCAATCTCGATGCTGGAATACAACAAACCCCCCGGATTCGAGCGCAAATCCAGGATGTAACCCTCAACATTTTGGTTTTCAAAATCTTCGATAGCTTCGCGCATTTCCCCGGCTGCGTTAGCACTAAACTGGTTCAGGCGAATAAAACCCACCGGGCCAATCGGGCTATTTTCAAGTCTGGCGCGTACCGGATGAATTTCGATGCGGGTCCGACTAATCGGGTAATCAATTTCCTGGGAACCCCGTTTAATGGTCAGGGTGACTTCAGTACCTTCTTCACCGCGAATTAACTTCACCGCGTCATTGACATCCATCCCTTTGGTATCGAGACCATCGATTTTCATAATGATATCTTTGGCCAAAATCCCCGCTTCAAACGCTGGACTGTCTTCAATGGGCGAAACGACAATCAGACGGTCGGTTTCTTCATCCTTGGCAATTTGAATCCCAACTCCAGTCAATTCTCCAGAGGTATCAATTTGCATACTTTGGAATTCATCGGGATTCATAAAGCGCGTATAGGGGTCGTCAAGGCGCTCTAACATTTCCTGGATTGCACCGTAAGCTTCGTCTTTGTCGCTATAGGTACGGTCTAAATATTCCGAACGAATTGACCGCCAATCTTCACCGTTAAAGGTGGCATCTACATACTGACGGTTAATAATTTGCCAAACTTCGTCTACTAATTCTTTGGGGCTGTCGCCCATCAAAGCTTGACTTTGAGAAAGAAGACCTGCTCCAGCTACGGCGGCAGTTGTTAAAACTAATGCTGTTGCGCCGAGAACTAGTCCACGTTTTGGGTTTACCATAAGCCTTTATTGTTGCGCTGATGGGGAAGTGCAATTTATGTTCAATTTATTATGCTCACTCTAACACAGGTTACGATGAATCCGCTTTAAGCAAGCTTGTCCTTTTAGCGATTATCACCAGCCAAAATCCGGATGATTTTGTTTTTGGTCATTTGTTGTTGGTTGTTGTTTAGGGGTGATAAGGTTGAGGCAGAAATTAAGCGACTTTCCTGCCCTTCTAGCTACTGCCTACTGCCTACTACCCACTGCCTATCCGATGCTAATGAACGATATTTGGCCGCGATCGCGTCGGGGGTTGTTTGCTCGTAATATTCAAAGGGTTGGCGAATCCAGGGGTCGTCCGCCAGATAATCGACATAATAATCTGGGGTGACAATCGAGCAGCTTTTATACCACAGGGTAGCGGTGCGTAACTCGCTCATTTCGTTACAATAACGCTCTTGTAACCATTGAATAGTTGCTTGTAAACTCTTACCAGAATCAACGAGATCGTCTACTAACAAGACGCGATCGCCCAAATATTCAGTCGTCATGGCTAAATGGCGCGAAAATCGAATTTCACCCCGTTGGCGATTTTGGGGGCCACTATAGGAAGATGCCGATAAAATGGCCAGGGGTCGATCGAACAAGCGACACAATAGATCCCCGACCCGCAATCCGCCTTTAGCAATACATATAATTTGGTTAAATTCCCAATCTGATTCATAGATTTGGACGGCCAAACGTTCTATTTTTTCGTGATAGTCCGACCAGGACACAATCAAGTCTGGCATAACAAGTTTGGAAAAATGGCTTCAGACGATGGTACAACTGGCTACAGTATCGCGTATTTTTTTCGATTTTTTTGTATCGGCTGAAGCCGCGATCGCCTATTTTAGAATTTTATTCATTTTAGTGCTTAATTTTTCTTTGAGAGTCCGCCCTATCGCTAAAAGTTCAGAAACTAACTGGGTTGAGGCAAAAGTGCTGGCGTAATTAAGTCAAAACCAATCGCCCACAACCCTATAAACTCTTGGAAGAACGTTCCTGCGCTCGTGCTGAGAACTCTCGCGTGAAACGTTAATTTCTCTTTTTGAGGCTGTAATACTTATAAGCGTCTAGCTTTGAGCCTTTTTATAGAGTCTGCCCCATAGCAAGAAGTTTCTGACCTCCTTTGGAGGGGCTTGCATCCCCACTCCCCCCGATTGCCGACTGCCGATTGCCGACTGCCCCTTAGATGCTGATAACTAATGACTGAAATAAGACCTCAACCCGAAAAATTACATTTCTCTACTAAGTTAGCCTATGGGGCTGGGGATTTAGGCCCGGCGATTACTGCCAATGTTTTAGTCTTTTTTCTACTGTATTTTTTTACGAATGTAGCGGGCTTACCCGCGGGTTTGGCTGGCAGTATTTTAGCGATTGGTAAGATTGGCGATGCGGTCAACGACCCAGTTACAGGCATTTTAAGCGATCGCACCCGCACCCGTTGGGGTCGCCGCCTTCCTTGGATGGTGTGGGGGGCAATTCCGTTTGGTCTTACCTTTTTTGTGCAATGGTTAGTCCCCACTTTTAGCGAAAATCAAGCCACGAATGATATTGCTTTGTTCTGGTATTACACCGTTGTGGCGATTTTATTTAATTTGGCTTACACGGCTGTAAACTTGCCCTACACCGCCCTCACGCCAGAGTTAACCCAAGATTACAACGAGCGCACGGCTTTAAATAGCTTTCGTATGGCCTTTTCCATTGGTGGCAGTATTTTGTCGCTCATCTTAGCTCAAGTCGTCTTTGCCTTTTATCCTGACGATCCACGGAGACAATACTGGGTTTTGGGGCTAATTTGCAGTATTTTGTCGGTTGTAGCGATTTTTTGGTGCGTTTTTCGTATCAAAGAACGGGGTAAAGACCCCTTGCTGACGTTGCGACAAAAGCGCCTTGGGGGTTGGATTTTATTGGTATTGAGTGCGATCGCGATCGGTTACGGTGTTATCGTTTTGGTCTTCGCAACCGTTACCATGACGGCCATTGTCTCAGTTTTGGTGGGGATACAACTCCTAGCATTTAGCAGTACCCTCCTTTTTGCCGTTTCTGAGTCCCATTTACAGCGTAGACCGTCCCCGACTGGGGAGGCTGAAACTACGCCCGATATCCCCTTTTTCGAGCAACTCCGCATTGCTTTTACCAACAAGCCTTTTTTGTTCGTCATTGGTTTGTATTTGTGTTCTTGGTTAGCGGTACAACTCACGGCTTCGATTTTGATTTATTTTGTCGTGAGTTGTATGGGGTTGTCTGAAAGCGATTTTCCCCTGGTTGCGATCGCGGTACAAGGAACAGCTTTAGTCATGTTATTCGTCTGGAAACAAATTAGCGATCGCATTGGCAAAAAAGCCGTTTATTTCCTCGGTACTTGTATCTGGATGGTTGCCCAAGGGGGCTTATTTTTCCTGCAATCGGGTCAAATTGGTTTATTGTATCTTCTGGCGGTTTTAGCCGGTTGTGGCGTTTCTGTGGCTTATCTCATTCCTTGGTCGATGGTTCCTGATGTCGTAGAACTCGACGAACTCAACACCGGACAACGCCGCGAAGGAATCTTTTATGGCTTTATGGTATTACTACAAAAAGTTGGCCTCGCTTTAGCCCTTTGGATTGTCGGACTCGCTTTAGAATTTTCTGGATTTGTCGAACGTCCCCCAGGAGGAGATATTCCTCTTCAACCGGATAGTGCCTTATTTGCCATTCGCGTTGCGATCGGCCCTTTACCCACTTTTGTTTTACTTTTAGGCTTGATTTTGGCTTATTTCTACCCCATTACCGAAGCGATTCACAGCGAAATTCGCCTCAAGTTACAAGCCCGTCGGCAATCAGAAACCATTGAGGAGGAATAATTTAAAAATCTTGGGAGTCGTAAAAAATGATCCTCAAGCTATTCCTATATTCATTACCATTAAGTTCCGCATATTAACTTAATGGTTTGAGTCCGTGAAAGCGGACTTTGTTGTGTTGGTTCCCCGGATTTGTAATCCGAGGGCGGGCTGTCGGTTCTTACTTAGAATTACTATAAAAAAGTCGAAATTGCTAAACCTGGAGAATGGGTACAGCTCGAATTATTTGATTTTGAGTAACAACTAACGGCGCTGAATTGAAGGAAAAACTTGCTGGTTTGCGAATATCTCTTGAAATCCTTGTTCAATGGTTTCTTCGATTTTTAAACGTTTTTCCAGGGAAGCACATTGAAAATCTGGGTAAATGGGTCGTCCTCGGTCATCTTCTAAAATCGCAAACTTGCTCGGAATTTTATTCAAAACAAAAGCGATCAATTGACGGTTAAATTCGGGATTTCTGACCGCTTGATGGTAAGGATGAGTATCGGGATAAGTAGATAAGAAATTATCAATTTCTTCGATGACCGTTGAAGCGGTCAGATTGACGGTTGCTTTTGACATGGTGACTACCCTTTATGATTTTTAATACTTTTCTAAACATGAAACCCTAATGTTACAAGTAGTTACATCAGACTTTCTACAGGTATCGATCGGACAATATTAAATCCGTGAAATAGTAAGGATTAAGAACCCAGATTCTAGGTTAAATTCTAACTTTATCGGGTAGGCAGATCGGAAACTGGGGTTTACCAAACAGTGATTCTACTTGCCGGATTTGATTTAAGTTCTAAAACCTTAAAATATATAGTAACTTTTGCTTAAAGTGTAAAAAATTCTGATATGCAGGATCGCGATCGCGTTTCAAAAGTTAACCTTTATTAACACTTCTTTATAAAGACTGACGCGATCGCCCTCAACCCAAAAACTTAACGCTGACACACCATGCAAACCAACACTAGCTCACCCCAAACCGTTCTGAACGAAGGAAACCTCAAAAGTATTCACCACATTGCCCTAAACGTCCGTAATTTAGACGTATCTCGCCATTTTTACGGGCATATCCTCGGACTCCACGAACTCACCGGGCCCGAAGTCCCCAGCACCCTCAAAGATTTAGTAGCTTCCGGTCAAGTGGCTAACTTCGTCACCCCAGACGGTACAGTTCTCGATTTATTCTTTGAACCCGACCTCGAACCCCCCCATCCCGACCCCAAACAGCAATTTACCCGGGCCAATCATCTCGCTTTTGACATTGACCCAGGCTTATTCGATACGGCTGTTGCTGTCTTAGAGCAAAACAACGTCACTCTCGACCACGGCCCCGTCAGTCGTCCCACGGGTCGCGGTATTTACTTTTATGACCCCGACGGCTTTTTAATCGAAATTCGCTGCAATCCGAGTAGCAGTTGAGGGGAGAGTTTTTCCGAGGATTGGTTGGTTATTGGTTATTGGTTATAGTCATTCCAACCCGCGTTCGCTGACATTAACTTGATGAGTTCAGTCCGTGAAAGCGGACTTTGTTCTTGTTGGTTCCCCAGATTTTAATCTGCGGGCGGGCTATTTAGAATGACTATATTGGTTGTTGGACGGGGAAACCCCGCCCCTACAAAATTGGTTGTTGGACGGGGAAACCCCGCCCCTACAAAAGACGTAAAGCCAAAACCTTAACTTGTCACAATCAACAAAGGACTAAAAAACCATACAAGCGTCAATGGTCGCGACAACTGATTGAGCCAGGGCTTGTAAATGATAGCCCCCTTCGAGGCCAAACAGGAGGCGATCGCACGCGGGATGGATATACTCAACAAAAGCCTTATAATCAGACGGCTGTAGGGCAATTCCCGCGAGGGGGTCGGCCTGGGTGGCATCATACCCCGCACTCACGATTAGTAAATCCGGGTTAAACTCTTTGAGAAAAGGAACGACTTGCTGCTCAAACGCGGGTTGATAATCGGCAAAAGTGCTACCGGGAGCCATGGGGAGATTGAGAACATTGTTGTATTTTCCCGTTTCGCTACTCGCTCCTGTACCGGGATAACAAGGGGATTGATGCAGGGAACAATAAGCAATATTGGGGTTAGTTTCCGTAAGGTATTGGGAGCCGTTGCCGTGATGTACGTCCCAGTCGAGAATGGCAACGCGAGCGATGGGGGGTTGTTCTAGGGCATAATAGGCCGCGATCGCCGCATTAGAAAACAAGCAAAACCCCATCCCTGAATGATTTTCGGCGTGATGGCCCGGGGGACGGGCTAAAACAAAAGCCGGGGAGTGGGAATTTAATACTCGGTCTACCCCATCTAACCAAGCACTCACGGCCAAAAGAGCCACATCATAGCTTTGAGGAGATACGGGAGTATCCATATTCAACAAACCGCCGCCTTCGAGGGCGAGTTGGCGTACTCGGTCGATATAATCGGGACGGTGTAGTTTTTCGATCCAGGGCAATACGTCGCGATTTGCCACTGGTGTTGGGTGTTGCCACTCTAAATAATTCGCCCAAGGCGCGTGTTTAAGGGCGTTAACAATGGCGGTAAGGCGTTCGGGTCTTTCGGGGTGCGATCGCCCGTTGTCGTGGTCGAGAAAGCGGTCTGAGTAAATAATACAAACCATAAGGAAGTTTAAGTTTTACTCAAGTCTAGCGATTTGATTTGCGCTTCGTAGCTATTAATCTTGCTGTTGAGTTCGCGAATGCGACGGGATAGGACGCGGGTAATATTAACTGCAATTTCGGGGGTTTCTTCGATCGCGTCGATCAATTGTAATTGGTTGAGGGTCAGACAGTCACAGCTTTCCACCGTGGTCACCGAAGCCGAGCGCGGTTCGGCATCAAACAAAGCCATTTCCCCAAAAAACGTCCCTTGTTCTAATACAGCCAAGTCGCGATCGCCCACATGAACCCGCACGCGGCCAGAAACCACCACATACAGCGATCGCCCTTCTTCTCCTTGCTCAAAAATGTTGTGATTTGCCGGAAATGAAAGTTCGTCCATTGCTGAGGCCAGCTTGACCAAAAATTCATCTCGCAATTCCTGGAAAATCGAGACGCGCCTGATAAATAATAAGCGATCGAAGCTGCTTAACATAGGAATTTAAAAATCAGCCATAAATTACCTTTTGCAATCGAGGGGTTACTCACTCGTGGATCCACGCATCGCCTATTTTCCCCTGACCTAACCGCGTGAAATGGCTCGATCTCTTGCTGTGAATTAATGATTCAGAGGTACTATTTTGAGCAATGGGAATTTCAAAATAATAAACGCCATAAATGTCATCTTACAACCCCATGTCCCCATGGCGCGGGGTTGTAAAGCTTTAGACTCATCCCGCGAATTTTACATTACATTGCCCCTAACTCAGCTTTAAGACTATCCACTTGTGCGGCCACTAGCGGGTCCGGGTCATTTCGCAACACCGGGAGTAATTCTAAGCAAGTGCGGGGACTGGCTTCTTTGAGATAAGCCAACACAGCTTCTCGGACAAAACTACTCGGATGGCTCAAACAAACCAACGTTGCTTCCCTCGACACAGCCCACCGTTGCGATCGCGCTAAATGGAAGCAACAAGCTAACGTCCAATCTGAGAGAAAATGACGCAACTCTAACAAACGATTTAAACGCTCTTGGGGAGTCATGGGTTCGTAGGGAACCAACTCGGCCAAATCTTTGATATGTTCTTTCGTCGGACGGCGTTCGAGAACGCGGATTAAAATTTGTTTTTGGGGGATATTCAGAGTATTGTCGAGAATTTCTAATCCTAATGCCATATTATTATCCGAATCTGAATCTAAATTCAAAATTGCCGCTTGCATGGCGCTCAAGGGATACAACAATTTGAGCAACAAGAAACAGCGATCGATGCTATCGCGTCGCATTCCCTCTAAAGCTGCTCGCAGCAAATCTCCTTCTCGATTCTCAAGACTACCGTCATCTAAATCAAGGGAAGCGGCCAGCAGTTGACCGAGCAATAACAATTCTTGTTCGATTAAATTCTCAATGCCACTGCGGCCTAAACGTTCTAATACCGCCTCAATGCCAAAATCCCCCTCAATTTTGAGTAAAATCCGCAACACATTCCGCCGTACAACTCCCCAACTAATTAGGAGTTGCTGAACTAAAACGTCCATAGCGGCAGTTGTACCGATTTCCGCGATCGCGTTTCCGGCGTGGAGGCGCACAAATTCTGGCTTACGGCGGTCTTCGAGGAGTTGGGTGAGTAGGGGTAAGGCTTCTTCTCCTAAGCCGATCAGGGCTTGTTTTGCGGCTTCGCGGGTGGATTTGTAATACAAGGCCTTGATCAACGAAGGATAATATTCTTGAATGCGTTTGGTTGCGATCGCCCGCAGTAAGGCACACCGCACCCGGGCTGATTCATCTTGGAGTAAATCGGGAATATAACGCCGTAATAACTCGCCACTGGCCTCGGTTTGTTCGAGGGCTTGGGTTCCAAGGGTGCGATCGCGTTCTCGTCGCGAAGCCAGCATTGTTTCTAAGGTTCGTAACGCCGTGGCTTGTTCGTTGGGTTTCCCCCGACCCAAAATTAACGCCGTGGCCGTCCCGCGCACCACCGCGTCTACCCGTTCATCGAGATAGGGTTGCAGGGTTCCAGTTTCTAACTCCGGTTGTGCCATCCAGATATAGCGTAACGCCAAAGCCAGCACTTCTAAACTCGGCTTTTGTTCGATTAAATGCTGCACATCGGCCAAATGGGCTGCATCGGGGAAACGCAGCATAATTTCCATGCTTTGTTTTTGCAATGCTACGGAAAACTGCGTCAAACGGGGGGCGAGAATTTCCCCGGCTGCCGTGGGGTCAATGCGGGATAGCATTTGAATACAAGAACGGCGATCGTCTTCGTTGTCCGTTTCGTTGAGTGCGTCAATAATGGCCCGTTTAAAGGCTTTTAAATCGCTCGTTCCAAAACCTAAGCGCCCTTGTTCGGCACTTTGCACCAACAAACTGACATAACTCGACCGCAACAACAAAGCACTAATGGCCCAACACACCGAAAACAGCACGATCGCGCCGATAAAAATCCCCCCTTGGATTTGTCGGGCGGTTTCGGCTTTCCCGGTGAAGAAAACGCCAATCAAAGCAATTAAGCTCCAAATCGTCACCCCCGTTAAACCGATGGCTAGGGGTTCGGCAATTCCCTGGACTTTGGCTTGAATGGCACTGCGAACTTCGGCAGGAATGGGTTGAAACAAAAACGGCTCGATCCCCGCAATCAGGGTATAGCGCAGCAAATCATCAAAAAATTTGAGCATTAACGCCCCGAAAAAGAGGATTTGCGTGCTGTTGAGGGCGAAAATCCCGGTTAAATCCAGGGCGATCGTAAACAGCCCCAAAATGGACAAAGACACGGGTAAAAACATCGCCGCGATAAAAACCCCCAACCGCTCAACCGCCCGACTAGAGACAAACCATTGGGCAGTGAGTTCGCAAATCCCTAAAATTCCGGAAAATAAGCCTAAAAAGCTGGCTAATTGGTCTGTTTCTGGGTAAACTCGCTCTAATTCTCCAAAAAACTGAAACTCCACCAGCAACAACAACACCTGACCCAAAATAAAAAAGGCAAAAAGCGGCACGATGTATTTTCGCAGGGTGTTACTGGTGCGGCGGGTGCTGTAATCGGGCTGTAAGTCATCTAATTCCCGCACGGGGGTTTCGGGAAAAGCTTGTTTGTAGCGTTTGCTCAAATACAGCAAAACTCCGCCCCCCAGCAAAATCATGATTGCTGCTGCGAACAAGACATTTTTCAGGCCGATCAAAAATAATAAAACGGGCAGGGAAAACCCAGAGATCACATCCCCTAACAACAAGCCACTGGAGACAATGGGATAGGTTCGTTTGATCTCGCGAATATTAAAGAGTTGATTGGCCGTGACTTGAGAGTTGAGGTCGTTGAGGATATCTTCGGCATCTAGCCACAACCGCAGTAGAAAGGCGGTTCCCAAAGCAACTGCGCCGTTGAAGGCATCAATTTCGAGGGCGACGCGAAAGAAAATTAAGGGGATTGACATCAACAAAGCCATGGCCCCAAACACCCGCCGCAAGGGGAAATGATTTTGCAACCAGGTGTACAAAAACCCCAAACTCGACCCCATGGCCGCACTGGCAATATAAATTAGGGGTAGACCTTCTGCGCCAAACCCTTCGAGGAATAGAGCGATCGCGGTTTGTTCGAGCCATAATAACCCGACCGAAGTCATGGTATAAAACACGAACATTAAAAACGTTCGTTCCCCTTCTTCGGGACGAAGATTTAAAACTTTGAGGATTTGATTTCCCCAAGCATTACGACTCCCTCTTACTGTTTTTGATTTCATTATTGGGCTGACGGCGGTTTTTACGTCAGGATAGCAAAAACTTTAAGAGGCAGTGGGCTTTTCAGTTATCAGTCATCAGTTATTAGTTATCAGTTTTTTGGGCAGTAGGCAGCTTCTTCAGTTATCAGTCAACAGTCATCAGTCATCAGTGTTTTGGGCAGTAGGGGCTGGGTTTCCCCGCCCAATAACCAATAACCAATAGCCAATAACCAACCAATAACCAATAGCCAATAACCAACAACCAACCACTTATGGAAAAAAGGTTCCCGCGATCGCGCTGTTAATTCACTAAGATTT
This sequence comes from Spirulinaceae cyanobacterium, assembly GCA_046541115.1. Lineage (GTDB taxonomy): Bacteria > Cyanobacteriota > Cyanobacteriia > Cyanobacteriales > Spirulinaceae > Jaaginema. The sequence continues at coordinate 1,787 of JBKHDX010000075.1, read as the reverse complement.
TTTCGGTGCAATCAACATCATCATATTACGACCCTCTTGTTTCGGGGCTTGCTGAAGTTCCCCCACGTCCTGTAAATCTTCAGCCATGCGTTTGAGCAACGCTTCGGCGAGATTTTTGTGTTGAATCTCGCGACCTCGGAAAGTGATCGTCGCTTTAACCTTATCGCCGGACGTGAGAAAGCGACGAGATTTTTTGACACACACTTGATAATCGTGGTCGTCGATTTTGTACCGCATTTTGACTTCTTTGACTTCAGCGTTATGCTGTTTTTTCCTGGCTTCTCGGGCTTTACGTTCCTGTTCGTATTTATATTTCCCATAGTCCATGACTTTACAAACCGGGGGGTCGGGCTTGTCACTAATCAAGACCAAATCCAGGCCGCGGTCTTCGGCCAAACGACAACCTTCATCGGCAGAAATAACGCCGACTTGGGAGCCATCGCTATCAATCACGCGGATTTTGGGAAAGCGAATCTTGTCGTTGATGGGAGGAACGTTACGACGGTTTCTTGTGTCTCTCACAGGCTAAATGTTTTTAATCTGCTGTAGGTAGTTGGTAACGCCAAGCGTGTATCTGAGGGTTTGATAAACGATCTCAATTGTACTGAGTTTGGCTCAGTTCATGGTCACAATATTAGCTTAAGTTTGACCTCGCTCAACCCCCTATTGCCCCGTTGCTTGGAGAGATTTTCATGGCGGCGAAAAATCCCCAGAAATACCGGGGTTTTCTGGCGCGGGGAGGGGGCGATTCGAGGGGCGATCGCGTTAAGCTAAAAAGCAGCAAATTGTAAATATTTTTAACAATATTTTGTGAGCGCGATCGTGAGTAACTTGAGTCAGTGGCAACAACGCATCGGCCATCAACGAGACTGGATTTGGCGGGGTTGGCAAATTCGCTACAGCTATTTTCATCCACCCCAATATTCCACCCAAGCCCCGGTTATCTTTCTACACGGCTTTGGCGCGAGTATCGAACATTGGCGCAATAATATCCCGGTTTTGGGTCAAGCGCGATCGGTTTATGCCCTAGATTTACTCGGTTTTGGTGCGTCTCGTAAATCCGACACCCGCTACACCGTCCATTTGTGGGTCGAACAGGTTTATGAATTTTGGCAAACCTTTATTGGGCGGCCTGTGATTTTGGTGGGTAATTCCATCGGGTCGTTAGTTTGCTTAACCGCCGCAGCAAGCTACCCGGACATGGTGGCGGGTATTGCCATGTCCAGTTTGCCCGATGTCACTTTACGCCAAGCAACGATTCCCAAGCCCTTACAGCCCGTTGTGAGTGGCATTGAGGGCTTGTTTGGTTCGCGGTTGCTGCTGTCTCCTCTGCTCAAATTCTTACGCCGTCCCCAGACGATTCGCCGTTGGGCTAAACTTGCTTACGCCGAAGAAAAAGCCGTGAATGAGGAGTTAGTCGAAATTTTGAGTTCCCCGGCTTACGATGAGGGGGCAGAAGGGACGTTTCGGGCCTTATTTCAGAGTATTCGCCAACCGGATTTTGCTCCGTCGGTGTCTCAAATGTTGCCCCAGTTAGAAGTGCCGATTTTGCTGTTGTGGGGTCGCCAAGACCGCATGATCCCTTTTTCTCTGGCCGAGGGTTTTGTGAATCTCAATCCCCGCATAAAGTTCGTGGAGATCGATCCGGCGGGTCACTGTCCCCATGATGAATGCCCCGACCGCTTCAACGAGATTTTACAAACTTGGCTGCAAGAATTTTGAAGGGTCAAGTCTTGCGTAGGGGCGGGGTTTCCCCGTCCAGTTTTACGTTCGTGACTTGAGACATA
>JBKHDX010000074.1:0-19333 GCA_046541115.1 Spirulinaceae cyanobacterium | reverse complement strand
AAGGAACGTTGGTAGAGGGGTTCGGCTTCGCTGTAGTTCCCTACATTTTGGTACAAATTTGCCAAGTTGCTGAGAGCTGTTGCAACGTGGGGATGGTCGCCGCCGAAAGCTTGTTCGAGGATGGCTAAGGCGCGTTGGTAGAGGGGTTCGGCTTTACTGTAGTTCCCTATATTCGAGTACAGTTCTGCCAAGTTGTTGAGACTGACAGCAACATCGAAATGGTCGCGACCTAGTACTTGTTCGCGGATGGCTAAAGCACGTTGATGGAGGGGTTCGGCTTCGCTGTAGTTCCCCATGACTTGGTACAGTAATGCCAAGTTGTTGAGGTTCTTGGCAAAGTCAGGATGGTCGTGACCCAAGGCTTGTTCGAGGATGGCTAAGGAACGTTGGAAGAGGGGTTCGGCTTCACTGTAGTTCCCCATGACTTGGTATAGATAAGCCAAGTTATTAAGACTCTTGGCAAAGTCAGGATGGTCTTCACCTAAAACTTCTTCGCGGATGGCTAGAGAACGTTGAGTAAGGGAGAGAGCGGTATTCGTATCTCCTAAGTAGAAATGCAATTCTGCCAGGTTGTTGAGGCTAGTGGCAAAGTCGGGATGATTTGTGCCTAAGAGTTGTTCGCGAATGGCTACGGCTTGTTGGGCTAAAGGAAATGCTGTTTCATACTGACCTTGCTCAATCAGTTGTTCTACTTGTTCGTTAAGGCGTTCGGCTTCTGCGAGTTGGGCGGCTTGTTCGGTGGTGGCGGTGGGTTCGGTTTGGGCTAGGGTGGGGAGTGTACCGAGGTGGAGACTCAGGAGAAGGAAGCCGCCTGCAAGGTGTTTGAGGGGGTTGCGGGTAGATTTTGCCATGAGTCAGAGTGCGAAACAACAGTTGCTTTAGTATATTTCTGTAGGCAGTATAGGTTATGCAATTTACCAGTAGCGACGATCGCGCCGTTGGGAGCGAATTTTGTGGAGACGTTTAAATAGGTGTAAACTCAGGAAGTAGCTCGCGATCGCGCAACCCGTACCCACCACACTACAGCCGACCAGCAACGTCCAAACAAACTGCGACCCCAATTCCATAAAATCCACCGATTGCCAATCGCTAATATCATCAATGGATAAATCGTAGCTTCTCAGCAACAGTTGACCGACATGGAAATTAAAGGCGAAAATTGGCACATAAGTAAAAGGATTGCTAATCCAAGTTCCTGCTGCTGCCACAAACTTATTGCCTCGAAGTAGGGTTGCGAGTAAAACACCAATCAAAGTTTGTAAGCCAAAAAAGGGAAAACAGCCAGCAAATACCCCCGAAGCCAAACCCCGCGCGATGGTATGAGGATGGTCGCGCAAACGCAATAAACGATAATAACAATAGCGCCAGCGTTTTTCCCACCAAGAACGGGGTTTTTTGGGACGGGAGGGGCGATTGGGCTTGGGTTTAGGCTTAGTCAATACAGGATTGCGATCTCTCATGCAGGCAGACACTTTGGGAGAGTAGAAAATATGATAAGCAAGCAGGCACTCTCTAACTAAGTTAACTTATATCTTGATTGTTCTACGATTTGATCCCAGTAAATTTCGCACACCCTATTTAAATCGTAACGGGAGATTCGACATAAATAGTCGGGTCTTTACTTTCAAAATTAATACCGTACTCTGCTAAACGTTTAGAAATGGTATCATTCGCAAGTTCGAGTAAGCGTTTTCGCAGTTGAATCGAGTTTTCCGAAGACCCTAGAATGAAGAAGGTGACGCGGGCGCGAGTGTTCCCGGTTTCTTCATTTTGAAGTAAAGTAATTTTGGTGCTACCCGGATCGATCCCAAATAAAACGTCGGTACTTTCTTTTGTAATTTGTTCGACGAGGGCTTTTTCTGGGGGGGTAATTTGACGAGTAAAATCGAGATACAACAAAACCATGACTTTTTTGCCGCGAGTGATGTTTTCAATGTCATAGTTTGCCATGGTGGAATTGGGGATAATCATTAAGGTACTTTTGGCGGCAGTGCGGATTTTAGTGGAGCGTAAACCCACGGATTCAACCCGTCCTAAAGACCCATTAGGCAGCCTAATATATTCCCCTGGAATAAAGGGGCGATCGAGGTATAAAACTAAAGTTCCGAATAGCTGTTGTAGGGTGTTTTGAGCAGCAAAAGAAATGGCCAAACCGCCAATAGAAACCCCGGCAAGTAAGCCGGTAAGGGGGAAGTTTTGACTTTGGGCATAAGCGCTGACGGCAATTAAACCAATAATGATATTCATTACGGTTTCAAAGATGAGTAAAAGCTCGTCTACTTCCCAACCAAAACGCCGAATTAAATCGATGCCATAAATGCGAATGAGTTGACGAAATAAGCGGGAAATCAGCCAAGCCACGCTGATGACTACCGCCAAATCCAAAAAGGGTTTAATAAACTCATAAAAGAAATAACTTTGTAACCAAATCCAAGCAAAAATAGAGAGTAAAACTAATGTTCCAGCAACTTTAAATTCCGTTTGGAGGGGATCGATAACTTGGTGATAAGCATTGAGGCCGCGATTGGGAAAAAAGCGGCTGAAAATGCCTGCACAAATCCTGGGAGTATAGCGACCCACGATTAAAGCGATAATTACAAATAAGGCAAAAATAAGGAGATTGAGGATATTATACTGAATCAGGAAATCAATAAAAGTATCAAATCCTAGTCTAATCATTTCGGCATTCATGATTTTGGGGAATGTAACTAAATGGTAATAGGAGAATCTACATTAATCGTGCGTTCTTCTACGTCAAAAGCAATACCATATTCCTTGAGTTGACGAGCAATACTTTGGTTGGCGATATCGAGGAGTTGACGACGCAAATCCATGGAAACTTCCCCAGAACCGAGAATAAAGAAGTTGATTTGAGCTTGGGTAATGGCTTCTTTGCCATCTTTAATCATTTTGGTAAATTTAACTTCGGTACTGCGGGGGTCAATGCCGAAAATGTCTTGGGTTGATTCGATAATAATTTGACGAATCAGGGCTTGTTCTTCTCCGGGTAAAACCCGATGAAAGGTTAAGTAAATTAAAGAGATAACTTTTTTGGCTCCGGTAAAGTTTTCAATATTAATTTGGGTGAGGGCATTATTAGGAACAATAACTAAAGTTCCTTTCCCCGAAGTCCGGATTTTAGTAGAGCGTAAACCAATAGATTCAACGCGGCCAAAAGTGTCGTCGGGTAAGCCGATATAATCATCAACCACGAAGGGACGGTCAATATATAAAACAATGCCGCCTAAGACTTGTTCGAGGGTTTTTTGAGCCGCAAATGCGAGGGCAAGTCCCCCCACTCCTAAACTGGCAATTAAGCCAAAAATATTGATTTGATGGGTTTGAGCAAAGATGGCAAAAACAATAAAAGCAATGACGGTATTGCCGAGCCATTTTAAGACAATTAAAATTTCGCTGTCAACTTTGCGCTTACTCTGAATTGCTGCGTCGAGAATATACAGGTCAAACAATTGCCGAAATAAACGCGAACCCACCAGAGTTAGCGCAATTCCCGCACAAATACCAATAATAATTTCGAGGGTTTCTGCCCAAATGGGGGTGGGAAAGATTAAAATAATTAGGTCGGCTAAAACCAATAATAAGGCTAAAGTTAACCAGGTTTTGTAAGGATCGACAATTTTTTGATATCCTGCTTTAAACTGGGGGGAAATTAAACCCGCCAATCGACTACCGACCAATTTAAAAAAGTAAAAGATCGCGAAGCCCAAAACCGCGATCGCGACTCCTAATAAACTATACTTTAGTACCGTTGGACTGATCGCGATTTGCGGTAAATCCAAATCTTTAGCCGAAAAAAGTTCGTTTTTCATGTCGCCATAAGCCCTTACAACACAGACCAGATGCTAAACTTGAGTACGTTATGCTTCAACCGATTTTGCAACGAGAAACCATAGCCGCGATCGCCTCGGCGGTTGTTCCCAATCAAGGTAGCATTGGTATTGTGCGCTTATCTGGTGCAACCGCGATCGCCATTGCTCAAACCTTGTTCGACGCACCCGGACAGCAAACTTGGGAAAGTCACCGCATTCTCTATGGTTATATTCGCCATCCCCAAACCCAAAAAATTATTGATGAAGCTTTACTACTCCTGATGTATTCCCCTCGTTCCTTTACTCGCGAGGATGTGGTAGAGTTCCATTGTCACGGAGGCATTATACCAGTTCAACAAGTTTTGCGGTTGTGCATCGAACAAGGGGCAAGGTTAGCCCAACCGGGAGAATTCGCTTTACGGGCGTTTCTGAATGGTCGCATTGACTTGACCCAAGCCGAAAGTATTGCAGACTTAGTGAGTGCGCGATCGCCCCAAGCCTCGCAAATCGCCTTAGCGGGACTCCAAGGTAAACTTGCTGCACCCATCCGAGCCTTACGCAACACTTGTCTCGATATTCTAGCCGAAGTCGAAGCGAGAATTGACTTTGAAGAAGACCTGCCCCCCTTAAGAGAAGCGGCGATTAAAGGGCAAATTACGCAAGTTTTAGCCCAAGTTCACACCATTTTAGCCACCGCCGATCGCGGCGAATTACTCCGCAGCGGCCTCAAAGTCGCCATTGTCGGCCGTCCTAACGTCGGTAAATCCAGTTTACTCAATGCCTGGAGTCAGAGCGATCGCGCCATTGTCACCGAATTACCGGGGACGACGCGGGATGTAGTCGAATCGCAACTGATTGTGGGGGGAATCCCATTGCAAGTCCTCGACACCGCCGGGATTCGCGATACCGTCGATACCGTCGAAAAAATCGGCGTAGCGCGATCGCGAGCCGCCGCTCAAGCCGCCGATTTAGTATTATTTGTAATTGACTCAGTATCCGGTTGGACGACCGAAGACGATTTAATTTACCAACAAGTCCAAGACCGCCCCACGATCTTCGTCCTCAACAAAATCGACCTGAAACCGCCCGAAAACGTCCATCTTCCCCCCACCGAAGCTAAAATCGTCAAAACTGCCGCCGCCCAAAACCAAGGCATAGAAGACCTAGAAACCGCCATTCTCAGCAGCATTCAACTCGGTGAAGTCACCGCCGCCGACCTCGATCTGGCCATCAACCAACGGCAAGCCGCCGCCCTATCTCGCGCCCAAACCGCCCTATCTCGCGTCCAAGACACCATTGCGAATCAACTCCCCCTCGATTTCTGGACGATTGACCTCCGGGACGCAGTACAAGCCCTGGGAGAGATTACCGGAGAGGAAATGACCGAATCGATTCTCGACCGCATTTTCAGTCGTTTTTGTATTGGGAAGTAGTTGTTGGTTATTGGTTGTTGGTTGTTGGTTGTTGGTTATTGGTTATTGGTTGTTGGTTATTGGTTGTTGGTTGTTGGTTATTGGTTGTTGGTTAGGCTTTGCACCCAAATCGCAGCATTAGGTAATTGGTAATTTCCTCCCCCTCCTCCCCCTCCTCCCACTCTTCCCCCTCCTCCCCCTCTCCCCACTGCCTCAAACACTGATGACTGATGACTGATTACTGATAACTGTTAAAAGCGATCGCTCTTTTTGTACGATAGGGAAAGAAAAGATTGTTCAACCTATTCAGTGCGGTCATTCAAAAGCCAATTGAATATCGTATAGACCCTTTGTAACTAATCGATGAGCATTTCGACTTCTGTTCTAGCAGAATTGCTGAACGCCCTTCCCCATTGGCGATCGCAGATGTATTTCAAATCTTCACTCACCGCGCTCTCCCATGCTATGGAAGACCGCATTTTGGCGGGAAGCGACGCACCCCTCGCGATCGCGTCTTTTCAGCGAGAACGATTTTATCGCCAAGAAGCTCATCGCTATCGACGCATTGCCCAACGGGGCGATCAGGTGTATGTGCTGTCCGCCCCCGAAACCGACTTTACCCACCATTCCGGGGACTACGAAACCATTGCCTTTGAATCTAGCGATGCCCTTGCCCAAGAATGGCATCTGATTATCATTAGCTCGCAGTATACCAACTGCCTAATTTGCCGAGAGCGCAGTAACCCCAATACCAACTCCCTCGAAAACACCATCGACAACAATCGCCGCTTTGAAGGCATTTGGACTTTTGACCGGGAAGTCACCCTCAAAGCCGCCGAAATCCTCCTCGATCGCATTGCCATTTACCGTCCCGAACTCTGCGAAAAAATCGAACAGGCCCGCCAGCAATATCTAAAACCCCGGCCGGCCAAAAGCCGCCGTAAACCCGCAGCAATCTCCCCTGAAGTCAATCCCGACCCCTTTGTGCAGCGTTTGGTCACTTATCTCCAAGCCAGCCAATACAAACTACTCAAAGCGTATCGCTCCATTGCCGCCCAGGAACAGCGAGAGCGCTTAATTCACTTGATGACAGTAGCCATTCGGCAATCCCTTGACCCCGACGAAATCCTCGAAATTGCCGTCGAAAAACTCGGTCAAGTTTTAGGGGCTTGTCGGTGTTTGGTGTATCGCTGTAACGAAAGCGATAAAACCGCCCAGATTAAACACGAATTTTTAGACGCAGAGATTCAGTCGGCCCAAAATCAAACCTGGCCCCTAGCCAATAACCCCTTATTTCAGGAAGTCCTCAACAATCACGAATCGATTTGCGTGGTCGATACCGCCACGGATGAGCGCTTAGACCCCAAACAACTGCCCCAAACGGTCAAAGACTTGATTCAACACTTTAGTATTGCTTCTTGGCTGTTGGTGCCAATTTTTTATAAAAATCAATTACAAGGTATTGTCGAGTTGCACCACTGCGGCCCGATTCAAGAAAACTGGACAAAAGAAGAAGTTAGTTTAGTCGAAGCTGTGGCCACACAGATGGGGGTTGCCCTGATTCAAGCGGAATCCTACGCCAACCTCGAAGACCTCAACCAACAACTCGAAGCCCTCGATCGCACCCGGTCGAATTTGGTGGCGATTACCGGTCACGAATTGCGAACCCCCTTATCCACCATTCAAATTTGCTTAGAAAGCTTGTCGAGCGAACCGGATATGCCCGAAGAATTGCGGGATATCATGCTGAGTACGGCCTTAGAAGATGCCGAACGGATGCGAAAGCTGATCCAAGACTTTTTAACCTTATCGCAACTCGAAAGCGGTCGCGTGGAGTGGAACCCGGAAACTTTATCGTTAGAAGAATGTATTGCCTTATCTTTGAGCAATACCGTGGCTCGCCGGAGAACCGAAGATATACCTGAGATTATTGCCCCGATTGCCAAGGATTTACCTTTGATTTATGCTGACGGAGAATGGTTAGTCGAAGTGCTGGCGAAGTTGTTAGACAACGCTTGTAAGTTTACCGATCCTGACGGTCAAATTCGCATTGAAGCCTACCTCCGCCCGGATAATAGGATCGAAGTGATGGTAGCTGATAATGGTCGCGGCATCGAACCCAAGCGCCTGAAAAATGTGTTTGACCGCTTTTATCAAGAAGAAGGGGCTTTGCAACGTACCACGGGGGGAACGGGGTTGGGTTTAGCGATTTGTCGCCAAATTATTCAGCGCTGGCAAGGGGAGATTTGGGCTGAATCGGCAGGTAAGAATCAAGGCAGTCAGTTTTACTTTACGATTCCTATTGCCGACGATCGAGCCGCCTTTACGCCTCCGGAGGCGAATCTTGGGAAAACCAAAAAGAAACGGGGAACTCAGTGATAAATTCGGTAGCTGCGATCGCGGTGAGGGGTCGGGCAAAATAATAGCCTTGAGCGAATTTACAACCGAGGGCTTGGAGTTGTTGGAGTTGTTTGTGAGTTTCTACGCCTTCGGCGATCGCGTCGAGGTCGAGTTGACGAGCAAGGGCGATAATGGTTTCGACGATTTCGCGATTTTCTCCCTCTAGTCCCATCCGCGACACAAAAGATTTGTCAATTTTGAGGGTATTGACGGGAAAGCGGTGTAAATAACTCAAAGATGAGTAACCCGTACCAAAATCATCGATACTGAGTTGAATGCCGCGATCGCGAATCTTCGTCAGCAGGGCGATCGCTTCTTCGACGTTATCAATCAACATACTTTCGGTCAGTTCGAGTTTCAACGACGACCCGGCAATGCCTGTTTGAGCTAATACCCGGTCAATGGCAGCCAGGAGGGTATCTTCTTGGAGTTGGTGTCCCGATAAATTGACACTCACCCGCAAATGTTTACAGTTGGGTAAAGTTTCTTGCCAAAGGCGGAGTTGGTGACAGGTTTGTTGCAGCATCCATTCTCCCATCGTGGCGATCAATCCGGTTTCTTCGGCAATGGGAATAAATTCATTAGGAGGCACCAAGCCCTGTTGGGGATGTTGCCAGCGAATCAGGGCTTCAAACCCTTCTAATTGTTGGGTTTGCAGGTTGATAATGGGTTGATAGTAAGCGACAAATTCTTGGCGCTTGATGGCGAGGCGCAAGTCGTGTTCGAGGCGTAGTTGTTGAATGGCCATGTGGTGCATAGTTTCGTCAAAAATTTCGTAACGCGCTCGTCCTTTTTCTTTGGCGCGATACATGGCTAAATCTGCATCCCGCAGGAGGTATTCCGGTTGGGTGTAGCTGGCATTACTCAGAGCAATGCCGATGCTAACGGTGGTAACGATGGACATCCCATCAACGCTGAAGGGAATCCGCAAAGATTGATTGATGCTGTAGGCGACTTGGGTGGCTTCGCGGGAACTGTGGATGTCTTCGAGTAAGATAGTAAATTCATCGCCCCCTAAGCGGGCCACGGTATCGAGGGGACGCAAAATGGTTTTGAGCCGTTGAGCAAAACTGACCAGCAAGCGATCGCCCACTAAATGTCCGAGGCTGTCGTTGACGATTTTAAAGCGGTCGAGGTCGAGGAACAACACCGCAAAGTTAAAGGTATGATTTTGTTGACTGCGTTGAATGGCTTGAGATAGCCGACTTATAAAAAAGGTACGGTTGGGTAAGTCGGTTAAGGTGTCGTAGTAAGCGCGATATTCGAGTTGGGCTTCGGCTTCTTTGCGTTCGGTAATGTCTTGTAAAGAAATGATATTCACGATTTCGTTATCCCACTCGATTTCCTTAATGCGGGTTTCAACGGTAATGAGGCGATCGCGATGGGCAATAATTTCGAGTTCGGCGGGTTGGTCGGCAATGGCAGGAATGCCTAAATCTAAACCTACAAGTTCTTCTTGGGAACGGTTAAAGAGTTGGATGGCGGCAGCATTGGCAAAGAGAATTTTACCCAGGCGATCGATAATGACAATGCCGTAGGAGGTGTTGTTGACGATAGTATTCAGGCGTATTTGACTGGCCCGCAGGGCTTGTTCGGCCCGGACGCGATCGCCCACTGCCCTGGATGTGGTCAGCAACCGCGTGACTTGACCGGATTCATTGACAATGGCTTTCGTGACGGTATTCAGCCAAATATATTCTCCTGATTGAGTGCGAAGGCGATAGGTGATTTCGGTATTTTGCCCTTGGAGGTTAGGGTCATGTCCTTCCGTTTTGATGCGTTTTTGGTCTTCGGGATGAAATAGGGTATAAGGATTGATGTTCATCAATGTTTCGGGCTTATAACCGAGTAAGGTTTCGCAGGAAGGACTGATATAGCGATAGCAACCGTCTGGTTCGTGCAAACAAACCAAATCTGTCATATTTTCGGCAATTAAGCGAAAACGCTCCTCGCTGGCTTTGAGTTTGGCTTCGGTGAGTTTGCGATCGCCAATTTCAATACAACAGCCAATGTAACCCTCAAATATCCCCTCGCTACTGTAATGAGGTTGGCTGCGATCGAGCAACCACTCATAAGTCCCATCGGCACGACGCAAGCGATATTCAATTTCGACTCGTTGGCGTTGCTCAAAATGGCTGCGATACGCCTGTAAAACCCGCTCTCGGTCGTCTGGATGCAAAAAACGAATCCAACCTTGACCGAGGCTTTCGTCATAGGTAGAACCCGTAAAATGCAGCCAGGGTTGATTGAAGAAACTAAACTCGCCGCCCTCGTCGGACATCCACAGCAACACGGGGGCGGCGTTGGTGACTGTCCGAAATAAACGTTGACTGATTTCTAATTTTTGATGGGCTTGTTGTAACTCGGCGGTGCGTTGATGAACTCGTTGTTCGAGTTGTTGTCTGAGGGCTTGCAGTTGGGCTTCGGCTTCGATGCGCTGGGTCACATTGCGGGTTACTAAAGACACGCCGATAATTTGCCCTTGGAGGTTGAGGATGGGGGCTAAAGACAGTTCGTAGGTTCGCCGATGTAAATCGCGATCGCCAAAGGTTTCTGTGGTGGTGTAGGCTTCCCCTTGCAGGGCGCGATCGATGATGTATTGGGCTTTGCGTTGTTCTTCGGGTAAGTCCTTGAGTAAGGTTAAAACACTAACGCGATTGACAGGCAATTGACCAAAAATCGCCGTAAATTCTTGCTTAAACTTGGGGTTGTAGAGAATAAATTGATAATGGCGATCGAATGCCGCGATCGCGTCATTGGAGGTTTGAAACCAGTTGTGAATCCAAGGTTGCGATCGCGTTTGGTAATAAGCCAAGCGACGTTTGACCTCTGAGGCGATCCAAGGTTCGAGTAAATAATCATCCCCCCCAACGGTAAATACTTGTTGACGAGTGGCGATCGCCTCGGCTTCGCTCTGGGCTAGGATGACCCTAGGAATTAAGAAAATGACTCTGATGTCTTGGAGGAGTTCGCTTTGTTTGATGAACTGACATAACTCATACGCCCCTTGATGGGGCAGAGTAACAGCCACCAAAACCAAATTCGGCAAAAACAAAGCAATTTCGTTTCTGGCTTGTTGGCTGTTTTTGACAAACCGAAGGATATAACCCAGGGACGTGAGTTGTACGATCAGAGGTTCAGACCGCTTCGGTCGATCGTCTACGATTAAAACTTTGAGCGTTTCAGTGCCAACGCGATCGAGCTGCATTGATTGAATGAGGCATTCCTTTTTTTCTCAGTGTAAGCCAAACCATAAGATAATTTGGGAATTGACTCTCTGCTGAAAAGGAGCGATCGCAGCAAGGCCACAAGTTTCCTAGGGAATTATGTCACGATTGGTAAAGATAACACTAACAAACTGTTACAGTTCTTGACAAAGACGCAAAAGAACCCGGCTCTGGGTGATAGCATTCCCATAAATCCTTTTTTTTGATTTAGAGAGAAGATTATGACAGAAGCGCTTTCTGGAAAACCCCCTAAGTTCGGTGGCAGCACTGGCGGCTTACTGACTAAAGCCAAAGTCGAAGAAAAATACGCCATCACCTGGACTAGCCCCAAAGAGCAAGTCTTTGAAATGCCCACTGGCGGCGCGGCTATTATGAACGAAGGCGAAAATATGCTCGAACTCGCTCGTAAAGAGCAATGCTTGGCCTTAGGAACTCAACTGCGGACAAAGTTCAAGCCGAAAATGGAAGATTACAAAATCTATCGCATTTATCCCAACGGTGAAATTCAATACCTGCATCCTGCCGATGGTGTCTTCCCTGAAAAAGTGAATGAAGGCCGTCCTTATGTGGGTAAAAAAGACCGTAAAATCGGTGACAATCCCGAACCCGCTACGGTGAAATTCTCCGGTAAAGCGCCTTACGACGTATAAGGTCGCTCTTGCACCTTCCGTAGTTCGCCATAAAAAGATGATACAAGCGGGTTATCTATAGCCCGCTTGTTGTTGGTTATTGGTTGTTGGTTGTTGGTTATTGGTTATTGGTTATTGGTTAGGCTTAATGTTCAAATCCTCTAATTGGTAATTAACGTGAGTTCGGGTTAAGAAATGGGGGTTCGTGGTTGGAAATTAGCTGGTTGGTAGCTGTAGGTTTTGTGGGGGACTAGCCCCCCACACCCCCCATTGGGGGCTTGCGCGTTGCCCCCAAACCCCCTGCGTAAGGGGTTTTGAGAGTGAGTATTTCAACGCTTTGGTTAGGGCAACGTTTAATGTAATTATCTGGTAGATTTCCGCCAAATCTGGCAACTGCGTCAGACTTTAAGCTTATCCCGAACTGACGTTAATTAGTAATTGGTAATTGGTAATTGGTAACTGGTAATTGGTAATTGTTTATGATCTTTCCTGAATTGTCTGAATTTCGCGCCTTAGCGCAACAAGGAAACTTTATTCCGGTGTATCAAGAATGGGCGGCGGATTTAGAAACGCCCGTTTCAGCTTGGTATAAACTCTGTGCAGGCGAACCCTATAGCTTTTTACTCGAATCTGTAGAAGGAGGCGAAAAACTAGGGCGCTACAGCTTTTTAGGAAGTAATCCGGCTTGGGTTTTAGAAACGCGGGGATCGCAAACCCAACAGCGTTATCGCGAGGGTAGGGTTGAAAATATGACGGGGAATCCCTTTGAAATTTTAGCCGCTTGTCTCGACCCCATTCAGCCGGTCAAACTGCCGCAATTACCCCCCGGAATTGGGGGTTTATTTGGCTTTTGGGGTTATGAGTTGATTCAGTGGATTGAACCCCGTGTTCCGGTATACGAAGCCCAACCGGAGGATTTACCCGATGGGGTGTGGATGCAAGTGGACAGCTTGATTATTTTCGATCAAGTGAAGCGGAAAATTTGGGCGGTGGCTTATGCAGATTTGCGCGATCCTCAGCTTACTGTAGAACAAGCGTATCAGGCCGCTTGCGATCGCGTGGTGCAGTTAGTGGATAAATTGCGTCATCCCCTCCCCGAAGAAGCCAAGCCGTTAGAATGGCTATCTCCAGAGGCGATCGCCCAAAATAATATCGCGTTAAATTATACAAGTAATACCGAAAAAGCCAAGTTCTGCGAAAACGTCGCCAAAGCCAAGGATTACATTCGCGCCGGGGATATCTTTCAAGTTGTCCTCTCACAGCGCTTAGAAACCCCTTATCAGGGCTATCCTTTTAATTTATATCGTTCCTTGCGCTCGATTAATCCTTCCCCGTATATGGCGTATTACAACTTCGGGGATTGGCAAATTATCGGGTCTAGCCCGGAAATCATGGTCAAAGCCGAACGTCACGAAAACGGCTTGAAAGCTACTGTCAGACCGATTGCAGGGACGCGCAAACGGGGTAAAACTCCTGAAGAAGACGAAGCCCTCGCTACGGAATTACTGGCTGACCCGAAAGAAGTGGCCGAACATATTATGTTAGTAGACCTCGGACGCAACGACTTAGGGCGAGTTTGCGTTAATGGTAGCGTCACGATTGATGAGTTGATGATTATCGAGCGCTATTCCCACGTTATGCACATTGTCAGTAACGTGGTGGGACAACTCGCACCGTCTTATACCGCTTGGGACTTGCTCAAAGCCACCTTTCCGGCAGGAACAGTAAGCGGTGCGCCGAAAATCCGGGCTATGGAAATTATACGGGAACTCGAACCCGAACGCCGCGGCCCTTATTCGGGGGTTTATGGCTACTATGATTTTGAGGGTCAATTGAACAGCGCGATCGCAATCCGTACTATGGTTGTCCGACCGGACAAAACCCAAGGCCATCGCGTCTTCGTCCAAGCGGGGGCCGGTTTAGTGGCTGATTCCGTCCCAGAGTCAGAATACCAAGAAACCCTCAATAAAGCGCGAGGATTGTTAGAAGCCCTGCGCTGCTTGCGGTTCTGAGATTTGAGGACAGAAGTATAATCTTGGCTAATCAATGACCTGAAAGCGAACCCCGAAACTACGAAAACTCGTGGTTTCAGGTCATTATTCCCCGTTATGGGTATAACGTGGAATAGCCCCTCTCAATTTTTTCAGGACAAAAACAAATGTAGTACAACCAGAATCCCAGTTTTTTGAAAAAACCGGGGTTCTAATACCTCAACCCATCGCCCTAAAGCGCGTTTTTCAACTATACCAACGTTGCCAGATAATCCCAAAGCCGAGTCGCTGTAAAATCGTCAATAGTCCAAACGGCCCCAGCTTTTGTGAGATTTTCGGGGGTGTGGGTTGAGGTAATACCAATGGTGTAAATCCCCGCCGTTGCTGCCGATTTTACACCAGAAGGGGAGTCTTCAAAGGCGATCGCGTTTTCGGGTTTAACTTGCAATTTGTCTAATGCGACTTGATAAGGGGCAGGATCGGGCTTTCCGGCTGGGGTATCTTCAGCTAAAACTACGATCGGAAAGGTTTTTTGGAGATCGAGGGCATTTAGCATAAATTCGGCGTTTTTCCGGGGTGCATTGGTGACGATGGCTTGTTTGAGTTGCTGTTGTTGCGTCCAAGCCAAGATTTTGTCTAATCCCGGTAAAGGTGGCAAATTGGCCCCCATTTCTCGAAATCGCCTTTCTTTATCATCTGCGATCGCCAATCCTTCCTCAAAAGGCAATTGGGGCAAAATATCTTTGACAATCTCTGGATTCACCCGACCGGAAATATGACGGTCATAAAATTCGCGATCGATGGTCATATCTACCGCTTCTAGGGCTTCTTGCCAGGTTTGGAAGTGCAAGGGGTCGGTGTTGGTTAATGTGCCGTCAAGGTCAAATAAAATCGCATTCAGCATGAATTTTTCGGGTCTCTAGAAATAACACTTCAGCGTCTCACAGATTGGGAAGCCAAATGCGATCGCAAAATCCTCACATTCTTTCGTTACAGTTTTCGTATTAACACCCGATGAGTGGCGTTGACCATGTTTGTAACAACCCAAACTCCTAAATATTGTTCGAGGGCTATCCTCAACTCAACTCAGAAACAGTTGGCCAATACTTCGCCTTTAGATTCTAGCGAGTCGTACCCTGTGAAGCAATTACCTCCAGGGTTAGATTGCCAAAATAACTTCAAACCCCACGACAGTCACGCGGTTACTGCTTTTCCGATTGATGAATCTTATATCGAACTGGCGGTTTCTGTTTACCGCAGTCAAAATGTCAGTTCTCTCCAAGCCTTGAAAGATTTTTTAACGGTTTTAGCCAATCCGATTTCGATTGAAAAAGTTTTACTCAAAGCCATTTATCGGTTAGCAGAAAATCATCCTACGGCTTGTCGCTGGTTATTAAGTGACCCCGGTCATCTGATGCCAGAACTGGATGTTATTGAGTTTACGACTCAACTGGCCCTGTTCATTTTAAAAGAAAAGAATATTAATTTAGACGCGATCGCGCTTCTTAATCAATCTCCTCAGCAATGCAGCCAACAAAAACAAAATGAACTTTGGCAAGAGATTTTTAGTTCTGCTTTAGGTTTATCCTCTTGTCCGGGCGATTGTTTCCTTTTAGAAGCGAGTTTAAACTCAACCCGAAAATAAAATCCCTGAATTGCTGTTCGGACTAACTTTTTTGAGCTTCAGAAAAATGTTTACTGTACTTTTGATTGAAAATGATAACTTAGTAGCTTCTTATCTCAATGGCTTTTTGAGAGCAAGAAAGATTAACTTGGTTGAAACTATGGATGTCTGGTTGGGTTCTCGACTTGCTAGAGAACTAGAACCCGATTTGATTTTAATTCATTTAGAATTTCAACCCGTTGAAATTTATACTTTGATTAAGAAACTCAAACAAAGTTCAAACTCTAGTCAGATTCCTATCGTTTTTCTGGGGGCTGCAACGGATAGTAAAAGCAGCGAACTTGCCCTAGAACTCGGTGCGAATACAGCTTTAACAACTCCCCTCGAAAGTAGCTGCTTAAAAGCCATTATCGACCAATATTTAACTCCAAATTTACAACCTACTTATTGTCCAGCTTAAGCTCGATTTTCCTCAGTTAAGTCAATTTTATTTAGGGAGGAATTCCTTATGTCTATACACTCTTGCCCTTGCTGCTCTCATCCTTTATTACGTCATATTCGCGCTCGCAAAATTTCGTGGTATTGCTGTCATTGTCATCAGTTTATGCCCAATTTACAACTCGAACTCGAACTTAATAATATTACTTCTTTAGATATTAATTTAAGCCGTCGTTTACCGGGATTACCTTTGACCCAAACTGCTAAAGTCAAACGTCTGGCTGTCAAAGTTACCGCCTAATGGGTGTAAAAACTGCCGAAATCGTCAATAAGTTAATAATGAATAAGGCAATTACCGAAAGCGATCGCGATCTTCTTTTGCCATTCGTCTTTTATCATTGGTAAGTACATAAGACCAATGACCAATGACGCAATATTTTGCTACCGTTGCACGGGGTTTAGAAGCGATCGCAGCCCAAGAATTAGAAACATTAGGGGCTACCGAGATTCAACCCCAATTTACCGGAGTCCAGTTTAGAGGCGATCGCGCTTTATTGTATCGCATCAACCTCTGGGCCAGAACCATTTTCCGCGTTTTGATGCCCATTGCTGAAATTCCGGCAGGAAACGCTCAACAACTGTACGACGGCACGAGAGAGATAGCTTGGGACGATTATCTCAGCCCTGACGAAACCTTAGCGGTGAATTGCACCGGCAGCAATCGCCAACTCAACCACAGCCATTTTACCGCCTTGCAAATCAAAAACGCGATCGTAGACCAACAACGCGATCGCGTCGGGAAACGTTCGAGTGTAGACACCCACGATCCCGATCTCATCATCAATGCTCACATCTACAAAAACACCTGTACCCTTAGCCTCGATAGCTCAGGAACGAGCTTACACCGTCGCGGCTACCGTCCTGCCATGGGCCTCGCCCCCCTCAAAGAAAGCCTTGCGGCCGCCCTTCTGGATATGGCACAGTGGCGATCTGAGTTGCCTTTGTTCGATCCCTTGTGCGGTTCGGGGACGATTCCCATTGAAGCGGGATTAAAAGCCCTCAACATTGCTCCCGGATTGTTTCGCGATCGCTTTGCTTTTGAGGGCTGGCCGGACTTTGACAAAGCCTTATGGCAAAACACCCTCGAAGCCGCCCAAGATAGCCAAATCGGGGAATTTCCAGCGTTTATTGGCGGCAGCGATCGCGACCCAGATATTCTCGCTCAAGCCGAAATTAACGCCAAAAATTGCGGTTTGCGCGATCGCCTCAAATTTAGCGTAGCCCAACTGGCCGACGTTCAACCCCCCAGTCCTCCAGGGATTATTTTATGCAATCCTCCCTATGGCAAACGAGTCGGAGAAGTCGCAGAATTAGAAGGATTGTATAAACTTCTAGGGGATATATTTAAACAGCGTTTTAAAGGCTGGACAGCGTACATTCTCACCGGAAATAAAGAACTGGCCAAGAAAGTAGGACTGCGGGCTTCTCAGCGTCTTCCGGTTTACAACGGTGCGATTCCCTGTACCCTGCTCAAGTATGAATTATACTAACGCGAAACTCAACCCAGCGCGATCGCGTCGTTTGTAGTAAGCCCGGTTTGTAGTAAGCCCTTTAGGGCTTGCCCATTAAATCGATCGTACCCCCATAAAAAGACTTTCTTCGTCCGTAGTCAGTCTTTTAGGGCTTGCAGATTAACTATCATTACAAACACCCTGATTCACCCCCATGAAACTGCTATCTTCCCGCTTAATTTTGCTACTCACCCTTAGCCTTTTTAGTGTCGGTATTGCTTCCCCCCTAGCCGCACAAGAAACCGAAAGGGAAACCCCAGAAATTCTCGAAGAACCCCTCGAAATTCGCGAAAGCGATCCCCTTTTTCCCCTCGAAAACCCCGAACGTCCCCTCACCCCTTCTGAAGCCGAAGCCCTAGAAGCCATTGTAGACGAACTCAACGCCCAAGCTACTGCCGAATTAAATGCAGAAAACCCCAATACTGCCTTTCAAATTTGGTATCGAGAACTGCGTTTAAGACGTTCTTTAGGCTTGCGATCGGAAATTGAAGCATTAGGACGAGTTGGACAAATTGCTTGGAATCAAAGCCGCACTCCTGATGTCAAAATTATCAACGAACGACTGAATGAAATCGATCGAGAAATAACCGAGAAAAATCTCGATGAAAATCAAGAACTCTTAAGCAGTTTAGCCCAAGCTTATCAACAAATTCGCGCCGTTGATAAAGCCGCCACAATTTACGAGAAAATCCTCGAAAATGCGCGGGAAAATAACGACGAACGCACCGCAGAACAAGCCTTAATTGCATTAGGAGAATTGTATTTAGCTTGGTTTCGCTATCCCGAAGCCGCCGCAGTTTATACCGAGTTGCTAGAGTTAGTACGAAATCAGTATGACGACTTCAACGTCATGCAATACCTCAAAGAATTAGCGTATATTTACGACCAACTCGAACAACCCGAAGATGCTATTAATATTAAACAGCAACTTTTAGCCAGTTATCTCAAAAAACAAGATACCGCCAAAATCCTCGCTACTCAAATTTCCCTCGCGCAAGATTACGCTATTCTTGACCAACCCAACGAAGCCATTACTTTATACGAACAAAGCTTTACATTAGCCTGGGCTGAACGTCAGATGGGATATGCCAGCGAAGCCCTAAAAAATCAAGCGCAACTTTACGAAAATTACGAACAACTCAATGATGCTTTAACAGTGTATGCCGAACAAGTCAAAGTCCAAGAAATTGCCTCGGATTTTTATGGTTTGATGAACACCTACGATCGCATGGGCAAAATTCATTTACAACAGCAAAATTATGACCAAGCTTTAACTTTCTTTGAAGCCGGATTAGATATTGCCGAATCTCTCGGTTATCGTGAGGCTTATTTCAATGCTCAAATTAGACGCGCAACAAACAATTTATAATTAACAATGTATAATGTACAATTTATAATTTTAAAATGAGTCAATTTTAGTTTATACCAACAACCAACAACCAATAACCAATAACCAATAACCAATAACCAACATTACTGAACAATCAAAACCGAACAATGGGCATGATGTAAAACATAATTGCTAATACTGCCCAAAAGTAATTCTTGTATGCCAGAATAACCACGACGGCCCACAATAATTAAATCTGCCCCCCAGGTTTTAGCATAAGCACAAATGCGGACACCGGGTTCGCCAATATGATAATTAAACTCTGCTGACACGCCGCGATCGCAAGCTTCGGTATAAAGAGAATGTAGCCAAGTCAAAGTTTCTTCAATGGCTTGAGTGGCTAACTTTTGGGATTGTTCGATAATATCTTGGGAATAAGTACCGCCGTAAATATCAACTCGACTGGCCATAATTTGATGATTTGTCCAAGATATTTGTTGCGGCAAACAAGCAAAAATCATCAACTGACTGTTATGGTGTTCGGCAAACGCGATCGCCTGTTCTAAGGCTTTAGGATGCTCATCAGCAGGATCGAGGGCAACTAAGACTTTAGCAAAACCAGAAGACGCTTCTTGAGTTGCAGAAGTGGGGGGAGATTGAGGATTATTCATAATAAGACCTGTCCACATCAAATATCATTGAAAACAGAAACTCAGCCCACCTGTCATCATCATGTTACCGATCGCCCTTAGTATCAGATCGAGGCAGCCCGCGAGTTCTATGTTATTAGCTTTACATGGGTTTCCCTCAAGAGGGTAAGATGTTAGAAAAAATTAACTCGCAGTGGGTACGATCTTTTCCCTTCAACCTGAATCCCACCC
>JBKHDX010000073.1:0-19338 GCA_046541115.1 Spirulinaceae cyanobacterium | reverse complement strand
CAACAGCAATTTTTCGACCATTTTTCTCCGCACTAATTAACTTTTGTGCTGCTAAATCGATAAATAAGGCTAAACCTTCTTCATCAACTTGAACCCGAAAGTTTTCCCGTAAAACAATCCATCTTTCTGCAAAGCAATTTTGACGGTATCGTGAAACAGGTCTTTGGCAGGCATTTTGAGAATGGATAATTCTTTGTTTCTATTTTAGACTGTCCAATTACTGATGCGATCGCGCTCGGTGAGAGATAATCATAACAGGCAATTTAACCAGAATCGTTTTGCTCCCGTTCGCTTTCTCGTAACGCCTCTACCGGAGACTGACGGCGACGACGATACCAAGTTGCGCCCCCCACTAGCATTCCTGTCAGGGTCAACGCCCCCAAAATCGGCAACACATCCCCCTGACTCAACGCCTGTAACCCCGACCCCATCATCACAAAAGGTAACACCCCCGGTACTGTACCGAGTAATGTGCCGATGGTATAATCTCGAAACCGAATCCCCGTCAAACCCGCCGCAAAATTGACAATACCGTAGGGAATCAAGGGTAACAAGCGAATCGCGAACATATAAAATAAGCCGCCTTGCTGCACCTCCGCATCAATGGCTTCCCAGCGGCCTGCTAATTTTTGGGCGACCCATTCTCGCCCAATAGTGCGGGTAAAGCCAAAGGCCACCATCGCCGCAATAATCGCCGCCACCGTTGTCCACAGGGTTCCCCACCACAGGCCAAAAATTGCGCCACCGCTTAGGTTGAGGGGTGTAGAGGGCAGGATGAGTAATGTGCCGATGGTATACAGCAGAATATAAATAATTGGGGCCCAAATCCCCGCCCGTTCGAGCCAAACTTGGATTTGTTCGGGTTCAATGCCCCCTAAAACATAAAAACCAACGGCGGTGACAACAATACAAAAGATTAACAGCAGAATGGCGGTACTTTTGGCTTTCAAAATCTTTGACCTCAATGTTCTTTGGGAAAGTCTGCTGTATAACCCCGTCGGGGGGGAGGGCTAGAGTGAGGCGGTAAGCCGTACAAGTCGCGGACTAGGTAAATGGGGCGGCCTTTTACTTCTTCGTAGATGCGACCAACATATTCTCCCACAATGCCTAAAGTAATGAGTTGAATCCCCCCCAAAAATAAAATCGCTACCATCAAAGAGGCGTAACCGGGTAAGTCCACCCCTTGAATAAGGGTACGGACGATCAAAAAGCTGGCGTATAATAACGAAAGCAAAGAAACAAAAAGACCAATGTAACTCCACATTTTCAAGGGAATAAAACTAAAGGAAAAAATGCCATCTAGGGCAAAGTTCCAGAGTTTCCAATAGTTCCAAGTAGTTTTTCCTTTGTGACGGGCTTCTCGGTCAAATAAAATAGCAGTTTGCTTGAATCCGACCCAAGCAAATAAACCCTTCATAAAGCGGGTACGTTCGGGAAGGTGCTTAAGGGCTTCAACCACGCGGCGGTCGAGTAAACGAAAATCCCCAGTGTTGGCGGGGACATGAACCAAGCTCATGCGGTCAATGATGTTGTAAAAAGCACTGGCTGTGAAGCGTTTGAGCCAACTTTCCCCTTGACGCGATCGCCTCGTCGCATAAACAACATCATACCCTTCTCGCCACTTTTCGATCAACTGTCCAATTAATTCGGGCGGGTCTTGCAAATCTGCGTCAATAGGAACAACGGCTTCCCCGGTGGCATAATCTAAGCCCGCAGTTAGGGCGATTTCTTTGCCGAAATTGCGAGCGAGATTAATCACTTTAATTTGGGAATTGCGTTCGTGATGAGCAATCAAATATTTTAGGGTATCATCGCGACTGCCATCATTAACGCACACAATTTCATAAGGCAGTTTCAAGTCCTGCACCACTGCTTCAAGTCGTTCAAATAAGTAATCTAGGTTTTGTTCCTCGTTATATACCGGAACGACAATGGAAAGCTCGACCCGTTCGGAAGTAGAAGACATGATGGTATCAATTACCAATTACCAATTACCAATTACTAATTACTAATTAAGGCAGAAAGTCGTCGAGGAAATTGAGTTGTCACTTTATCAAAATGAAGAACTAATAACCGACACCGAAACCCTCAATTATTGGGCATTTTGGCGATACCATTCAATCGTATTTTTGAGACCTGTTTTGAAGTCGGTTTGGGCTTCAAAATTAAAGCGTTCTTTAGCGCGGGTGGTATCTAAACAGCGTCGGGGTTGACCGTTGGGTTTATCGGTTTCCCAAACAATATTACCTTCAAAATTCATGAGTTCACAAATTAGTTCTACCAAGTCCCGAATTGAAATTTCAGCGTTGGTGCCAAGGTTTACGGGGTCGGGGTCATTGTAGTCTTGGGTTGCCATGACAATACCCCGGGCCGCGTCCGTCGAATACAGAAACTCCCGCGTCGGGCTACCATCTCCCCAAACTCGTAATTCTTTGTCTCCCCGTTGTTGGGCTTCGTAGACTTTGCGAATCAAAGCAGGGATAACGTGAGAACTTTCGGGCTTAAAGTTATCTTCGGGGCCGTAGAGGTTCACAGGAAGTAAATAAATGCCGTTGAAGCCGTATTGTTGGCGATAGGCTTGCAGTTGGACTAAAAGGGCTTTTTTGGCGATGCCGTAGGGGGCGTTGGTTTCTTCGGGGTAGCCATCCCAGAGGTCGTCTTCTTGGAAGGGGACGGGGGTAAATTTGGGATAAGCGCAAATTGTACCGACACAGACAAACTTTTCGACTCCGGCTTCGTGAGCGGCGTGAATCAGTTGCGCCCCCATCATCAGGTTGTCGTAGAATAATTCGGCGGGTTTTTCGCGGTTGAGGCCAATGCCGCCGACGTGGGCGGCGAGATGGATGATAATATCTTGATTGGCGGCAACTTTTTGACAGGCTTCGAGGGTACAGAGATCGAAATCTCGCGATCGCGGTACTGTAATTTTATTAGTACTGGCTCCCGCTTCCGAGAGTTGCTGCACGACTTGTTTGCCTAAAAAACCCGCTCCTCCCGTCACAACAATGCGCTTTTCTGTTAAATCCAGCATGGTGATGTCCTACCTTGAGTGAAAATGAATGGTGAATCGTATGAGAAAAGTTGAAGGTCATGGGTAATGCGACCTTCAACTACAAATCATCAACAAAGGATGGATATTCTCGGTTTAATCGACAGCATTCCCGCCGATATTTTGACGGATGTAAGCATGATCTTTCAAGATTTTACGGCCGGCTTCTCCATGAGGCGAAGGGACTCCTAACGCCGCTAAATCAGCCTCGACCATAAGTTTTACTAGGTCTTCAAAACTGACTGATAGTTCCCAACCGAGTTTTTCGCGGGCTTTAGTTGAGTCACCAATTAATAAATCCACTTCTGCCGGACGGAAATACCGGGGGTCAATTTCGACGTAATCTTGCCAGTTGAGGTTGACATAGTTAAACGCGACTTCGAGAAATTCCCGCACGGAATGAGTTTCCCCGGTAGACACCACATAATCGTCGGCGTGGTCTTGTTGCAGCATTAACCACATGGCAACGACATAATCTTTGGCGTAACCCCAATCTCGTTTTGCGTCGAGATTGCCCAGGTAGATTTTCTTCTGTTGGTTGCCGACAATCCGGGCTAAAGCTCGCGTAATCTTGCGGGTTACAAAGGTTTCACCGCGACGTGGCGATTCATGGTTGAATAATATGCCGTTACAAGCAAATAAGTCGTAAGACTCGCGGTAATTAATGGTTTGCCAATGGGCGTAAACTTTGGCGCAGGCATAGGGACTGCGGGGGTAGAAAGGGGTGGTTTCTTTTTGGGGAATGTCTTGGACTTTGCCAAACATTTCCGATGACCCCGCTTGATAAAAGCGCACTTCTATGCCAGTGCGGTGTTGATAGTCGCGGATGGCTTCGAGGAGGCGTAGGGTTCCCATCCCCACGGTATCAACGGTGTATTCGGGGGAGTCGAAACTAACGCGGACGTGAGACTGAGCGCCGAGGTTGTAAATTTCGTGGGGTTTGATTTCTTCGAGGATGCGGCGCAGGGTTGTACCGTCGGTTAGGTCGCCGTAATGAAGAAAGAAACGGGCATCAGGGCTGTGGGGGTCTACATAGATATGATCGATGCGATCGGTGTTAAACGTTGAAGTTCTGCGGATAATACCGTGGACTTCGTAGCCTTTTTTTAATAACAACTCGCTTAAATAAGAACCATCTTGTCCCGTAATACCAGTAATCAGGGCGCGTTTGGGTTCACTCATGCTTACTTTTCCTGTGCTTAATCGTTAGAAAGTTGCCCAATAGTGGGCATTTTTTTGAAGATGCGATCCCTATTTGTTGCTGCAATGCGGCCCGGGCGATCGCCTCTTAAGCGGTCAAGGTTATCGGGAATTCATAAAGCCAAAACCGCCATCGGGCTTGTTATTTGTTCTTCACCCAAGTTAACCCAAAATTTGGAAGAATAGGAATCCAGACCAAATCACTTTGCCTGTGCCGCCATTTTCCGGCAAATAAGTGGAATATCGGGAAATTTAGCCCATTTTGAGCCACCAGTACTTACCCCGAAGTCTGTAGGCGAAACAACCAGAGGCTGATTCAAGGGAATGAGTCTGTGAGCAACTACCGCAAAAAGGGCGTAGTCGTAGATTTCTTTCGTCCTCTACCACTACGTCTTCCAGTTTAGCGATCGGCTTTGCCCCATGTTATTTTCTACAGCACAAAATTGGTAGACCCTTGTCTTTAAGCTAATAAGCCCCGTTATTGCGGGGAAAAATCATGACACCCATGGTTTTAAAAATGATGAACAAGTCCAGTAGCCAATTGCGACAAGTTGCGTAATAAACGTCAATTTGCACGCGGCGTTCGTAGGGAATATCATTGCGACCGGAAACTTGCCATAGCCCGGTAATACCGGGTTTGATGGTCAATACTTTTTCAATGTAGCGACCGTATTTCGGCAATTCTTCAGGTACTAGAGGACGGGGCCCCACGACACTCATATCCCCCATTAAGACGTTCAAAAATTGGGGAAACTCATCTAAACTCGTATAACGCAAAAAGCGACCAATCGGGGTGATTCTAGGGTCTTGGCGTAGTTTAAAATCCGCTTCAAATTCTTGGCGAACATGGGGGGAATGGTCGAGCATTTCCACCAATAAGTCATCCGCATTGTGAACCATCGTGCGAAATTTAATGCAGCCAAAGGACTGAAAATTTTTACCGACGCGCCTTTGGACGTAAAACACCGGCCCTGGAGAATCGATAGCAATCAAGACTGCCACGACCAAATAAATGGGGGAACAAATTATCAAAACGGCTAGGGAAAACAATACATCAAATAGCCGTTTCGCAGAATTTCCGTCTAAAACGCGACTCAATCCACGTTTTGGTCTCTTTTGAGGATCTCGTTCAGGCAATCGTTGCCGCATTAGACCTTTTAAGAGTTTGACGGAGATAAGTTGGCTATTAGCAGTCATCTTACTCCTTCACTTCACACCACACACAGTCCCGATCATATAGCTACTATGCACTTTATGGGCAGGAATCCTTTAATTATTTCAAGACTTCTCGGAAATGTCACCTCAGTCCTCTATATTTCCTTCTTGACGACAACGATCCCAAAACGATATTTCATTATTTTTGAGAAGACAACTGTCTAAAAAAGCCAGATAATTACTTTTAAACTGGATTGGGGTAAATTTCGCAGCTTGCTTGGCACAATTTTCCGGGGCGATCGCGCTGGCGCAATCTTCAAAATACAATACCGCATCTTGTAATGCTTTTGGAGTTTGCGGCGTAAAAAATAAACCCGTACCTTCTTGAGGAAAGCGGCGAATATCTAATACCGTTTCCGTAGCCCCCCCGACTCCATAAGCAATCACAGGGGTACCGCAAGCTTGGGCTTCCACGGGGGCGATGCCAAAATCTTCACAAGCGGCATAAACAAAAGCTTTGGCCCGGGCCATATAATCGACCACGACGCGATCGCTTTGTTCTCCTAAAATCTGAATATTATCGCGAGCAAGTTGTCGCAAACTAGATAACTCCGGCCCAGTGCCAATTACAACTAACGGGAGTCCGAGTTGATTAAAAGCTCGGACAATCACAGATACTTGTTTGTAGCTCACTAATCGGGATACCGTCAGGTAGAAATCTTCTTTTTGGGCTTGGAAGTGAAAGCGGTCTACGTCTACAGGGGGATAAATCACCTGAGCTTGGCGGCGGTAAACGCGCCATATACGGCGGGCGGTGTGGTGAGAGTTGGCAATGAAGTAATCAACGCGATTAGCGGTGGCCACGTCCCATTGGCGCAAATAATGCAGAATCAGGCGGGTGGGAATGCCGGGTAAGCCCCGACCGAGAGCGCTGTTTTGTAAATACTCAAAGGTCAAGTCCCAGGCATAACGCATGGGGGTATGACAGTAGCAGATGTGGAGTTGGTCTGAGCGGGTTAAAATCCCTTTAGCCACGGCATGGGAAGAAGACAAAATACAGTCATAATCCCGTAAATCAATTTGCTCGATGGCTAATGGCAGCAAAGGTAAATATTTTTGTACCCCGTTGCAAGCTCTGGGAAAGTGTTGGAGGAAGGTTGTCCCGATGGGGCGTTGGTAAAGATAACTGCGGGGATTGGTCGATTCAAAGTCGATCAAAGCGTATAGATCGGCTTCAACAAACTTTAAGATTTCCCGCACGACCAATTCTGAGCCGCCTGTTGCTTTTGGGGTCAACCATTCATGCACCAAAGCTGTTTTCATCAATTCATAAGCGCGTTTAAAGACAATGGCTTAGTTTAGCGCGATTCGCGATCGCCCCCGCCTAGGGAGCGATCCCCCCAGTGCAGTATTCGTTAATGCCTTGGACTAATTCTTCTTCGGGATTTGTGGCTCGTTGTAAGCGACTGAGGGCGGCTTCGGCGGCGGGACGGTCTTTTTGCTCGAAGGCTTCGACAAATTCGCGGGTGGCGGCTGAAGTTTCTTCATACATGGCAATAAAGCCTTGGCGATAGTCTTGTAGGGTTGGATCGACTAATTCGAGGGCTTCCATGTCTTGAGCCGCTTGTTCCATGGCATCTGCCGCTTCTACCATGGCTTGGGGGTCGTCAGTTTGACCGCCGTTGGTGAGTTGTTTGGCTTCGTTAACGGCTTCGTTGGCAATTTCGATAATGTTATTACATTGCTCGATTTTACTTTGTCCGCAGGCCGATCCGAAAAGGGCGATCGCGATACTCAGACTCCATAAAATAGCAGATCGGGATGAACCAAACATGAATAATTGCTAATCTCCAGTATCGTAAAACGGGTTTGAATGGGTGAAACGGGATGGACTTGGCATTATAAACTGCGATTGCCTTATCTTTAGTCGGGACAAGCTGTACTCCTCAAGTCATTTGGTTGTAAATGCGCGGCAAAAGGGGCTGTTTTCTGGCTTCTTGGGGACGTTCCAAAGCGCAATCGCCTTTGAATGCCTTTTTTAATTTAACTTTAACGGGAAGGGTTCTGCCTACTCCGGTCTTATGGGGTTAGGATGAGGCAATTGTAAGTTTTATCTTGCCGCTTATGTTGGAGTCCCTCGATCTTGATTTGGCCTTGGATAAGGCTACTTATAAGCTCAAAATTGAAGAATTGATGTTGCAGTTGCGATCGCTCCAACGGCAATGTCGCGAGCAACAACTTCCTGTTGTGATTGTACTCGAAGGTTGGGCGGCGGCCGGAAAAGGGGCATTGGTTAAAAAAATGATCAACTACATGGATCCCAGAGGCTTTACGGTGCATACGACCCTCGCTCCGACCCCCCAAGAGCAGCGTTATCCGTTTTTATGGCGATTTTGGCAAAAACTCCCTCCTCTTGGCAGTATTGCCATTTTTTATCACAGTTGGTACACTCATATTCTCGAAGACCGCTTATTTGACCGTTTGACGGCAGCCGATGTTCCGGTTGTCATGGCCCAGATTAATGCCTTTGAGCGGCAGTTGGTTGACGATGGAGTCGCGATCGCCAAATTTTACATCCATCTCGGCCGCAAAGAACTCAAAAAACGCCTCAAAAAATCCGCAGCCGACGAACTCACCGCTTGGCGGGTGCGTCCCGAAGATTGGCAACAAGCAAAACGTTACAAAGAATACAGCGCTTTAGTTGAAGATATGCTCATGCACACCAGTACTGGTGTTGCCCCTTGGATATTGGTAGAAGGAAACGACCGCCGTTGGGTGCGGGTCAAAGTGCTGTCACAATTAGTCGCCACCATCACCGCCGCCCTCGACCGCAAAGCTCTAGAACAGCAGCAAGTTCTTCCTCAGTTTACTCCACAATCAGAACTTCTCCCCACCGAACCCGATTTTCTGTCTCAAGTTGATTTAACCTTAGAACTTGACCGCAAAACTTACAAAGAAAAACTGCGGAATGCTCAACTTGAATTATTAAAATTACAACGCAGCATTTACGAACAAAAAGTCCCTGTCTTACTCCTTTTTGAAGGGTGGGATGCTGCTGGAAAAGGAGGCGCAATTAAGCGTTTAACCGACATTTTAGACCCCCGCAGTTATAAAGTTAATACTTACGCCGCACCCACCGAAGAAGAAAATTCTCATCATTATTTATGGCGCTTTTGGCGGCGTATTCCTGAAGGCGGAAGTATTGGTATTTTTGACCGCAGTTGGTACGGTAGAGTATTTGTAGAACGTGTCGAAGGCTTTGCCACAGAAATGGAATGGCGACGGGCTTATCGCGAAATCAACGAGTTTGAAGCCCAGTTACGAACCGCCGGATATGTCTTAGTTAAATTCTGGTTGCATATCAGTCCAGAAGAACAATTTAAACGTTTTGAAAACCGCAAAACCGATCCGTTTAAAGCTTATAAACTCACCGAAGAAGATTGGCGCAATCGGGAGAAATGGTCGCTGTATAGTGTTGCGGTAAATCAGGCCATTTCCCGCACAAATACGCCCCTCGCCCCTTGGACAATTATTCCCGGTAATGATAAATATTATGCTCGCGTTGAGGTGATTGAAACCGCAATTCAAGCCATTAAAAACGAATTAAACCACCGCAAAAAGTAAATCAATGTTTTTAATTTTAACGCGGATTTTACTTTGGATTTTGGTCAGTGTCATCGTTTTGGTGGCTTTGACACAATGGTTATCGGACAAATGGAAAGCTTGGATTGGCACATTTGTTATTGTTTTTATTGCCGTTGCCAGTTTTTATAATCCCAATTATTGGTGCGTTCCTTACTTATGGGAAATCATTGCATTTTTCTTAAAACCGTTGGGGATATCCTTAATTTTGATTGCGGTTGTTCTTTCTAAAATTGACGAAGAACCCAAGAAGAAGCGAGGCAAGGGTTTACTTATAGCTGCTTTTTCAATTTTAATTATTTGTAGTATTCCTATCCTCGCTTATCAACTTGCCGCCGTCACGGAAGGAGAAGTCATTCGCTTAATTCGAGAACGGGCTGAAATTGTCAAACATCCTATACCCAAAACTACCGAAGCCATTGTTTTAATCGGCCAAGGAACCACGGAAGCAAACTTACCTTATCGTCCTCAAATTCAACTGACTGATACTGCCGATCGTATTACTTATACTGCCCAAATTTATCATCAACAAACCCAAGCTCGCAACGGTCATCCCCCTTTAGTAATTGTCAGTGCAGGGCCAAGACGCGATATTCAACAACTTGAAAATAATCCGCAAATTGAAGCTGAAGATATCCGCGAGTTATTACTTTTAATGGGAGTACCCCCTTCACAAATTATTTTAGAAACCGAAGGGGAAAATTTACGCACGATTGCCCTCGAAGTGAAAGAGATATTGAGAGATTTTGGCATTGCCAGCGAACCGATTATGTTGGTTACTTCGGCGTTACAAATGCGACGAACGGCTTTAACATTTACAGGAGTTGATTTAAATGTTATTTCGCGACCTACAGATTTTTATACCATTCAGCCGGATGCTGAACCCGGTTTACAGTTAACGGTACTCAATTTTATTCCTTCGGCCGAAGCCCTGTCTCTAACAACCCGTGTGGTGGAAGAATATTATGCTTCGATTTACTATTTCTTGCGGGGATGGACAAAGCCAATTGTGTTGTAATTAATCATTAAGTTGGCGGTCAAAAAGGGCAATTTTTACCGTAAAACTAAAGAAAGATGGTTATTCGGGAATGAGTATGGCTTTTCCGCGTATTTTATGTTTGGGTGAGATTTTATTTGATTGTTTGGCCAATCAAGTTGGGCGATCGCTCGCTGAGGTAGAATCATGGACAGCTTATCCGGGGGGCGCACCTGCAAATGTAGCTTGTGCTTTGGTGAAGTTGGGGATTCCCACGGCGTTTATCGGTTGCGTGGGAGATGATGAACCGGGGCAAAAGTTGTTAGGCTTATTGCAAGATATTGGCGTAAATACGAAAGGAATTCAGCAAAAAACAGCGAAACCTACACGTAAAGTTTATGTTTTGCGCTCTCACGAAGGCGATCGCGAATTTGCCGGATTTGGCGATTTACCCCCAGAGGGTTTTGCCGATGCGTTTTTGCAAGCGGATTTACTACCGGAGGATTTATTTCAACAAGCGGATTATTTGATTATTGGGACGCTAGAGTTGGCTTATCCTCAAACACGAGAAGCAATTTTTAAAGCCTTGGAATTAGCCGATCGCCATCATGTTAAGGTGGTCATGGATGTGAACTGGCGACCGATGTTCTGGCCGAATTTAGACGAGGCTAAACCGTTGATTGAAGCTTTGTGGCCGTCCCTGGATTTTCTCAAACTTTCTGATGACGAAGCCCAGTTATTTTTTAATACCGAAGATGCGGGTGCGATCGCCCACCGTTTAAACTCGGTAGAGGGGGTTTTAGTCACCGCAGGGGGGGCAAAACCCGTGAGTTACTGTTTGAGCGAAAATGAGGGTAAAGTCACCCCAGTCGCCGTTAAAGTCGAGGATACCACCGGGGCAGGAGATGCCTTTGTCGCGGGCTTTGTTTCCCAGTTGCACAAGTTAGGCATTTCGAGTCTCAACAATCGGGATACTGCCCGAAAAGTGGTGCAGTATGCTTGTGCTGTAGGGGGTTTAACCACAATGAAACCGGGTGCGATCTCGGCTCAACCGACTTTAGCAGAAGTTGAAGCGTTTTTACCGCATCTCATCTAAGGACAAAGTTTTCTCAATAATTGACTGGTTTTTGTTATGGGTTATAGGTTATTGGTGAGTAAGCTTCTCCGGGCTTTTTTTAGGACGCTCATCCTTCACGATAAACTCAACGATAGGGAAACAATACCTCTTTCTCACAGTCAAGAAACAAACAACCCATCTATTCAGCCCAAAAAGTTCCCGCAATCCGTCTGATGACTGTTGACTGATGACTGATAACTGTAAAGTGGTAAGATACATGGTTAAAATATGTTGTGCGCCTCTTGCTTATCCCATTCATTAATGCTTATATTTAACTCTTGGTGTCGTTTGATGATGCGATCGCCTCTTTTAGGGCTAGCGGTCGTGACTCTGTGGATGAATCCCCCAGCTTTGGCTCAAAATTACGAAACCCAGATTATCGAAGAAGGGGAAATTCCCGAACCCCTAGAAGGCACAGAGCCGACTTCGTTGCGCTTGCTTGAACAATCCGATAGCTTATTAAGCTATGCCGGGGGACAAAGGCTCATGAGCGAGGCTCAAAACGCCGTGAGCGCTCAAAATTATGCCGTTGCTGCGGACAAGTTACAACAAGCTCGCCAAATTTTTAACCAACTCTCGAATTTCTACGCGCAATTATCCGATAGTTTTTCGGGAATTGACAACCGCATTTCCGAGCAACAGCGTCGTTTTGCCCAACAAACGGCTGAAATGCGCGACGAAGCGACTTATCGCTTGGCTTTAGTCCATAAAGCGCAGAATAAGCCCGAATTAGCCACACCATTGCTGATTCAGATTGTGCGATCGCAAACCCCCACCACCGAACTAGGACGAAAAGCCTACGAGCAAATCCCTCTTAATCAACCGGATTCCTTGATCGGTGTTGCAGGGGGTCAGCGTTTGATGGATGAAGCGAGTGCAGCCATTTCCAATCAAAATTATGTTCTGGCCGCCGAGAAATTACAACAAGCCCGTCAGGTGTATAACCAACTCTCGAATTTTTACGCGCAGTTGTCCGATAGTTTTTCAGGAATTGATAGTGCGTTGTCAGAAGAACAGCGCAATATTGCCCTAGAAAGTACAGAAATGCGCGATAACTCGACTTATCAACTGGCTTTAGTCCATCGCGCCCAAAATCAGCCGGAATTAGCGGTTCCGTTGCTGATTCAGATTGTGCGATCGCAAAACCTGACCACTGAATTAGGTAAAAAAGCCTATCAACAGTTGTTTGAATTGGGTTTTGTGGATTCTCCTTACCCGCGATCGTAAAATGACTCTATCTGAGGCTAGATTTCCCCAAAGCGATCGGGAGAGTTTTTTCCTCTCAATCGATACAATAAAAAATCGTACCCGTCATTTACAACAAGGAGAGTCACCACCGTAATGGTTAGCTTAGAGCAGGTAGAAGCGACAATCAAAGCTAAACTACCCGACGCTCAAGTGAGCGTACAGGATTTAACCGGAGGAGGCGATCATCTTCAAGCAACCGTCATTTCGACGGCATTTGAAGGAAAACCTCGGGTGAAACAGCATCAAATGGTTTACGGTGCTTTAAAAGAAGCCCTAGCTTCAGAAGCGATTCATGCTTTAGCCTTAAAAACCTATACTCCCGAAACTTGGAAAGCTGCCGGACAATCCCTTTAATGGGTTTCTGTCGCTTTATTCCTTCCGTTCGCATCTTCACTGAAACATACTTACTAAAATTGCCATGAAACCTGAAGTTAAAGCTCGCATTGAAAAGCTGGTTAAAGATCACAAAATCATGGTCTTCATGAAAGGCTCTAAATTGATGCCGCAATGTGGTTTTTCTAACAACGTGGTTCAAATTTTAAACACGTTGGGCGTTCCTTTTGAAACCTATGATATCCTCAGCGATCCCGAAATTCGCCAAGGAATCAAAGAGTATTCGGATTGGCCGACCATTCCTCAAGTTTATGTGAATGGGGAATTTTTGGGCGGTTCCGATATTATGATCGAGTTGTATCAAAATGGAGAATTACAACAACAAGTTGAAGTAGCATTAGCTTCTTAGTTTTCGATTTTTGGGAAATACCATCTTCCTTTTTATTTAGATGAAAGACTTAAAACCCCCTTCAAGGTGAAGGGGGTTTTTGCTGAGAAGAGGAATTATTTATAATAATCGACTTCGGTTTCAGTTTGAGTCTGGGGCATTGCCAATTCAAAGTTAGACGGATCTCTGAGGAATCTGAAAGTTTCTTCCTCTAAACGATGCACCAAATAGGGTTCGATAACATTAGACATTCGCAAACAAGCTAAGTAACCATCCATATAAATTTGTAATTCTGTGTAACGGTTGCCTCTGTTCCATAGGTCAACCAAAGAATCCGTCAGTTTCTGATAGTGGCGAATGGTTTGAGCGTCATTAAGAATCATAAGAGTTTTGGGGGCAAACGACGTGGACAGTAAAGATTTATATCTTTATTTTACCTTTCTCTTATCCCTTCCCCCAAATCGGTATATTTTGCCGCATCTGGTCAGCAACTCAAACTGGGTAGTAGCACTTGTTACAAAATCTTGACATAAGCTCTGTTACCCTGAAATCTACCAGTTTCGAGGAAATACAGCTAACGTGGGTTCGGTAAATATTTTGATTGTTGAGGGTAATCCTCATCTCCGATCGCTTCTAGGCTGGCATCTGCAACAAGCAGGTCATGGAGTTCAGCAGTCCGCTAGCGTACATCAAGCACAAAGCTTATATGCTAAACGGCAACCTTCTTTGGCGATTGTGGATTCCGATCTTCCCGATGGAGATGGCCTTGAGTTGTGTCGTTGGCTTTACCAACAACGACAATCGTTGATTTTATTGCTTTCAGCTCGCAATAATCAGAATGATATTGTACAAGGCTTGAAAGCTGGCGCAGATGACTACCTCACCAAACCTTTTGGAATGCAGGAGTTTATGGCCCGAGTCGAGGCACTCGTCCGCCGCCTCCGCATGACCAATGCACCATTGTATTTAGATTACAGCGATCTTAAAATTGACTTGGTGCAGCGTCGCGTTCATTTGAAAGGGGTGGATGTGGATTTAACTCCCCAAGAATTTAGTTTACTTTATGTACTGGCCCAAGCCGAAGGTAACCCATTAAGTCGTTCGGAATTGTTACGACGGGCTTGGCCTAATGCCATTGATAATCCCCGCACGATTGATACACACGTTCTTTCTTTGCGGAAAAAACTAGAAAGCGATCCCCGACAGCCGAGTTTAATTCAAACGGTGCGGAATGTCGGTTATCGTTTTAATCCAGATGTGGTGAATCAAAGTCAAGGGGTAGCGGTTCCGGAAGTGGCGATCGCGAACTAAAATGACCTTATAACTCCTCCCATTCGCGGGCAGTTGCAGTTTCGGCGGCTAACAGATGTTGATGCAAATCCGCCCAAATTTCTGGTGTAGCTGCCATATCTTGTTGCAGATAGCCTTGTTCGAGATAGAGAATGCGATTGCACAGTTGCGCGGCAAAATTTAGTTGATGATTGACCATGACTAAGGTGGTCTCGGACAGATTTTGTAAAATAGGCAACAATTGTGCGGCGGTTCCCACATCGAGGGCAGATGTGGGTTCGTCTAAAAGTAGGATGGGGGGTCTGAGAATGAGCGATCGCGCGATCGCACAGATTTGTCTTTGACCGAGGGACAATTGTAACTCATTGCGTTCGAGCCATTGATCGGGAATATGGCAGAGTTCGCAAATTGCCGCGACGCGATCGCGAATTTCCCGTTTGGGCTGTTGTTGTAGTATCAAGGGATAAGCCAAGGCATCTTGTACCATCATGCCCAATAACTTCGGCTCTTGAGGCGTTAACACAATCTTGCGTCGCAGTTGCGTTACAGGGATTTGGGCATAAAGTTTTTGTTGGAAATAAATTTGACCGCGAGTGGGCTCACTCAGACGGTTGAGAAGCCGTAGCAGCGAGGTTTTTCCTGACCCTGAAGGGCCAATAATGGCAACGCGATCGCCTGGGTTTAAGGTAAAGGAAAGATCGTGCAGTAAAGTGGTTAACCCCAAAGGTGCAGTTAAACTTACACCTTCTACCCTCAAAATTTCTGGGGTTTGTGTCGAAGTCATACTCAAATCCACGCGATCGCCATTTCGTTCCATCTATACATACCACAAAGGCGGGCGATCGCCCGCAGGGATTGAAAGAGACTTGAAACTTCAACCGCAATCCTCTGAGTTAGCTAAACCGTACTAACATTTCAGAAGTATTCAAAGACGGTTGCTTTTCTCTTGCGGTAGAAGTCGATGGCAGAGAGTGAACCGTAGCAGGGGTTATCGAGAGAGTTGTCTCAGGGAGAGAGAGGGAGATAAAGGGAAAACAGTAGATATATTCCATCGGATTAATCCTCAAAAGGTGAACTTCAATGCTTTAACTCTACGCAGCCTCAAGCGATAGAAGGGAAGCAAACAAGCCACTCTCTTGATTCCCACATCCCTTGACCTTTTTGTTGACGGCAGAAAAATGGCTTTGTTTCCGCTTGGGGCTTGGGTTTTCCTTTCTCGATGGGAAAAGGCAGTTTAAGCCAATTTGGGGGGACGGTTGTTAAATTGGTTTCCTGATGGGGGAGAGGATGAGGTGAAATATATTGGTTTTATCCTTCATTATTCAGCAATCATTATTCATAATTCCTGACAAATAATCCTATAATGCAAATGATCGTGGATGTGTCCGTCATAAAGTGCGATCGCCTCTTGAGGGAATGCTCTCCTTTATTGCTAAAATTTGGCAAGCCGTGAAAAAGTTTTTACAACAGTTCCTTTCGTCTCTCGATCATCCCGGTTCTTCAGAATCAAAAGAAGTACCCAGGCCATATCGGCCCTTGAGTGATGAGGATTACGAATATCTGTGGACGCAATTGCTAGAAGGAGTTGCCTATGGTTGGCAGCCCGGACGAATTCAGCGCTTTTTTGAAACCCTGGGCGATCGCGGCCATCGAGATGCTTGGTTGGTTTGGCTGGAGCGTTACGAAGCGAAAATCTTGGCGAATCCGCCTCAAGATCGAGCCTTAGCAAAACGTTTAGTCAAATTGGGAGAACATACCCAGGCGTTACCCGAACAATCTTCAGCGCGACGGGTGGGTCAAACCGCAGCCCGCTTGGGGAAAGCGCTGCTGTTGCCGAAAACGACCCCCTCGCAGCCGATTTGGGAGTACGAGGGTTCGGATGCTGTGGCATTAACGGCGGAGTCTTCATCTAATCCTCAGCCCCCAGCGTCGGTAACGGAAACTAAAAGTGAGTCTCACTCTGAAAGCGAAAGCGGGCTTCCCCCTGCGCCAATAGAAGAATATGTGCCAGAAGCGCCCCCAGAAGCAGATGTTCCCCATTTAGCCGTAGAAAATGCCCCCGATCCCGAAGCTTGGTTTAATCGGGGAGTGCAGTTTTACGAGCAGGAAGCCTATCAGCAAGCGATTCAATATTGGGAAAAGGCGATCGCGATCGAACCGAATTATTATCAAGCTTGGAGCAATCGCGGCTTGGCGTTAAAGAATTTGGGGGCTTGGGCTGAAGCTTTAGAAAGTTATGACCAAGCTTTAGAAATTGAACCCAACTACAGCAAAGCTTGGTATAATCGGGGCATCGCCCTGGATGTTTTAAGGCGCTACGATGACGCAATTTCGTCGTTCGATCGAGTGCTGGCCCAAGACGGCGATGATTTTCGTGCCTGGTATAATCGCGGCAACTCTCTACAACAGTGCCAACGGTACGAAGAAGCGATCGCATCTTATGATGAAGCGTTAGCTCGACAGCCAGAGTTAGAAAAGGCTTGGTACGAACGGGGTAATGCTTATCGCCAACTGCAAAATCCGGTCGGCGCGATCGCATCTTATGACAAGGCGATCGCCCTGACCGCCGAAGACCCAGAGATTTGGTACAGTCGCGGTCAAGCCTTGATTGAAGCCCAAAAGCAAGAAGAAGCGATCGCGAGTTTTGACCGCGCCTTGCAACTGAAACCCGATGCTTGGCATATTTGGTTAGGGCGGAGTGGTGCGGTCAAACAATCCCTGAACCCTGACTTATTGCTTTCCTCTTTGAGTCCCGTAGCCCAACAACATCCCGAACTGAATCAACGGGGAGAAAAAGGGGAAATTGCTTGTTTAGAAGTGGGTTTGCATTACTTACTCCCCGACAGTCATCCCGAAGGTTGGGGAAAGTTACATTGGCGCATTGGTCAAATTCAGTATCGTCAAGGCTTGCAAACCCCTCATCCCTTTGAATTGTGGCGCGAAGCCACCAGCCGCTACCAAGAAGCCCTTAAAGCCGTTATTCCCGCAACACTTCCCCTGCTTTATCTCGCGATTTTGCAAGACTTGATCGAGGTGCAAATTGGTTTAGAAGAAAGCGAGTTAGCCACGCAACTGCATCAACGAGGCTTACAGCAGTTTCGCAACTTTTTAGTCGATCCTCAACGTTCGGAAGGGCAAAAACAGCAACTCAAAGCACAATTGGCAAGTTTTGAGCGTTTAAACATTCCCATCGCCATTCAAGCCGGGTCGTTAACCCAAGCGTTAGAAGAAGCCGCACCCCCCCTCACCTGGACGCAACTCCAAGATAGTCTCGACCCCACAACGGCAATTATTGGTTGGCATCAAAGTCCAGCAACATTGACCACGTTTGTCATTTTACCTGAAACCGCAGAACCCCTGGTTTTGGATCGGCCGCCGAATGTGGTGGTTAATGTGGTGTTAACGCCTTTAGTGCGAGCAAAAATTCGGGCATATCAAGGGGATTCTAAGAAACTCAGCAGTTATTTACTGGAATTATTGCGTTTAACCGGAGAAAATGCCAACTCTGCTCCGATTTCGCAGCCGATCGACCGATGTCCCCCCGATCTCCAACGGCGCGATCGCTTTCAAGATTGGCAACAATCTTGGGAATATTTAAGCCAAAATAACGCAGAATGGCGGCGCAAATTACCAGAATTATTGAATCAGTTGGGCAATATTCTCGATATTGGTCATATTTTAGAGGAGTTGAGGAATCATTCTCGTAAAATGCCTTATCATTCCCTCAAAAATCTGATTCTGATTCCCACGGCAGAAATGATGCCTTTGCCGATAATGGCGTTGTTTAACTTGGCTTTAGCAGAAGAATCTGAGTTAGATTTAACTTTGAGTTATTTACCTCAACTCGATTTAACAACGACATTAACCGCCGAGAGTAAACCGCCACAAGCGCTAGTTTATGGGGCAAAAACTGAAGAAAATGCTTTGTGGTCGGGATTAAATCGTCAATTTCCTGAAACTCAGGTTATCAATCCTGAAAATGACGAAGACGCGATCGCATCTTTCCCCACTCAAGGAGATATTATTCATCTCGAAAATACTTGTATTGAATCTGAGGGCTTATACTGGGGCGATCGCTGTTTCCCATGGGAACAACTCGAAAATCTGACCTTCTCGACTCAACCCGCGATCGCCCTTGATTTAGCAACCTACAGCGGCCCGACCTTACAACGCCTCGAAGCCATTTTACTGCGTCAAGGCGCTTCTTGCATTCTCAGCAATAGTTGGCCCGTTGACTCTATGGCCCAAACCCTATTCTGGCTTGAATTTTATCGCCAACTCAAAACCTCAACTTCTCCCCAAAAGGCGCTCAAACAAACGCAAACTTGGCTACAAACTGCCACCGATCAAGATTTGTTAACTTGGTGTCAATCTCAAGACAACGAGGCTTTAAGCGCTTATATCGACGATTTCGCGGCTACTCCCGATCGGCTAGAATCCTCCCAACCTCCCTATGCTAACCCCTATTATTGGGCGGGTTGGCGTATCAGTAGCCGGATTGAAGAAGCTTCAGATCGTGTCTAGTTTTATGGGTTGGTTGTTGGTTATTGGTTATTGGTTATTAGTTGTTGGTTAGCCGATTGCCCAAAAACTCTCGGTGAAACTTAAATTCAATTTTTGACGCTGAAAGTCTTTCAAGAAAAAGCTTTGAGCCATTTTGAAAGACCATCCTAAGAGCCAAAGTTTCTGACATCTTTCTGGGGAACAACACCTCCCGCAATACAGGAAAAACAAACAACAAACAACTGGTGCGACCCCGCGTCGCCGGAAGGCGCAAGGGAACGCGCACCAGAAACAACAAACAACAAAAAACCAGTAAATTATCGGAAAAACGTTCCACTTAGGTGCTGATGACTGATAACTGATGACTGATAACTGAAAAAAGCTGCCCCTTAGATGCTGATGACTGAAAAAGCCTACACTTGGATGACGCGATCGCT
>JBKHDX010000072.1:0-19546 GCA_046541115.1 Spirulinaceae cyanobacterium | reverse complement strand
TTATTCCCATCAAAAACCCCGGTTGAAAAAACCGGGGTTTTATCCTGTATTCCACTAACAATCAGCCCGTATTTCGCATCCCCGCAGCAATACCATTAATCGTCAGCAATGCCCCCCGCAACAACTCATCCTTGCTGTAACGGAAATGAATCGCCCCCGTCGCCCCTTGACGAGTATATTGTCGCAGGCGCTTCAACAACGACACCTGTAAAAAGCCCAACGGCACAATATTACCATTGCGTAACTGTACCGAACGCTGTAACTCCGGGTCGCCATCGAGTAACTTGCCATGACCGCTAATGGTCAATACCAAATCCCGCGTCAAATAATACTCCTGGCTAATCCGGTCAAACAATCGCTCAAACCGTTCCCGGTCTTCAGGGGTAGACAACTCCTCAACATAATGACGCGCCATGCGTAAATCCACTTTCGCCAAAGTCATCTCAACCTTAGAAATCGCCATCTTAAAAAACGGCCACTTGAAGTAAAAATACCGCAACAACTTCAAATTTTCCTCCGGTTCTCGTTCGAGGAAATCCTGCAACGCCGTTCCCACCCCATACCAAGACGGCACCAAAAAGCGGCTTTGCGTCCAGCTAAACACCCAAGGAATTGCTCGTAAGCTACTCAAGTCTTTCTTCCCTTTCTTACGGCGGGCCGGTCGGGAACTAATCTGCAATTGACTAATTTCGGGAATCGGAGTCACCGACATAAAGAAATCTATAAAATCCGGGTCTTCGTAAATAAACGACCGATAAGCCTTGCGAGAAGTCGCCGCTAACTCCTCCATAATCTCATTCCAAGGCTTAATATCATCAAAACCACTGCCCAGTAAACTCGCTTGAATTGCAGCCGTCGAAGCCGTTTCCAGATGATATAACGCCAACTCTGCCAGGGAATACTTAGAAGCCAGCACTTCCCCTTGTTCGGTAATCTTCAGTCGGCCGTTAATCGTGGCATTGGGTTGGGCTAAAATCGCTTCATAAGCAGGCCCGCCGCCGCGACCGACCGAACCGCCGCGACCGTGGAAAATTCGCAGAGCGATACCATATTCTTCCGCAACTTTTTGCAGAGCTTTCTGAGCTTTGTGAATTTCCCAATTACTACTCAAAAAGCCCGAATCCTTATTACTGTCGGAATAACCCAACATCACCTCTTGTAAAGGTTGAGAATAGGGAAGCGGCGAATGAGGATTATGAGTTGTAGAGACCTCTTGCACCTCCATCGCCACATATCCCCCCGCCAAACAAGCCCGATATAAGGGTAGTTCAAACAATTCTCGCATCACCGAGGGGGCGCGTTTGAGGTCGTCTACCGTTTCAAACAACGGCACAATAGCAATCCCGCTTACTCCGGTTACTGGGTCGTACAAACCCGCTTCTTGGGCCAGCAGCAGCACTTCCAAGACATCACTCACATGATTGCTCATGCTGATAATGTAGGTTTGGCACATTTCCCGGCCAAACTCTTGCTGCACTTGCCGCAACATCCGGAAAGTTTCAATGGTTTCTTTGGTTTTTTCTGAAAAAGGCATTTCTGCCGGAATCAAAGGACGGCGGGTTCGCAGTTCTTTGACTAACCATTCAGTGCGTTCGGTTTCATTGAGTTGGTTGTAAAGTTTCGGTAGAATTTGCAGATAATCGGCAATTTCTTCAATGGTATCTGAGTGCCGCAGAGATTCTTGACGAATATCCAACTGAGCTAGGTGAAAGCCGTAGATTTCGACCTGAGCAATCAAACGGTCGAGATCGCGACAATCCAACCCGGTTTCGGCCAGGTTTCGTTGAATTAAGCGCAGTTCGTTTAAAAATTCTTCCCCGGATTGATAAATAGTTTTGGGATTGATTTCTTCGGGGAGTTCTCGCTGGCGCTGTTCGGAATTGGCGAGGAGTTGATTGCGCTCTAGGGTATTTTCGAGGCGTTTTTGGATATAAGCCAGTTTGAGGCGATAGGGTTCTTGACGATAGCGAATCGCCAACTTTTCGTACACCTCTCCCATGTGGGTTCGGTCTTGTTCGAGGGAGTCGAGGAGTTCGGGTAAAACGTTACTCCAATGGAGAGACAAGCTTAATAAACCCGTGAGGTCTTGCACGGATTTGATATATTTACCGAGGACAAGACTGCGCTGATAGCAAGCGGTTTCCCAAGTCACAGCCGAGGTTACGGACGGGTTGCCATCTCGGTCTGACCCGACCCAAGACCCAAATTTACAAAAGTTGTTTTTGGGGGGTCGCAGCCAAGGAAAGGCACTTTTGATGCCTTGCTTGAGTCGTTCGGAGAGGTGGGGCAAAGCATCAAATAAGACTTCTTCAAAGTAGTGCAGGGTATAGTCTACTTCGTCGAGAACCGAGGGTTTAAATTGATGAAGTTCGTCGGTACGCCACCACAAGCGAATTTCGGCGGTGAGTTGTTCGGTAGCGGTTTCGGCTTCCCAGGAAGCATCCCATCCCATGTTGTTGTATTTTTCTTCGGCCCGGTCGAGTTGCTGCAAAATCCGGGCAATGCGGCGCTGTTTTTTGCGAATGGTATGGCGGACGATTTCGGTGGGGTGGGCTGTGAAAACTAAGCGGATGTCGAGGTTGTCGAGCAAACGCTGAATCGTCTGCGGTGGCATATTTTGTTGGCGCAGATAGGGAAAAAGCCATTGATAGGTTCCGGCTTTTTGTTTGGGAATGTGGCTGTCTTGCCAGCTTTTTTCTAGCTGGCCAATGCCAGGAGGACTAGCGGTGTTGGTTGAGGTGGCGTTTTCTGGGCTGGTGGGGGAATGATGGCCATCGGTGTTGGCAGCAGTGCGATTTTTTTGATACCCCCGGGCCCATTGGCGATCGCGTTGTTCGTAGTGTTGCTCGACAATGTTAATAAGTTGGAAATATAAAGCAAAAGCACGACTGGCCCGAATGGCTGCGTTCAAATCTAAGCCTTCGATCAATTCTGAAACAGAGGTGTCGGGCAAATCGGTGGTTTGACCTTCTGGGGAACACATCGAACGCAGTTGTTTCAAGAGGATCACCATTTCCTCACCACATTCGGAATGTAAAACGGATTCCCACAAATCCTCAACTAATTTAAGACGATGGCGTAACAATAATGTCGAACCTGAAGGAACGGCCAATTCGGGTGCAGATGATTGGAGAAGCGAACTCATAGGGCTTGTTCTCGCGATAGGAAGACGATCTCGGTCTGACATGAATAGGATAGGACTGAATTAAGCACGATTTTCTGCATCAACGGTTTCGGGAAAGTTCAGGAGCGGCAGGCGATCGCCCCGAAAGACTTCTTCACTCGCCCGGCCTAACTCTTGCGTGTTCTGCAATACAGAGTCCCATACAACCATCCCGACCAGGGAGGAAGCCGCTAATAGACTTAACAAAATTTCTGAGGAATTGGCTAATCGATCGGTATTCACGGCTATGTTTTTATGTGTGGATCGTGTTTCGGTCATGTTTTGTAGTTTACCCGAAGGACGAAATCCTCGTGACATCCTTATTGTTATTGTTTAGATTTATAGACATTTCCATCGGGGAACTGTGGCGATCGCTACAGACTTAAAACTACTTTTCGGTAAGGACCTGGGTCAAGGTCATTCCTAGTTTCAGACAGACGCATTAATCTTAACATCTACTGATTCCCCTTCTGCGTAGTGGTGGGGAATTTATACGGACTGACGGTTTTAAGCCTTGAAGACTATTTTCAGTAATGATGAAACCCGAACGAGTTGGGAAGTTCTATCATCTTCACCGATCGGCTTCTTTAGGGCTAGTCTTAAAACTCTGACGAAAGGGTCATGTTTTTTAATAATTGGCGATGTTTGATTAATACAGAAAATATTAATATTAACAACCCAATCTTAAGTTACAGTTTTTCTTTTCCTTTTAAATTAAAAAGTTTTATGAATATTATTCTGCGTCCCCAACGGGATTTGGATATTAAAGGAGCTTCTTTATTACAACAAAAAACATTTAGCTTATTTCCCGTACCGCCACAATCCAATTGGATTATTGACTTAATACAAGTTCAGTATATCGATCATTTTGGCTTAACGACGTTAGTCACCCTG
Source organism: Spirulinaceae cyanobacterium (assembly GCA_046541115.1). Lineage (GTDB taxonomy): Bacteria > Cyanobacteriota > Cyanobacteriia > Cyanobacteriales > Spirulinaceae > Jaaginema. The sequence continues at coordinate 15,489 of JBKHDX010000072.1, read as the reverse complement.
CGTCAAGCGGCTCAACATTATCAAAGTCATTTATATTTATTCAACCTTAAACCGCCAGTTCGTTATCTGCTGGCGATTAGCGAACTCGAAGATTATTTTGAAACCCTCACTAGCTTAGAAGACTTATCTTCTCAAGGCTTTCGGGTTATTTTATGTTAGAAAAAACATTTTATTTTTTCTCCATTTGAGCTGATTACAAAAATTAAACACTCATCCTTGACAGATGAGTGTTTAAACCGAAAATTCAACTCGCGATCGCGACCTTAATAAGCGTCTTGTAATTCGTAAAAGTCCGGCGAAACATAATCTTTTCGCAACGGCCAGCCCACCCAATCTTCCGGCATTAACAACCGTTTCAAATTCGGATGGCCTTCATAAACAATGCCAAACATATCGTAAGTTTCCCGTTCTTGCCAATCGGCAGCTTTCCAAATCCAATACACCGAAGGAACGCGGGGATTATCGCGAGGTAAAAACACTTTCAAGCGCACTTCTTGGGGTCGATCGGCATTATCACTGAGCTTGGTCAAATGATAAAAACTCACCAACTCTTTCCCCGGGCCGCAGTCATAACCCCCTTGGCATTGGAGATAATTAAAGCCATTGGCATATAACGCCGTCGCGATCGGAATCAACAACTGGGGGTCAATTTTAATCATCTCAGTCCCCACACGATCCACCGCTAGGGATTCGACTTCAAAACCATTCTCTTTCAACCAAGACGCAGCGGGGCCCGCTTCGACAATGGCGGTTTCTGGTGCTTCTGGGGCTACCTCTGGCTTTTGTTCGTCTGTCACCCTTTTAAGCCTCCTTTTTTATTTCTGCTTCTTCTAATGCCGGAGATACAGGCATTCCGTAAGCCTCCGCCAATTCTTTGGGGGGAGCTTGACGGGTCGGTGATTGTAAATATTGACCGTTATGAACCGGCGAGATCGCCTTCATATTGTGCGTGGTGCTGTAGAAGCGGTGAGTTTGTTCGATGGTGGCCGATCGCTCTTGAATCGACTCATCGGCGACCTTCTTGCGTAACTTCACAATCGCATCCATAATCGCTTCAGGCCGCGGCGGACAACCGGGAATATAAACATCCACCGGAATCAGTTTATCCACACCGCGTACTGCCGTAGGGGAGTCTACACTAAACATCCCGCCCGTAATCGTACAAGCCCCCATCGCAATCACATATTTAGGATCGGGCATTTCTTCATACAGGCGCACCAACGCCGGGGCCATTTTCATGGTAATGGTTCCGGCGGTGATGATTAAATCCGCTTGTCTCGGACTTGAACGCGGCACCAAGCCAAAACGATCGAAGTCGAACCGAGAACCGATCATGGCCGCAAACTCAATAAAGCAGCAAGCAGTTCCGTACAACATCGGCCACAAGCTGGACAACCGCGCCCAATTGTAAAGATCGTCTACGGTGGTTAACACCACATTTTCCGATAAATCTTGGGTAACTCCCGTCCGACTGACCGGATTCAGGATTCTTTCTCGTTGTTGTTGTTCGAGTTCTGTTACAGAAGTCGGGTTATTCATGACCATTCAAGGGCTCCTTTTCGCCAAGCGTACACCAGAGCAATAACTAAAATTGCGATAAAAATCAAAGCTTCGATAAAAGCCAGTAAACCTAATTCATTAAAGGCTACGGCCCAAGGATAGAGAAAAACAGTTTCTACATCAAAAATCACAAAAACCAAAGCGAACATATAGTAGCGAATGTTGAATTGAATCCAAGCACCGCCGATGGGTTCCATGCCTGATTCGTAGGTGGTGCGGCGTTCTGGACCGCCAGTTCTGGGTCGTAAGAGTTTGGCGGCGGTTAATGCCAATATCGGCACTAAGCTAGACACCAATAGAAATCCCAGGAAATACTCGTAACCACTAAGGGCAAACACTATGCTTTTATTCCCAAATATCGACTATCTACAGTTCTTAATCTTATTACTTTGCGAACGACCTACGCTCATATATCCCGAAAAACCACATCAGAGATTAGAGCGTGGGACTTATGGCTTCCCCAATCCTTTGTTTGTTAACACTTTTTATTATAGGGGTTTGTCCTTGGTTCTTCGTCCTTTGAGGCAGGTCGGGAGCGATCGCGCCGAGGATTTGTCCTCAAATTCTCCCCATCTCGCCGTCCCTAAGCCCCGAATTCAAAGCGATCGCCTTCCCATAAGAAAATGTGTTTCTGGGTATAAAATTAATAAACGTTAAATTTTGTGCGATAATTTGTAACAAAGATTTTAAGATTTGCTGCGAAAACGCCATGACTGAGACTGACCCCGCTCAAGAGCAAACACTGGCTGAAAAAGCACCAGCCCGGTTTGAGTGCCGCAGTTGCGGTTATGTCTACGAACCAAACAAAGGAGACAGTACCAGTAACATTGACCCTGGAACCCGTTTCGAGGATTTACCCCCCGGTTGGCGTTGTCCGGTGTGCGGAGCGCGGCGACCCCAATTCCGTAACGTCGGCTCTGTGGGTGCGCCTTCGGGCTTCCAAGAAAACCTAGATTTTGGCTTGGGGATTAATCGCCTCACACCAGGGCAAAAAAATATTCTCATTTTTGGCGGTTTAGCCTTGGGCATTTTGTTCTTTTTGAGCTTATACGGCTTGCGATAATCTTCAGCAAAATACTGTACGATCTTGCGGTGCTGTCGTTGGATGAATATGAATTTATTTGTGAAAAAACTGAAACAAATCTTAATATTGTTAGTGGTGGCTTGCTTTTGTGCGAGTTGTAGCTCGGTTCCCGATTTGAGCTACAATCCTTGGCGAGCGATCGCCCTGCCCACCGATGCTCGTTTACTCAGCATTGATTTTACCGACGACCCCAATCATGGTTGGCTTGTGGGCAGTCAATCGACCCTATTTGAAACCCAAGATGGCGGTAACACCTGGCAAGAGCGCAGCCTCGAACTGGGAGAAGAAAAGCTGAGTTTTACCTCAGTCAGCTTTAACGGCCAAGAAGGTTGGATTGTCGGAGAGCCTTCAATCTTGCTCCATACTGAAGATGGTGGCGCATCGTGGTCGCGCATTCCCTTGAGTGCGAAGTTACCCGGATCGCCTCAAGCAATTGTGGCTTTAGGGCCCCATAGTGCCGAAATGACTACCAGTGTCGGGGCGATTTATAAAACCACCGATAGCGCCAAAACTTGGTCCGCTTTAGTGGAAGGGGCAGTGGGAGTGGTTCGCAATATTGCCCGTTCTGAGGATGGGGAATATGTGGCGGTATCATCTCGCGGTAACTTTTATTCCACTTGGAAACCGGGCGATCGCACCTGGATACCCCACGAGCGCACCAGTTCCCGCCGCTTGCAAAACATGGGTTTTGGCAAAGATGGCCGTCAGTGGCTGATTGCGAGGGGCGGTCAACTGCAATTTTCTGCCCCTGAAGCCGAAGAAGATTGGGATGACATTTTGTATCCCGAACCTTCGACGAGTTGGGGGCTTTTGGATGTGGCTTATCGCACTCCCAAAGAAATTTGGGTGTCCGGCGGTAGTGGTAACTTATTAGTCAGTTTTGATGGGGGTCAAACTTGGGAAAAAGACCGGGATATTGAAAACGTCCCCTCGAATTTATACGACATCATCTTTACCCAAGAAGATCGAGGATTTATCCTGGGCGATCGCGGCTATTTACTCAAATATGAACCCAATATGGCCGCCACCGAAGCGGCATAAAAACAAGGCAAACCTTGTTGAGTAGGCGCTTGATTCCGTATCATATAAACTGGGCTTTTAACATTTTTAAAGAGGAGAGCTTGTTTCATGTCAGGTACAACAGGAGAACGACCCTTTTCCGATATTGTGACCAGTATTCGTTACTGGGTCATTCATAGCATCACCATTCCGATGCTGTTCATCGCGGGCTGGCTTTTTGTCAGCACGGGATTAGCTTACGATGTGTTTGGTACTCCCCGTCCGAACGAATATTTTACCCAAGAGCGGGTTGAATTACCGATTGTGAGCGATCGCTACGAAGGTAAATCACAAATCGATCAATTTACGGCCAAGTAAATTTTAATAAAAAGAGGAAAAATGACAAGCAATAATCCGGGAAATCAACCTGTTTCTTATCCGATTTTTACTGTTCGTTGGCTGGCGGTTCACACCCTAGCCGTTCCCAGTGTATTCTTTTTAGGCGCGATCGCCGCCATGCAATTTATCCAACGCTAAGAGGTTAATATGGATCGCACACCAAACCCGAATAAACAACCCGTCGAACTCAATCGCACCTCTTTATACTTAGGGCTGCTGTTGATTTTCGTGTTGGGAATTTTATTTTCCAGCTATTTCTTTAACTAATCAAATTGACAATCAAAAAATAGGAGGATTGCTCAAATGTTGTCAGAAGGACGTATCCCTTTGTGGGTTGTTGCTGTAATTGCTGGTTTAGGCATTATTGCCGTTGTTGGCATTTTCTTCTATGGGGCTTATGCCGGGGTCGGTTCATCCCAATAAAACCCTAAGTCCAACACAATTCTCATAACAAGATAATAAACCGCGAGCAACTAGGGCTGGCGGTTTATTATTGGGGGAGTTGAATCAGCTTCGCTTACGGCAATTCCTCGCTAAATTGCCTCAACCTCATCTTCGCGAAAATGGGCTTTAAATTTTTTATCAAACTGAACTAAAACTGGCAGATTTGCACTCACCGGTCGTCCTTGCCAATTGTTCACAATTTCGATGATCTCCCCCTCCATCCCTTTGAGATCGAAAGGTTCTTTTCGGTGTTGGGGATGATGATAAACCACAACAGATTGAATCACTCGCACGCGATCGCCAACATTCATAGAAGTTCGTCTTGTTTTCTGCTCATAAATTGCGTTTACTTCGCAACCTTATCAGTGTACCGCGATCGCGATCCATCCTTAAAGCCTTAAAGGGCAACCTGACCTTTAATTTTCTACATCTTCGGAAGGAGATTCTGGCAAATTGGGGTTTTCTTCATCTAGCAAAATTTGACCGCGCAACAAAAACACCGCAACCGCCGAAAGCACAGCCACAACGAACCACCCCACCAGCCAACCCCAACCCCGACCAGAACGGCGCTCTGAAGTAGTCTCCTGGGCGATCGCCACTGGCGAGTCTAGTTCTTCTGTGGGGAATTGGGGTTTCTGACCATTCACCGTCATGGGAACCGATTGTTCTTGTTTCGGTAACTCCTCCAAATTCACCAAAACCGGTTGTTGTGGCGAAACACCATACACCGCCCCCACCACCGAAATATTATCCTGACCGTTGTATTCATTGGCTTGGCGAACCAAACGCTCCAACGCCATTCCCAAAGAAATCTTGCCCCGCAACACATCAGGAATCGCCGCAGGCCAAATGCGCTCTAAGACCTGGTTATCGCTCAACCCATCCGAACACAGCAACAACACCCCATCTTCTTCGATCGTAAAACGCTGTACAACGGGCTTGAGCAACTCCGCCGGACGAGTTCCCAATGCTTGAGCTAAAGCCCCGGCCTCCGGGCGTTTTTTGGCTTCTCGGTACAAACTGCGCCCTAAGCGGGTTTCTCGCCCAGCTAAGTCATCATCCACCGTCAACTGCTGACAATAATTTTGGGTAATCCAATAAGCCCGACTGTCCCCCACATGGGCAATATAGAGTTCGTGGCTGTTGCCCACGCCATTGAGATTAGGGGCTGAGACTGGTTGGGGCAGTTGCAAAGCCATGACTAAGGTTGTTGCCATACGGCGGCGGGATTCGCGGCCTTGTTGATCGTTGCGAAACACAATCACATTGTTGGCAATCCGAATCAAAGCAGCCAATTGTTCGCTAACGAGATCGGGGGGTAAAACTTCCCGGTCTCGGGCCGTTTCGTGGAGCAGCGATCGCACCTGAAGCTTTAAAGACTGTAAGGCCAACTGACTTGCCACCTCGCCGCCTTCATGGCCGCCAATGCCATCGCACACCATCAGCAAATGAGAGCTTAGAGAATTGGCAGTTTGGACTTCTTCTAAACCTAAATCTTTCGACTGGGGATAGCAGCTATCTTCATTATCTTGCTGCATTCGCCCCGGATCGCTAAGGCCTGCCACTTGAATGCGGAGGGGTTGGCGAGAGGCTTGACTGAGGAGGATTTCGTTGAGAGCATTAGCGATGGTTTTGAGGGCAACGCCTTCAGTCTTCAGTCCGGCGATAATTTCAGCAATTAGGCTCGAAACTTCGACCTTGGCCCGTTGGGCTAATCCTTGCCAGCTTTCACCGAGTTTAGGGAGGGTGGCCGCAGGAATAGAGGGGAGGGCGCGATCGCGATAGAGTTCGCGCAACCAAATGCGCCAGCCCTCGACTCGTAAATTTTCGGGAACCAACACCGAAGCCGCTACCCCCACTTCTGCTAAAGGGACCCAAAGCTGTAAAATCTGCCACAGCCAATAAATTTGGCGGGTGGGGCTACCTTGTTCCCAAGCTTCCGCCAAGGCGGGGTAAAGACTGCCAGAACGGTCAATGGGAGCATTTTCGAGCAACAGCACTTCGACCCCATCCACATTGACCGTGCCGTAGACCTGGGGAACGTGGAGGGCATAGGCATATAATTGTAAGTAGGGGATTGCTGCCTCCGGCAGAGTTCCTTCGGGATTTAAGGGTTGGTCGGGACACAAATCTTGCCAAATTTGCGGCGCGAGGACGCTAAAGCGGTCATTAATCACTTCAGGAAATAATCGTCCTTGGACGAGGGGATGAGCCGCCCAAAGAAAGGGTTGCGTTGACGATTGAGAATTACTCATAAACTCAAAAAATGAGAAGCGGCACAAGGACACAACGGTAAAATTAAAATAAGTCCCGACTACTTTTCAACCTTAAAGTTTTAATGTAAATCGAAACTGGGAAATGAGCGAGGGGTTGCGGGAAAATCGCGATCGCTATCCTTAAGATTTTGCAAGTTTTTCGAGAATGAACCGCGATCGCTTTGTAGACTATAAGCAAGCATCAACCCCTGAATCATTATTTATTGATGGGTACAAACCCTCACTACCTTTTCAAAGATTTCTGTTCCCCCATCTCGACAGCAAGACGTTGCTGGGAACCTGACAAGCCCGTTTGTTGATTACCCCCCTTTAAGACCAGCATGATCGATGTATTCAGTCCTACCTTACTTTGGGCGATCGCGGGAGCCATTCTCTGTTTGATGGAGTTGTTCGTTCCCACTGCCTTTGTTGAATTCATGATGGGCCTTAGTGCCTTAGTCGTTGCCGTCATTTCTTTATTTCTACCGTCATTTTCCTTACAAATGGTTTTATGGCTGGTGTTTTCGGTGCTTTTTGTCATGGCCTCCCGGCGCTTTTTGAGTCCGAAGCGTTCTGCCCTAGAACTCGGAGACGATACCGAAGGCCGTACCCTCACCGCCATTGAACCGGGAGAAACAGGCCGGGTTTTATACGAAGGCAACTCTTGGGCCGCTCGCTGTAGCGATGAAACCACCGCGATCGCCCCCCAAGAAAAAGTTTACATTGTCGATCGCCAAGGCAACACCTTGATTGTTATTCCTCAAAAAATACTCAATTCTTAAAGATTTCAGGAGATTGAAACATCATGGAACAATTTTTATTACTCATCTTTTTAGCTCTGGGTGGTTCGACGGTGGCCGGATCGGTCAAAATTGTCAACGAGAAAAATGCCTACTTAGTCGAAAGCTTCGGGAGTTATAAAAAACGTCTCGAACCCGGTTTGCGGTTTATCGTCCCTTTTATGGACAAAATCGTTTACAAAGAAACCACCCGCGAAAAAGTCCTCGACATTCCACCCCAATCTTGTATTACTAAAGATAACGTTGCCATTAGTGTTGATGCGGTGGTTTATTGGCGCGTCATGGATTTGTACAAAGCGTACTATAAAGTCGAAAATCTGCGAGATGCGGTAGTTAACCTCGTTCTGACCCAAATTCGCTCGGAAATGGGGAAACTCGAACTGGATCAAACCTTCACAGCGCGATCGGAAATCAACGAAATCTTACTACGAGAACTCGACCTTTCCACCGATCCTTGGGGGGTGAAAGTGACCCGCGTGGAATTACGCGATATTGTCCCATCGAGGGCGGTACAAGACTCGATGGAATTACAAATGGCGGCCGAAAGACGCAAACGAGCGGCAATTCTGACCTCAGAAGGGGAACGGGATTCGGCGGTTAACTCCGCCAAAGGTTCAGCCGAAGCCGCGATTCTCTCTGCGGAAGCGGCGAAAAAAGCGGCAATTTTACAAGCCGAAGCCGCAGCCCAACAAGAAATCCTCAAAGCCGAAGCCACAGCCCAAGCCTTGGATATTGTCACCGAAAAACTCAAAACCGACCCCAAAGCCCAAGAAGCTTTACAATACCTCTTGGCGCAAAGTTATCTGGATATGGGTCGCACCATCGGCACGAGCAACAGCAGTAAGGTGATGTTTATGGACCCCAATAGCTTAATCGGAACGATTGAGGGGATTCGTTCCGCCGTGGGGGATTCTGGGCAAAAAGCCGCCCCCGAAGCTCCATCCCAAACACCTCAACCCCCCATTCGCGATCGCTATCCTCTCCCCAAAGCCCCAGATTTCCAACAAGGCTTGTCTTAGTCATCAATTCATAAGTGGGTAGTGCCGTGACACAGTTAAAATGAGCCTTTAGTAGGGTGGGTTAGGCGGCTAAAACTCATGCTGTGACTGCAATAAGCGCAATCCGCCGTAACCCACCGTTTAAGATGTGTCACGCCAGTAGTAAGGGCTAAATCCCTTACCACTTTTAGCGATAAACAGGTAAGGTAAAGTGAAAAGCGCTGCCTTCGTTGATGATGCTATCAACCCAGAGTTGGCCGTAATGAGCGCGAATGACACGACGGCACAAATCTAGCCCTAAACCATAGCCTTCTTGGTCGCGATCGCGTTGCAAGCGAAAATGATTTTCAAAAATGCGATCGCGTTTTTCCGAGGGGATTCCCGGGCCGTTATCTTCGATGCTAATTTGGACTTTTTGGGCGGTACGGTGCAGGAGAGACAGGGAAATTGTGCCCCCTGGGGGAGTATATTTAACGGCGTTGTCGAGTAAGTTGATCAAGACTTGGCGAATCAAATCCTCATCGGCAAAAACTTGGGGCAAATCTTGGGGAATATCCTGATTAAGTTTAAGGGATTTTTCAGCAAAGCGTTCTTGAAAAGCCTTGAGAACCCCTCGACACAAAGGTTGGAGCCTGAGGGGATGACATTGCAGTTGCAGTTGGCTATTGTTACCCCTAGCCGCTTGCAAAATGTCAGTAATCATGCGGTTCATGATTCGCATTTGCGATCGCGCTTGTTTGTAAAGTTGCTCGATCAAAGAGAAGTTGCGTTGCTCTAGGGGTTGGTTTTGAGCCATTTCCAGGGTTTCGATGGCAATCGACGCGGCGGTCAAGGGCGATCGCAAATCGTGAGCCAGCATCGCCAGCACTTGGTCTTTAAACTGAAGCTGCTCTTGGAGGGCTTCATTTTCCTTTTTCAACTGAAACACTTCATCCCTGAGACGAATACACTCGGCTGAGGATTCATGGGAATCTAGGGCATAACCATATCGGTCTTGGTCTTGTTGGGCTTGTTGCAGTTCTTGTTGCCAATAAAACCAACAATTTTTGAGTTGAGCAATAAGATTGGTTCCCGACAGGGTGCTGCGAGGTTCGGGAAAAATCCGCACCAAAGACGGAGTAGCCACTAAGCGAAAATGTTCTAATAAATGAGGCTGTTCGGCCACTTCCAGGGTTTCGAGGCTGATGGGATAATCGCTCTTCTGATTTTGGAGATATTGCTGAATACTCTCAATGTAACTGCGCGATCGCGACCGCTCCTCCACGAACAGTAGAAGCTTCAGACAAACAGAAGAATCGGGATCGCGGTCGGGCTTAACTGAATTGCCGTTGGAAATTAGCACGATATACTTAAAATTTACCACGGAGCATGGCGATCGCCAAAACCCGGTCAGGCTTTGACGGCGGCATCTAGAAGAAAGCTAAAAGACATTGCAGTTTGAGCCAATTCTATAAAATCACAACTCAATCGCGATCGCCTTTACTCGAAATTAGCCATTTCTTTCCAGACCTTAATATCTATTTTATCTTTGTTACGAAGTTTGGGGCCTGGGATTTTGACTCATCTTGCCACCAAACCCCAAAACCCTGTTTATTTCTTGACCCTAGACCCCCGTCTAGAGAATTTTCCCGGATAGGAATACCTCGATTCCCAGATCCCCTAGCTTAATTTGTTTTTTTTCCCCCATTTCATCCTAAAATTTTAAGATAGTTTGTGGCTAACGCCACTTCTCTTAGTGGGTCTAGGCTAAAATCGCTCGGATCGTCGATATGCTATAACCCTCATCCTCGGGTTTCTAGCCCCTTATTCACGGACCCAAACTTTTTAGCCTGGATGAGCTAAATCAAGCATTTCTGTCCACGCTTAAAAATTCCCGAAATACTATGGCTCTCGGCTATTTTGCCCTCGTCCTTCATGCCCACTTGCCTTTTGTTCGCCATCCCGAAAGCGACTACGTTTTAGAAGAAGAATGGCTGTTTGAGGCAATCACGGAAACTTACGTTCCGCTACTCCAAGTTTTTGAAGGTTTAAAGCGAGACGGGATTGACTTCAAAATTACCATGAGCATGACTCCACCCTTGGTGTCAATGCTGCGCGATCCCCTGCTTCAAGACCGTTACGACAAGCACCTCGCCTTACTTCAAGAGCTTATTCTCAAAGAAATCGATCGCAACAAACAAAACGGCCACATCAAATACCTAGCCGAGCATTACGACCAAGAATTTAAAAAGATTCGTGCCACCTGGGAAAGTTACGATCGCGATTTGGTCGCAGCCTTTAAGCAATTTCTGGACAGTAATAACCTAGAAATTATCACCTGCGGTGCAACTCACGGCTATCTGCCCTTAATGAAAATGTATCCCCAGGCGGTTTGGTCGCAACTCAAAGTCGCTTGCGAACATTACGAAGAAAACTTTGGCCGCCCCCCCAAAGGTATTTGGCTGCCTGAATGCGCTTACTACGAAGGCTTAGAACGAATGTTAGCCGACGCAGGCTTGCGTTACTTTATCATGGACGGTCACGGCTTACTCTACGCCCGACCCCGCCCTCGCTTCGGCACTTATGCCCCCATCTTTACGGAAACCGGAGTTGCGGCCTTTGGCCGAGACCACGAATCTTCACAACAAGTGTGGTCTTCCCAAGTGGGCTATCCCGGCGATCCGGTTTATCGCGAATTTTACAAAGACTTGGGTTGGGAAGCGGAATATGAATACATCAAGCCCTACATTATGCCCAACGGTCAGCGCAAAAATACAGGCATCAAATACCACAAAATCACCAGTCGCAACGCCGGACTCAGCGACAAAGGCTTGTATGACCCCTATTGGGCCCGGGAAAAAGCCGCCGAACACGCCGGGAACTTTATGTTCAACCGGGAACAACAAGTCCGCAATCTTGCCGGAATGATGCACCGTCCGCCGTTGGTGGTGTCCCCTTATGACGCGGAATTGTTCGGCCATTGGTGGTATGAAGGCCCGATGTTTATTGATTACTTGTTCCGTAAGTCCTGGTACGACCAAGGCACTTACGACATGACCCATTTAGCCGATTATCTACGCAACGAACCCACCCAACAAATTTGTAAGCCGTCTCAATCGAGTTGGGGGTATAAAGGTTTCCATGAATATTGGCTCAACGAAACCAACGCTTGGATTTATCCCCATCTGCACAAAGCCGCCGAACGGATGATCGAATTGAGTCGTCGCGAACCGGCGGATGAGTTGGAATGGCGGGCCCTCAATCAAGCAGCCCGGGAGGTATTGCTGGCGCAATCTTCCGACTGGGCGTTTATTATGCGTACCGGAACCATGGTACCTTATGCGGTGCGGCGGACGCGATCGCACCTGATGCGCTTTACTAAGTTATTTGATGACCTCAACGCGGGGAAAGTAGACGCGGGTTGGCTTGAAAAAGTCGAAAAGATTGACAATATCTTTCCAAATATTAACTATCGCACTTATCGCCCGTTGTAATTTTAAAACCCCGGTTTTTTCAAAAAACCGGGGTTTTGTTGGGTCTCTAACTACTATTCTGATTATTGTTTTTATAGTCCGAAAGCCAAATAATGTTCGACTGCTGACAAAGCAGCCGTGATAATTCTTGCAGAAGCGAGATTATAAGCCCGATCCATACAATACAATTGCCAATTTAAAACAAGAAGTCAATCTAAGGGCCAAGCATAATCGGCAGGGGGGTCAAGGTCGGGCATAAACTCCCCTAACCACACTGAGGTTTGACTCAAATCTTCATCGGCCAAACGACGCTCTACCCGACTCGGAATGCCGTAATCGTACATAATATGACCTTTTCCGGCCAGGACAATTATTTGGGTGTCGGGGTTGGCTTGTTGAAACTGTGCGATCGCGTCTGCCATGGTTTCATCCCACAACACCTGGGCTAACATAAAGCGTTCAAAACTGTTGCTGTTACCATGACCGGCGTGAGCGCTGTAGATTTGTTGTAAATATTCCCGATAAGCGGCAGGCCCCATGTCAATTTCAGTGGCAGGGGGAATGTAGCGGAAATCGGACTCAGACAAGCCTTCTAAGCCCTCCTGGGCCACTTTGCGGGAGATTTCGGTGGGGGTATTGGCAGCAATGACGGGGATTTGATGGGTTTGGGCGTAGCGTAAAATCGGGGCATAAAATTCCCAATCAAAACCCCAACGGCGGTCATATTCGCTTTGTTCGCGTAATTCTACTTCTGTAATCTCGCCTTGAAGGTAGCGGTCGAGAATAGGTTGAAAGGGACGCTGAAACATTTCCATGGCGATCGCGATCGGGCGATTTTCTGAATGTAGCGCTTGTATAATCGCCAGTTGTGCGGTGTGTGCCGCAGCATCATCATGGCTTTCGGCGAGATAAATAATATCGGTTTGCTTTAAAACCTTTAAAACGTCAGCTTGGGCAGAACTTACTGTAACGGCGGGTGCGATCGAGTCGCTGTCACTCATTGCCAGATAGCTCGGAATCCCGAAAAGTAGGAAAGCCCCTAACGACAAAGCAAAAATGGGAAATGGAGGGAGTGATTTCATGTTAGTGGGGGGGTGAGTTGAGAAGTGGTAAGGTGCTTCTCAACTCGAAAACATAACAGTTTGGTGTTTGTCATTAGCACGTTAAGCCTAATCCTTCAAAGGAAGGAAAAATCACTGTATCCCAGTATAAGCAACTTTAGACCAGAGTTGCCTCAAAATCGGTTCGGGTTTCAAAAATTTCTAAAGCGCCATCGAGTTGCGTCAGTTCAAACAAAATATGCACTGAAGGAGACACGCAACATAAGCTCATCCGCCGTCCTAGGCTTTGGGCCAAGCGGTAGCCAGCAACCAACGCCATTAAGCCAGCACTGTCTAAAAATTCGACTTGGTGCATATCAACTAATAACGTGGTCGCGCTGGTGGTGGCAATGTCGTTTACTAATTTTGCTTTAAAGGCTTCTGCGTTGGCCGCGTTGATACTGCCTTGAGGTTCGATGGTCAAAATTTCGGTGGTGAGAGACTGATAATTCATTAACTTAAACTCCTGACTAAAAATGTTTCAATGGGTTCATTGAATTTACTGACTTGTGATATTTTCGACGATAGCCACAATGATTAAAAAGTTACTACCTCTTTTACTAGGATTCACGGAATCTTTACTGACTTGCGGGAGTTTTTTAAAGTTTTCGTAAAAAAAGGTCTTTTTTTAATACTTTGTGTCCGTAGTAACTGTTTTTCAAAGTTTATATGTGTTAACAATCGCTAAAATTCAAGTGGGGTGAGGGGTTAAGCCCCCCCTAATCTTATTGAAAGCGGCATACAAGGTCTTACCTGCGATCGAGATCGCATCCTCAAGGTGATCTAGATCGCACATTTCTTAGGGCAAATCAACGGAACATGACAGTATGTCAAGCTATAGGCCCTCAAACGTTGTGGATACAACCCGTGCCATTCGCTTTCTGGTGAGTAAAGCGCTTTATCTTAAAACTCTCACCCCCGAAATTGAAAACGGCATTAATGCCGAGCTAACTCGCTTGGGTTATATTTCGGAAGTTGATTATGAAGCCCTCGAACTGCTGATGTCAGAAATGGATGCTGGCCGCATTAAATTGGTACCGAGTCCCTAGAGTTTACGACCAAGACGCACGCGATCGCGCCTGCATGACTTGTTGATAAACGGATTCAGTTTGTCGAGCCAGATGCGCCCAACTGAATCGCCGTTCTAAATCTTCATAGGCATTGTCAATTAACCACTGTGCGTAACCCGGGTTTTTCAATACTTCGAGGATTCCCCAAGCCAAAGAATCTGCATCTTGAGTCTTCGTGATAATACCTGTTCGCGTATGCTGGACGACTTCCGGGAAACCACAGGTATCAGATACCACCACGGGGACGCGAGCGGCAAAACTTTCGAGGGCAACAATGCCAAACGGTTCGTACAAACTCGGAAACACTGCACAATCAGCAATGGTTTGTAATTGATTGAGGTCTTCTTCGGACATAAAGCCAGTGAAGTAACATTGCTCCCAAATGCCCAGATGCCAGGCTTGCTCTTTGAGGCGATCGGTATTGCCGCCGCCAATAATAATGAATTTAACGCGACCGCCCATTTCCCAAAGCACTTTCGGCGCAGCATTGAGCAAGACAAACACGCCTTTTTCATAACTCATGCGTCCGACGTAATACACGATCTTTTCCGAGTCGTTGGCAAAGCGACGGCGGAGATCGAGGCGATCGCGACCTTGGAGTTGCCGTTTCTTTTCCGGACGAATGCCATTAAAAACCACATCAATTTTATCCCAAGGGGTATCGAGGGCCCGATGCACTTCTCGTTTCATGTATTCTGTACAAACAATCACCCGCCACGCTTCATAAGTGAGTTGTTGTTCTTTGCCGTGGATATAGTGTTGGTCGGGGGCGTGCAAGCCATTATTGCGACCGAATTCCGTAGCGTGAATGGTGGCAATGAGAGGAATCTTGAAGATATGTTTGAGGGCGATCGCCCCATCCCCAACCAACCAATCATGGGCATGAATCAGATCGAAGGGGCCTTCTTGTTGAATTAATTTTCCCCCATGTTCTCCCATGCTGGCATTGAGATTGACAATCCAATGAAAAAAGTTATCGCTGGCGGCCACCGGAAGTCGATGCACCTTAATTCCCTCAACCACTTCATAATGAGGGGCCGAGCCAAACTCAACGGTCATCAAATGGATATCGTGGCCGAGTTTGACTAATTCTGGGTATAATTCTTCGACATGACGGGCAATACCTCCCACAATGCGGGGTGGAAATTCCCAAGTCAGCACTAAAATTTTCATCAGTTCTCTTTCAGAAACGAAACAATTAGAGTTCGCTTTAAACTTCTCCGTCGATTTTAAGGGCAACTGCCAAGGGTGCGATCGCCAATTTCCTGATTCTACAGAAGGTCAACTTAAATGAAACAGCGATTCTTAATATATCCCGGTCTGGTCTT
>JBKHDX010000071.1:0-19642 GCA_046541115.1 Spirulinaceae cyanobacterium | reverse complement strand
GTTATTCGTAGGTGGGGTAGAACGAAGTGAAACCCAACACCATCTCGATTCTTGTTGGGTTTCGTTACCTCAACCCCACCTACTGGCCTGTTAATTATAAATTGTAAATTATTAATTGTAAATTAACTAATTTCCTTCACTCAAAACCTCTTCAAAAGCAAAATCAGGAGCCGCCAAAACAAATAAAGTTGTCGGAATATCAGTCGCTTTTGCTTGCAACTTTTCGTAGTATTTCGTATAATCCATGCCTTCTTTAGGAATCGCCATACCCAGAAAAATTAAATCGGCATTTTGAGAAGATTCATGCAAAATTTCATCAAATGACCGTCCATCAGAAATTAAAACCTTGGGAACCGCCTCAAGCCGCAGTTCTTTAATTAAATTCTCTAGATTCGTCTGAGCCGCTTGAGCCGCTGTTTGGTCGGGGACGACTAATTTTAAATAAATCGTAGCTTCTCGCCAACCAATTTGGGTGCGTAACAAATAGGCCAACAATAACATTAAACTTCCGTTCGCTTGGCGACCGCCCCACCACACATCAAGGCGCTGACGCTTGCCGAAACCTAAATCGGAGTTGTCCCGTAGGATAATGAGGCTGCGTTTAGCCCGATGTAGCGTCCCAATCATTTGACAATAGCGATCGCGCCGATCGGGAGACTCACTATCCCCCAACAAAATCGTATTGGGAACCAAGTGACCCAAACCATAGGTTTCGACCAACTGTTCGGCCCCCGAAAATGGGTCAGGGGCAGTAATCAGCCGTACCAGCGCCTGGACATTGCGCCGTTCGAGATAATCCCGCAGAGTTTTCTCCAATTTCGCTTGCTGGGCCACATTCCGCGACCCACTGGGTAATACACTTGATACCGTAATCAAACCGCGATTGTGGGTAAAAGCATCGGCCAATTCAATCAGCCGCCAGCGTTTCGTCGGAGTTCCCGACAACACTAAAATATGAGGCCGCCAGTTTTTCGGATCTTCGGGCCCCCGCAGTTGAAACAAACTAAAGCGCAACATTGCCAACCAAACCCCGCGACGCACATCACCCCAAGCCGAGGCCAGTTCCCGTTGTTGCAGCCAAAGATAAATCCCCAATACAATCAAGGCCGCCAGAACCGTTGCAATGGGGTTGATCAGGAACATGACCACCAAACAACCCAACGCCCCCAACAAGGAAAGAGACCAGTGGACGCGGAATGTCGGTCGAAAAGAAGGACTTTGTAAAAATCCCTCAAGCCCCGCCGAAATATTCAACACTAAATAAGTTGTTAAGAAAAACATCGTCAAGACGGGAGCGATTAAATTTAAATCGCCAATGGCCACCGCAGCTACAGCCACCACTAGGGTTACTGCCGTCCCGATGCGGGGTTCGTCCGCCGCACCGCTACCTTGACCGAGAAAGCTCATCCAACGGGGCAACACGCCATCGCGAGCCAAGGCTTGTAAGACCCTCGGTGCGCCCAGTAAACTGCCCAAGGCACTACTGAGGGTTGCCCCCCAAACCCCTAACAAAATCGCCGGGGCCCAAAACGACATTTGTTGAATGATTAAGGGTTCTCCGGGTTCGGGAATAGCGGCCAGGGTTCCTGCATCCGCCCGCATGGCCATAATAATCGGCAGAATCATGTAAATGACATAACCCGTTCCCACTGCGGCCAATGTTCCTTTGGGAATGGCTTGCGTCGGATTTTTTAAATCTCCCGACATATTCACCCCAGCCATAATGCCTGTAACTGCCGGAAAAAACACGGCAAACACCGCCCAAAACGGTTCGCGACTCCCGACCCATAATTCAATTTGAGTGGGTTCGATGGGCTTTCCTAGGGCAAAGGAAACGAGGGATAGGGCGATCGCGGCCATGATGATATATTGCGCCCGAATCGCCAAACTCGCGGAGGTAATGCCCAATACCGCCACCGCAATTGTCGTTACTAACGCCACATAGGTTTGGTTGAGATGGCCAAAGGTCTGCACTACACTTTCGGCAAAACCAATGGTATATAAAGCAACCGAGAGCGCCTGGGCGAAGTAAAGCGGGATACCCACCGCGCCACCATATTCCAAGCCCAGGGAGCGGCTAATCATATAATATGCGCCCCCCACTCGTACTACCCGATCTGTCGCGATCGCGCTCACGGAAAGGGAAGTCAACAAAGTAATACTCGTTGACAGGGTGACAATCGCTAATGTCCCCAACAGCCCGACATTGCCCACCACCCAACCAAAGCGCAAATACATAATTACCCCCAAGATGGTCAGGATCGAGGGGGTATACACGCCGCCAAAGGTTCCCAGACCCGTTTTTGCTTCTACGGGACTAACGGTTGTATCGGGCTGCTGTTGGTCGCGATCGTTCATTGTTGGTTGTTTGTTGTTGGTTATTTGTTATTAGTTGTTGGTTGTTTGTTGTTGGTTATTTGTTATTCCCAGAATACCTAAATTATTAATTAATAATTGTACATTATTAATTATTCTTCTGGGGTCAAAGGATCGAGGGGACGCAAAATAGCAGGGCTTTCGTTTTCCTCAAAAGGAGCGTTAATACTATCATTAGGAAACGGAATTGTATCGGGCTGCGTATCATCGGTAAACAAGCGCAATAAAGCTTGTTCGAGGGTTTCAGCAATAACAATCTTGTTATCGTAAACCACGATTACTCGAACTAAAGTGGGTAAACCATTATTTTCTGCTTCTAAATATAACGGCTCTACATATAATATTGATTCTTCAATGGGAATCACCAATAAATTACCTTGTAATGCCCTAGAACCTTGGCGATCCCATAATGAAATTAGCTGGGAAATTACCGGGTCTTGATTAATAAGGGCTTCAATCTGCCGAATCCCGTAAATTAACTTTTGTTTGGGAAACTGATACAACAGTAACTTACCGTAGTAAGGCGAATCCGATCGCGCCGCTAACCAAGCAATGAGATTCGGTCGAGCCGTGGGAGTAAACGGTTGCAGTAATATAAATTCTTCCTGGGTTTCCGTCGGTAACCGCATAATCAAGTGATAAGGTTCGACGGGTTGCGATTCGGTGCGATAAATTTCTTGGGGAATTTCCCATTGATCTTCCCGGTTATAAAACACTTTGGGGTCGATCATGTGGTAGTTGAGGAGGCGTTCGGACTGGACTTTGAGCAAGTCGGCCGGATAGCGAATATGAGCCAGTAACGCCTCTGGCATTGCCGTTAAGGGTTTAAACATATTCGGGAAGACTTGCTGCCAACTGCGGATAATGGGGTCATCCGGTTCGGCCACATAAAAGTCTACATCGCCGTTATAAGCGTCAACGACAATTTTGACGGAGTTGCGGGTGTAGTTAAAGGGATATTGCCCTGGATCGGAGTAGGGATAATGATCGGTGGTGGTGTAAGCATCGACAATCCAGTACAAATGATTTTCCGGCGTACTCTGGGGATTGTCCTCTGTATCTACTGAGACAAGATAGGGGTCGAGATCGAAGCGGAGAAAGGGCGCGATCGCCCGCAAACGACGTTTGAGGTCGCGACGGAATAACAAGCGGGTATCGGGGCGAAAATTGCGGGTAAAGAGCATTTGCCAATCCTTGAGATACTCCGCAAACAAAATGCGCCGTCCAAAGGAACCCAAGGGAATCCCCCCAACGCCATCATAGGTGTTATACACGTTCTCATTACCACTGGGAAAGTCTAATTCCTGCACGTTACTGGGAGTCATAACATAGTTGGTGGTTAGTTCGCCGTAGTAAATGCGGGGATTGTCGATGGGGATGCTTTCTTGAATGTAGATATTATCGGTTAATAACGCCCCTTCTTGTTCTTCTGTACCAATATCTTGGACGAAATAATCCGGTAAGCCTCCTTCTCCGACTTGGTTCACGGGACTGACGGTAAAGCCGTAGCCGTGGGTATAAACCAAATGGCGATTGACCCAGGTTTGAGCTTGAGCGGGAACTGAATCATAATCGAGTTCGCGGGCTGAAATAATCACCTGTTGCTTATTGGGGACTTCTTCCTCGCTCAAACGCAGGGTGTAGCGGTCGATATCCGCCGACAAAAACCTGTAATACAAGCGGATTTGTTGCAGTTGGCGGTTGGTGTCCAACAAAGGACGAGCATCCCACAAGCGGATGTTGTCAATGGTCAGGGAGTTGTCTTCGAGGCTTTCTGGGGTGAGTTGGGCTTGAGGGTTAAAGGTTTTAACTTCGATGTTGTTTTCATCAAGGGCAAAGGCTTGACGAGTGGCAGCGATGTTGTATTCGAGATAAGGCTGTTCGCGATCGAGTTCGTTGGGCTGGACGATAAGCGATTGCACGATCGCCGGAATGACCACCGTTCCTAATAATAAGGCGACAAGGTAAAATCCTACTGCCAAGCGCAATTGGGGCTTAGGGAAAATACGGCGGCCTGGGGTTGTTCCCAACATTCGCAAAAATAACCATATTGCGATCGCGATCGCGAGGAAAAATAATAATAATTCTGCGCTTAGTTTGATGGTTTGGTCAGTGTAGCCAATGCCATACACCACCCCTTGCTCGGAATATAACAGTTCGTAGCGAGCGATCCAGTGGTGAAAGGCTTGCATCAACATAACCGCCGCCGCTAACCCGGATAAATGACGCAGTTGGGGCTTGGTAAAGCCGGGGAATTTGCCCTGGGATAAGCTATTTTCCGATAACAAATACAACAACACGCAAGCAATAAAGCCATACAACAATAATCCCCCTAACCAAAAGTACAATAACTGCCCAATGGGGAGGCGATACACATAAAAACTAATATCGTTGTTGAAAATGGGGTCGGTGATGTTGAAGGGAATGGCTTGGAAAAACAGTAAAACCCGCGTCCAATTGCCCGACAGCACAAAGCCAAATAGCAAACTCAACAGGATAGCAACGGATATCAACGCCGTTTGGGGGGTAATACACACCCAAAACGTCACCGCCGCGATCGCCATTAACGACCCAGAAAATACCAATGTCCAAGAAAATAACTGTTCTTGTTCCGAGATAATTTGCGGTAGGCGTTCGATCAGAACATCGAGGTTAAACGGCGAGGGTAAGGGAGGCGTGACGTTGGGGAGGTCAAAATCCGGTCGGCTCAGATCGAAGGCTACTTCGCTGTAGTGAACCAACATCAACGCCGCAATGCTGGCTAAAATAAAAACAATGAGCAGTAAAAGCCGCAATCCTAGACCAAATTGCCGCATTTTGATGGGTTTCGTCGGGAGATTGGGGGTTAGGGTTTCCCGTAAACTCGGCAGTTGACGTTTGGGGGCATGAGGGGGCACCACAAAGCTCAAACGACGAGCGATACCTAAGTTCCCCAATAAATATATTGCCGAAGTGACCGAGGCGATCGTCCACAACCCCATCTGATTGCGGAGGCGTTGGAAGAAGTTATCTAAATAATTAACTTCTGCAAACCACAATACCTCAATAACCAGACGAGCCAATAAATCAAAAGCGATGACCAAGCTGACGAGGATTGCCAATCCTTGGAAAAAACGCTGCCGTTGTTGCTTTTTCATGAAACCACTGTACCGAAATCAAAAGCCCTCGGCATCTATAGTAGCGATCCTCGTCCTTGGCTTACATCAATCTTTTGTTTTGTTTAGCTGTATTGATTTTTGGTGTCCAAATTAAACAGCATTTGCAATGATTGTAAACACCGTTCGCGGGCTTCGATGTCTTGCTGCGATCGCAACTGTACCATGGGATCGTGCAGAATCTTGTTCACAATGCCCCGGGTCAGGGCTTCGATGGTTTCTTGGTGTTTTTCAGCAAATTCGGTGCCAAGGCGCGATAATGCCTTTTCTAGCTCTTGCTCGCGAATGGTTTCAACCTTACTCCGCAAACTGCTGATGGTGGGAACCGTATGGAGCGATCGCCGCCAAGCTTCAAAGGCTTCGACTTCTTCTTCAAGCAAGACCATGGCTTCGGCAGCAATTTTACGGCGATTGGCGGTATTTTGAGCCACTACCGCCTTAAGGTCATCGACGTTATAGCATTGAATTTGCTCAATTTCGATGACATTGGCGTGAATATTACGAGGAACGGAAATATCGACTAACATCAACCCCCGATTGGTTTTAACGCAGGTGCTGAGGTTATTTTTATCTAAAATGGGTTCGGTGGCCCCGGTACTGGTAAAGGTAATATCAGAAGCAGCGACGCGATCGAGCATTTCTGAAAGGGGACAGAGTTCTAAATTCGCATCCGGGAACTGTTTAGCCAGGTTTTGCGCTCGTTTGGTCGAACGATTGACGATGGCGATTTGGGTTGCGCCTTTGGCCAGTAAGTGCTTTACCAGCAATTGCGCCATTTTACCCGCCCCCACAATGGTGACTTGGTATTGAGACAAGTCTTCGACCTTCATTTGGACTAATTCCACCGCCGCCGAAGAAATCGACACGGCCCCCGTCCCAATTTCGGTTTCGGTACGGACTCGTTTACCGGCAGCTAGGGCTTGTTTGAGCAGCCGATCCAACAAACGCCCCAAACCTTTATATTTCTGGGCTTGTTTGTGCATAGTTTTGACTTGGGCCAGGATTTGACCTTCCCCCAATACCAGACTGTCCAATCCGGCAGACACCCGCATCAAGTGACGCATGGCATCTTGGTGAAGCAAAATAAACAAATGTCGTCGCAATTCTGCTAAAGGTATTTGTCCGGTTTCGGCTAAAAACTGGACAATTTCTCGGGCCCCTTGTTGACTTTCTTTGACCACCGCATAAATTTCTAAACGGTTACAGGTACTCAGAATGGCCACTTCTTCAATGTGGACATAACTCTGCAACTGCGCGATCGCGGCTTCGATTTTCGCTTCGGGAATGCTTAATTTTTCGCGAATGTCTACGGGGGCTGTTTTGTGGCTCAGTCCGACAACAATAATATCCATATAGACCGCTTGAATTTTCTTAAAAATTGTGTTTCTTTAAACTGCGAGGGGAGGGCCAGCATCTTTACTAACCAGAGGAATGGCTCATTACTAAGAAAGACGATCTCGATCTCGGCGAGATTTAACAAACACAACTACCTTTAGGTTTTATTGTATTACTCCTCGCCTTGAGGGAGTTGTCCCCAGAAGGACAACTCCGCGTAAAATGCCATTTCTAGCGCAACTGTAAAACTTTCGGATCGTCTACCAAGTGAACGGTATCGACAAACCGAGCGGTTTGGGATTGACTGGAAATCACTAAGCTTTGAGTCCGCATACCGCCGTGGAAGAAACGTACTCCTTCCATTAAAGTTCCGGGGGTAATACCACAAGCAGCGAATAAGACGGTTTCACCACCCGCGAGTTCTTCGGCATTGTATACGCGATCGGGGTCGGTAATGCCCATTTCCTCTAAGCGGGCGATGTTGCCTTCTTTGCTTTCCCCGATTAAGCCGGTTTTCACCACTTCCGGGTCATAGATTAGTTGACCTTGGAAGTGACCGCCTAAACAACGCATCGCCGCCGCCGAAATCACCCCTTCTGGAGCCGCTCCAATGCCCATTAAAGCGTGAATATTGGTTCCGGAGAAGGCACAGGATAAGGCAGCAGATACGTCGCCGTCGCTGATCAAGCGGACTCGGGCCCCGGCTTGACGGATTTCTTGGATCAATTCTTTGTGACGGGGACGATCCATGACCACTACGACTAATTCTTCAATCGAGCGATTCATGCACTCAGAAATGATTTTTAGGTTGTCTGTGGCCGATTTGTTGATGTCTACATGACCTTTGGCGGCAGGGGGGGCTGCCAGTTTTTTCATGTAAAAGTCAGGAGCGCGGAATAAGCCGCCTTTTTCTGAGATAGCCAAAACGGCCATCGAGCCGGGTTGCCCGTAAGCAACGAGGTTGGTTCCCTCACAGGGATCGACGGCAATATCGATTTCGATCAATTCTTCGGTATTGCAGTAGGTGGCTGCATCTTCGCGGGTACAAATCCCCACTTCTTCGCCAATGTAAAGCATCGGGGCTTCGTCTCGTTCCCCTTCCCCGATGACGATGCGACCGCGCATGTGAATTTTATTCATGCGTTCCCGCATGGCTTCAACTGCAACATGATCGGCGGTGTTTTTTTCGCCTTTTCCCATCCATTTAGCGGAGGCGATCGCGGCTTGTTCTACCACTTCAATAATTTCTAAACCCAGAGTGCTATCCACGAAATTTATTCCTCGTAATTGTGTAAAGTGCTTATAACGTTTATGGGGCGAATGTTGCCTGCTCCAGTCTTAAAGTCTATCAGAAGCAGGGATGTCCTCGAAATCCGGTTGGGTCGGATGAGATGTTAAGTTTTAATAAGTCGCCCAGGCGATCGCGCTTCGATGGCGTGCAAATGGTGTCAAGACTGTTCTGTCTGGGGGCGATCGCGCCTCATTAACCGCTATTTGGCGATCTTCAGCAATCTTCCTCTCCCATGCCGATTTTTGACGCAGCAGGGGCTTGATTTCTCAAGAACTTATCCAACCCCCGTTAACCCCTTGGGCGTTATAACGGTTGGCAATATAATACAACGCGGCGGGTCTGTCATTCCGGTCTTCCCTTTTACAGAAACCTGGATTTACCCCTCCCATGGCAATGGTTTTTGGGGTAAAATTAACTTAAATTTTGTCTTTAAATAAATTTAAATTGACAATGTTAAATCAACTGTATAACCGTCAAACTTGGCGTTTCTTGGTGGCTGGAGGAATTGCCGCTTTTGTGAATATTTTAGTCATATTTATTTTAGTTGAAAAGCTTAATTTTAATACTTTTCTACTGCGAAATATTGCTAACTTTATTGCCGTTGAAATCTCCTTAATCGTTAGCTTCTTTTTGTATCGAAGTTTAGTTTGGCGCGGGGGGAAATGGCTTTTTAAGCGCTTTATTTTGCAACAACTCCCTCTGTACCGTGTTGCGAGTAACTTAGCAGTATTAACGCGAGTTTTGTTGATATTCCCCTTATTAGATAAGTTGGGCGTACCCTACAGTATTAACACCTTCATCGGGATATTATGTAGCGTTACGATTAATTATTTATTTAGAGACCGCTTTATTTTTAATAATACTTTTGGCAAAAACCTATATCCAGAGGCTTTAGCCCCGGCTTTAATGGATGGGAGTTTATCCCAAGCAAAAAACACCCCGTCTCTTACTGCTTCTACAGTCCCTATTTCTCTATTTTCTTTAGTGATTCCGGCTTATAACGAAGAAGGCTGTATTGCTTCTACGATTGCAGCGATCGCCCAACAGTTAGACAGTCATCAAATCGACTATGAAATTTTAGTGGTTAATGACAACAGTAAAGACCGCACCGAAGCAATTTTACAAAAAATTACAGCCCAGAATCCTAAAGTGCGTTACATCAATAACTATTATCCTAATGGGTTTGGTTTTGCGGTACGCTGCGGCCTCGAAAATTTTAGCGGAGATGCGATCGCGGTGGTTATGGGAGATTGTTCTGACAGTCCTGAAAATATTGTAGATTATTACAATAAACTCAACGAAGGTTATGAATGCGTTTTTGGTTCGCGCTTTATTAAAGGAGGTAGAGTGAGGGACTATCCCGGCCATAAATTATTAATTAATCGTTTAGCTAATCAGTTTGTCGCAGTTTTATTTAACTTATCTTATAATGATACGACTAACGCCTTTAAAGCTTATCGAAGAGAGGTCATTACAGGAATTTCCCCTTTGTTGTCTCATCACTTTAACTTAACTGTAGAAATGCCTTTAAAAGCCATGATTCGAGGTTATAATTATGCCGTAGTACCGATTACCTGGCAAAACCGAAAAACCGGGGTTTCTAAGCTGAAAATCAAAGAAATGGGCAGTCGTTATTTATTTATTGTTTTATATCTTTTCTTAGAAAAAATCTTAGCTAGAGGGGATTATTTGCGTCCCGAATTGAAAAACATCAAAGTCCTACCTCATAACATCTCCAATCATGAATAAAATATTAATTCCCGGCGGTGCAGGCTTTGTGGGAAGTTCTCTAGCAATTGGGTTAAAACAACGCTATCCCCGATGGCAAATTATGTGCTTGGACAACTTAAAGCGGCGGGGTTCAGAACTAAACTTAAAGCGTTTTAAAGAACATGATATTGAATTTATCCATGGTGATATTCGCCAAGACTCCGACCTTGATTTACCGAATTTCAAAAAGATTAATTTAATTCTAGATTGTTCGGCAGAACCGTCAGTTTTAGCCGGGTTTTCCTCACCTCGATATGTCTTACAAACAAACTTATTCGGAACTATTAATCTCCTCGAACTCGCTCGCAAACTAGAAGCTCAATTTTTGTTTTTGTCTACCAGTCGTATTTATCCTATTGCAACCGTAAAAAGCCTTGATTTTATCGAAACAGAAACCCGTTTTAAAATCGCTCCCCATCAAAACTTGCCTGGTATTTCTGAGTTGGGGATTGCCGAAGAATTTCCTTTAGACGGAGCGCGATCCCTTTACGGTGCAACGAAACTGGCTTCGGAGCTATTGATTACCGAATATCGAGAAGCGTATCAATTACCCGCAATTGTCAATCGTTGCGGTGTAATCGCGGGGCCCGGACAAATGGGAAAAGTGGATCAAGGGGTATTTACCCTTTGGATGGCGGCTCATTATTTCCAAAAAGCGTTAAGTTATATTGGATATGGCGGTACAGGAAAGCAAGTTCGAGATGTTTTACACATTGACGATTTAGTCGATTTAGTCGATTATCAAATTCATCATTTTAGTGGTTTAGATGGCGATATACTCAATGTTGGCGGCGGTGCAAAAAATAGCTTATCTTTGCGAGAAACAACCCAGCTTTGTGCAGAAATTACCGGGAAAAGCATCACCATCGAACCGATTATTTTAGAACGAAAAGGAGATGTTCCCTGGTATGTTACAGATACCA
Organism: Spirulinaceae cyanobacterium; assembly: GCA_046541115.1. Lineage (GTDB taxonomy): Bacteria > Cyanobacteriota > Cyanobacteriia > Cyanobacteriales > Spirulinaceae > Jaaginema. The sequence continues at coordinate 8,792 of JBKHDX010000071.1, read as the reverse complement.
CAAAAATTCAAGCGAAAACCCATTGGCAACCCCAACACAGTCCCCAAAGCGTGCTAATGGATATTTATGATTGGTTGGTCAGAAACGAGCAATTTCTGAAGCCGATTTTAGGTTAAATCTAAGTGTGAGAGATCGCTTTCGAGCGGGCGATCGCGGGGGTGGTCTGCCGGAAAAATTACCCAAAAGTGAATCTCTCCCCGATCGATCGGATCGTTTTTCAGGTGGTCGATTGACTATAGTATTATTTATTGCGATTTGTTACATCGAGAGTGGAGCGCTGTCAATTAACGTCAAGTCGGATTGACTTCAGATGAATCTTGTCGGGTCAAACCCAAGGGGTGACGGCTAAAGTCGCCCGTCCCAGACCGCGATCGCTCATCGGTAATGATAAATTCTGCAATCGCACATTACATTACATCCATAGAGGAGTAGCTAGATCGTCATAATGTTAGGCAAATTCTCCACGTTGGTAGACCTCCTGCGCGAAAGAGCGCTGCTAATGCCAGAAAAAAAGGCTTTTATCTTTTTGCCAGACGGCGAAACGCCATCAGGAGGCCTGACCTACGCGGAACTCGAACAACGGGCTTGCGCGATCGCGGCGCAACTGCAAGCACAAAACGCCCAAGGTGAAAGGGCGCTCCTCCTTTATCCGCCAGGGTTAGAATTTATTGAAGCGTTTTTCGGTTGCTTGTATGCCGGCGCGATCGCCGTTCCCGCTTATCCCCCCAGACGCGGGTCTTCTTTGCTGCGTTTAGAATCTATCGTCCACGATGCCCAAGCTCATTACATCCTGACTACCACATCGCTCCTCGATAACATCCAAGAACGCTTTGTCCAAAATCCCCTCCTTAGCTCATCCCTGCAAGGGTTGACCACCGACAATATCAGCAGCGACAAAGCGCGAGATTGGCAAGACCCCCACATCACACCGGAAACGGTGGCTTTTTTACAATACACCTCCGGTTCTACGGGAATGCCCAAAGGAGCCATTGTGAATCACTACAATCTCCTGCACAACTCGGCCTTGATCAACCAAGCTTTTCAAGATCGAGCCGACAGTATTGGCGTGTCTTGGCTGCCTTCTTATCACGATATGGGCTTAATTGGGGGGATTTTACAGCCCATGTATGTGGGCGCATCGATGTTAATTATGCCTCCTGTGACCTTTTTACAGCGTCCCCTGCGGTGGTTGCAAGCCATTTCTAATTATCGGGCTACGAGCAGCGGCGGCCCCAACTTCGCTTATGAATTGTGCATCAGTAAAGCTACTCCCGAAGCCCTCGCCCATCTCGATTTGAGTTCTTGGCAATTAGCCTTTAGCGGGGCCGAACCCGTGCGAGTTGAAACCCTCAAGCGATTTAGTGAAACCTTTGCTCCCTGTGGTTTTCAGTTCGATGCTTTTACCCCGAGCTACGGTATGGCGGAGACGACCTTGATTGTAAGTAGTAACCGCAAAAAACACCCCCCTCGCTGGACAACAGTAGACGGTCAGGCCCTCGCCCAAAACCGCATCCAAGAAACAACAGAAGCGGATATGCCCATCCTGGTAAGTTGCGGTCAACCCTTGGGGGATTTGCACATTGCGATCGCCCACCCGGAAACCTGCGAACCTTGCGACCCCAACGACGTGGGCGAAATTTGGGTGTCAGGGGACAGTGTAGTGCAAGGCTACTGGAACCGCCCCAAACTTACCCAAGAAGTCTTCGGGGCGCATCTGAGTACCGGAGAGGGACCGTTTCTGCGGACGGGGGATTTAGGTTTTTTAAAAGATGGGGAATTGTTCGTTACGGGTCGCCGCAAGGATGTAATTATTATTCGCGGTCGCAACCACTATCCCCAAGACATTGAAAAAACGGTTGAAACCAGCCATCCGGCGTTACGCATTGCTTGGGGGGCAGCATTTGCCGTAGAAGTAGACGGCGAAGAACGTCTCGCGATCGCCCAGGAAGTTGAACGGAGTGCCTTACGCAAACTGAAAACTGAAGCCCAAGTCACCGAAGTTCTCCAAGCGATTCGCACCCGCGTGGCTCAAAATCACGAATTGCAGCCTTTTGCCATTTTATTGCTGAAAACGGGCAGTATTCCCAAAACTTCTAGCGGTAAGATTCAGCGCTTTGCTTGTCGCAACGGTTTTATGAATAATACGTTGGATGTAGTGGGAGAATGGCGGGTCAGTCATCAGTCACCAGTCAACAGTCATCAGGTGACCAATGACCAATTACCAATGACCAATGACCAATTACCAACCACCAACCACCAACCACCAACCACCAACCACCAACAACAAATCCAAGATTGGTTAATTGGACAAATTGCCGCTCAATTGGGATTAGATGCTGCGGTGGTAGACCCCCATCAACCCTTTGCGTACTATGGCTTAGATTCTATGGCGGCGGTGCGCTTGACGGGGGAACTCGAAGAATGGTTAGAGCGCAACTTGTCCCCCACGTTAGCTTACGATTACCCGACGATCGCGGCTTTGGCGGCGTATTTGAGTGGCGGCGAACAAGCAACGGCAACTCCTGGGAAAACAAGGCAAAAACCCCGTCTGAGTGAAGATAAAATTGCGATTGTGGGATTGGGTTGTCGCTTGCCAGGGGCGGATAATCTCGAAGCCTTTTGGCAGTTGTTAACCCAAGGCAAAGTTGCCATTCAAAAAAGCGATCGTCCCACCCTTAACTCGACCCCAGGAGGCTTTCTCGACCAAGTGGATTTGTTCGATCCGCAGTTTTTCAATATTTCACCGCGAGAAGCCGAACGCATGGACCCCCAGCAACGGCTATTAATGGAAGTAACTTGGGAAGCCCTGGAAACCGGGGGAATTGCCCCTAATACCTTGGCCGGAAGTGCGACAGGGGTATTTGTGGGGATTAGCAGTACCGATTATCTGCAATTGCAAACCTTACCCGAAGTTACGGTAGATGCTTATGCGGGGACGGGAAATGCCCACAGTATTGCAGCCAATCGTTTGTCTTATTTCTTGGATTTACGCGGGCCGTCGATGGCAATTGACACGGCTTGTTCTTCGTCGTTGGTGGCGGTGCATTTGGCTTGTCAGAGTTTGCACCTTAGGGAATGCGACACGGCGATCGCGGGGGGTGTTAATGTAATTTTGGCCGGCGATCTCACCGATACGTTTACAAGGGCGGGAATGTTGGCAGAAGACGGCTTATGTAAGACCTTTGATGCGGATGCAGATGGTTATGGCCGCGGTGAGGGTTGCGGTGTGGTGATTCTCAAACGGTATTCTCAGGCTGTTGCCGATGGCGATCGCGTTTGGGCTACCATTGAAGGCAGCGCCTTAGTTCAAGATGGCCGCAGCAACGGTTTAACCGCACCCAATGGCATTGCTCAACAAACCGCGATCGCACAAGCTTTAGAACGAGCGAATTTAGAAGCGAGTGCGGTAAGCTACGTTGAAACCCACGGGACGGGAACACCCCTCGGCGATCCGATTGAGGTTAATGCCCTCAAAGCGGTATTGTTGCAGAATCGCGATTCCGATCTTCCTTGTTGGTTAGGGTCGGTGAAAACCAATATCGGTCACTTAGAAGCGGCTGCGGGAATTGCGGGTTTAATTAAGGCAGTTTTGGCTTGCGATCGCGGTATTATTCCCCCGCACCAGAATTTACACAGCCTTAACCCTCATATTCATTTAGACAATACACCTCTCAAAATTCCCACCACCGCGCAAAATTGGGACGTGGCAGATCGTCGGATTGCGGGGGTATCGTCTTTTGGCTTTGGGGGGATGAATGCCCATGTCATTATTGCCGAAAGTCCCGTAAAATCTGCTTCTGAATCGCCAGCAGTCGAACGACCATTACACCTGTTAACCTTATCAGCCAAGACAAAATCGGCGCTCAAAGACCAAATTGCTCGTTATCAAGCTTATTTGAGGGATTATCCCGATGTAAGTTTAGCGGATTTGTGTTTTACGGCGAATACCGGGCGATCGCACTTTGATTATCGCGGGTCTTGGATCGCGAAGACAACCGAAGATTTAGCCGCACAACTCAATCCAGAATTTACCCCGAAACGGAAAGCGAAAACGCCTTTAAAAATCGCGTTTTTGTGTACCGGACAAGGGTCGCAGTATGGCAATATGGGGCGGGAGTTGTACGAAACCCAGCCCGTTTTCCGAGATATTATTGATTATTGCGATCGCCAGTTGCAGCCTCATCTCGAACCTTCTTTGCGATCGGTGTTGTACGAAGCCAATAACCACAGCCAAGTCAACGCTACGATTTACACGCAACCTGCCTTATTTGCCATCGAATACGCGATCGCGCAGTTGTGGCAATCTTGGGGCATTTCTCCCGATGTTATTTTAGGTCACAGTGTCGGGGAATATGTCGCCGCTTGTATTGCCGGGGTTTTTAGCCTCGAAGACGGCTTAAAACTGATTACCGAGCGCGCTAGACTAATGCAAGCCTTACCCCAAACCGGGTTAATGGCGGCAGTTTTTGCAGATATCGCGACGATTAAAGCCATTATTGAAGACCGAGAAGTAACGATCGCGGCGCTGAATGCACCCCGCTTAACCGTGATTTCCGGCACAGCACAGGGGATAGAAGACAGCGTAGCGGCCTTTAAGGCAAAACAAATCAAAACCAAAGTTCTCAACGTTTCCCACGCCTTTCACTCGCCGCTCATGCAGCCCATGTTGGCCGAGTTTGAGCAGTTAGCCCGCCGCATTGAATACCATCCCCCGCAAATCCCCTTAATTTCTAACCTCACGGGGGAATTCGTGACGGCTGAAATTGCGACTCCAGATTATTGGTGTCGTCATATTCTCGAACCTGTGCGCTTTGCTCAAAGTATGCAGGTGCTAGAAGCTCAAAAATACAACTGTTTTCTTGAAATTGGCGCAAAATCAACCCTTTTGGCCATGGGGCGGCAATGTGTCTCTAGCGAGGGCTTGTGGTTGCCGAGTTTGCACCCCGAATTTGGGGATACTGAGCAAATGTTGAGCAGTTTACAACAACTGTATGAAAACGGCGCGAGTATTGATTGGGCTGCGTTTGACCATCCCTTTAGCCGCCCAAAAATTGCCCTCCCCACTTATCCGTTTCAGCGTCAACGCTATTGGCTTGAAGCCTTGGATCGCCAAGAAAGTGGGACTTTACGTCTCCCGGATTGGTTTTATCAAGTTGAATATGAGCAATTACCAATTACCAATGACCAATTACTAATTACTAATAAAGAACAAACAACCAACAACAAATTTCTAATCTTTTGTTCTGAAAGCGAAACTGATTTTGCGGAAACTTTGGCTGCAAGCTGCCAAAAGCAAGGGGGAAGCAGCGAGATTGTGGTGTTGGATGAAGCCCCGCAGACAAAATCGCCCTTTGAGCAGTTTTTTGAGGAATTAACTCAACCGGTCACTCACATTATCTATGTCAGCGATCGCGCCGATTTTGATAACCTTGCTTTAGACGCGATCTCAAATGCCCAGAAACAAGCGCACATCGGACTTTTGCACCTCGTCCAAGCCCTGAGCGATCGCCCACAATCCCCAACACCGCAGCTTTGGCTAATCACCCATCAAGCCCAAAGTTTACAGCCCCAAGAGCGCATTAATTTAATTGCGGCTTCGTTGTGGGGAATGGGACGCACCATTGCTTTAGAATTGCCCCAGTTGTGGGGGGGAATGGTAGATTTAGACACAGAAAGCCGCGATAGCGACGAGGCGATCGCGGCGATTCTCCATCCTCAAGGGGAAAATCAGATTGTATTGCGCCAAAATAAGTGCTATGTGCCGCGTTTACGTTCTCAATCTCCGCCAGTCTCTACCGATTTGCCGATTCGGAGTAATGCCACTTATCTCATTACAGGCGGTTTGGGGAGTTTGGGGCTAAAAACAGCCCAATGGCTGATCGCAAAAGGGGCAACTTCTCTGGTTTTAACCGGCCGGAATGCTCCTCAAAATAACGCCAAAATCGCCGCATTAAAAGCACAAGGAGCGAAAATAACTTGTATTGCCGCTGATGTTGCCGATCCGAAAGCCGTAGCGCAGTTATTCGCGAAAATTGCATCTTTACCAACCTTACGCGGCATTATTCATGCTGCGGGAATTCTGGCAGATAACGCGATCGCGCAACAAACCGCATCACAATTTGAGCAAGTTTTTGCACCTAAAGGGTTAGGGGCTTGGAATTTACACGCAGCCACCCTTGATTATGACCTCGATTTCTTCGTGCTGTATTCCTCAATTGCGGCAATCCTCGGATCGCCAGGTCAAAGTAATTATGCCGCAGCCAATGGCTTTTTAGACGGATTAGCACGCGATCGCGCCGCCCTCGGCTTACCCGCCCTTAGTATAAACTGGAGTGCTTGGGGTCAAGGCGGTATGGCGCAGCAACAAGAAAAACGCCTAGAAGCCCTAGGATTAAAACCATTAGCGCCAAATCTGGCCGTCAATGCCCTAGCAGGAGCAATTTCAAGCCAAGACTCCCAGAAGCTCGTGATTGATGCCGATTGGCAAAAAGTCGCGTTTTCTGACGGCGAAATTCCCCCCTTATTGCGAGACTTGGTGCAGCTTCCCGAAACCGAGGAAACCCCATCTTCTCCTTGGTTAGAGCGCCTAAAAACCGCATCTCCTGACCAACAAATTCAAATCCTGCAAGATTACTTACAACGGCAAATTGCCAAAGCCCTGCATCTGCAACCGCAACAAATCAAACGCGAGCGCAACTTATTAGACTTGGGCTTGGATTCGTTGATGTTAATGGAAACCATTAACCAACTCAAAAACGATTTTCAGTTGTTATTGTATCCCAGGGAATTTTACGAGCGTCCCCGTCTTGATGCTTTAGCCGAATATATCGCGGCAGAATTTAACCGCAGCCACAACCCCACAGATGCCCTTACTGCAACCGATTCTGAAGTTACCCTAACTTTAGGCAGTAATACCCTCGAAACCGCACCCACTCTAGAGCGCAAACTCGATCCGGCGGTATTTATCCTTTCTAGTCCGCGAGCGGGGTCTACCTTGCTACGGGTGATGTTAGCGGGTCATTCTCAGCTATTCTCGCCGCCAGAGTTACATTTACTGCCCTTTGCGACAATGACAGAGCGAGAAAGGGAGTTAGCTTTATCGAATCTCGATGAAGGCTTGGTGCGAAGTCTCATGGAATTATTCGAGCTAGACGCAGACGAGGCGATCGCCCTCACCGCCGAAATGAGCCATTCTGGGCTGAGTATTCCCGATGTGTACGCCAAACTACAAGCAGGCGCTCAACCCCGCCTCTTAGTGGATAAATCGCCTACCTACGCCCTCAATCGCGCCATTCTCGATCGCGCTGAGGCTTGGTTTGAAAAAGCAAAATACATCCACTTGATCCGCCATCCCTATGCGGTGGTGGAATCCTTTACCCGCTTGCGAATGGAAAAACTATTCGGAGATAATTCTGGGAATCCTTATGGCGTTGCAGAACAAGTGTGGCGGACTTGCAACCAAAATATTCTGGACTTTGGGCAAACTGTGGATGACCGCTATTTGCTGGTGTACTACGAAAACCTCGTTAAACAGCCTGAAGTGGAAATGCGACGAATTTGCCAATTTTTGGATCTTCCCTGGTCTGAAGCCGTTTTACAGCCTTATAAAGGCGATCGCATGACCGATGGAACTCAGCGTAGCTCCCTCTCTATTGGTGACCCCAACTTTAAACAGCGTCGCCAACTCGACCCCAGTTTAGCCGATATCTGGCAGACGATTGAATTACCGCGCCCTCTGAATGCCAAAACCCAAGCGTTAGCACAGCGTTTCGATTATCCCCTTCCCGATCAAGCCAAGCCGCAATTGGGGAAAGCGACGATGCAAGAGCAATTCATCGAAGTGCGGGGTCAAAAACTCTGCGTTTGTACTTGGGGCAATCCTGAGAATCCCCCCGTGTTACTGCTTCACGGTATTCTCGAACAAGGGGCCGCTTGGCAACAAACTGCTCAATCCCTGGCCGCTCAAGGATATTGGTGCATCGCGCCAGATTTGCGGGGTCACGGACGCTCCGATTATGCCCCCGGTGAGACGTATCGCTTGCTCGATTTCCTCGGCGATCTCGATGTTTTGGCGCAAACTCTGAACCTCCAACCCTCTTTAGTGGTGGGTCATTCCCTAGGAAGCGCGATCGCGGCAATGTGGACAAGTGCCAGGCCATCTCGCGTTAAATCCTTGATTTTGGTCGAACCTGTCCTTCCGGTGGAAAATCGCACTGACATCAGCGCTCAGTTAACTGCTCACCTCGACAACCTCCACATTACGCCCCAACATCCCGTTTTCCCCAACCTAGAAGTTGCAGCGAAACGCCTACAAGCCGGGAGTCCTGCCCTTTCCGACGATTTTGCCCTCTTTTTAGCCCAACGGCACACAGAACCCTGGGAAGGCGGTTGGCGTTGGCGTTGGGATGTGCGTTTGAGCGATCGCTCTAGTTTTGGTTTTGGCGGTTTACCTTTTGACCGTTCCCAGTATCTTCAACTACTACAAAACCTGGCTTGTCCGATTACGCTGATTTATGGCGATCGCAGCACCTTCAACCGCCCCGAAGATTTAGCCGCGCAACAACAAGCCATGGCTTCTGCCCGTCGCTTCCAACTCCTAGGCGGTCACAATCTCCATCTCGACACACCCGACGATCTCGCGGATATTATTGCAGAAGCGGCGATCTTGGGTAGTGGGCAGTAATATCAGTCATCAGTTATCAGTAATCAGTCATCAGTGTTTTGGGGCAGTGGGCAGTTTTTTCAGTTATCAGCATCTAAGGGGCAGTCGGCAATCGGCAATCGGCAATCGG
>JBKHDX010000070.1:0-19800 GCA_046541115.1 Spirulinaceae cyanobacterium | reverse complement strand
TGGTAATTGGTAATTGGTAATTGTTAACCCTCGCCTGCGACTTTACAGATTCCTCTAGAAGATGCGCGAATAAACTCAGACCATTCTTTGACTAAAGGGGAATCAAATTCTTGGTCTAATACTTCGAGGGCTTGGGACACATTTAAGCCGGATTTATACAAGCGTTTGAAAGCTTTTTTTAACAAAGAACGTTCTTCAATCGAAAAACCAGCCCGTCGCAACCCGACGATATTTAACCCCATAACGCTGCTACGGGAGAGGGTGTGGGTCATACAAAAGGGTAAAACATCTTTGTGGGTGGCGGTTCCCCCAGATAGCATGGCTAGGCGACCAATGCGGGTAAACTGGTGAATGAGGGAGTTGCCGCTAATAAAGGCGCGATCGCCAACTTCGACATAACCTGCTAACAAGGCACCGTTGGAAATAATCACCCCATTTCCCACTTGGACATTATGAGCGAGATGGGAAAAGCCCATGAGTAAACAATCATTACCGACGCGGGTAACTGTTCCTTCGTGAGTGCCGCGATGAATGGTGACTCCTTCGCGCAAAACGCAGCGATCGCCAATAATAACGTAACTTTTAGTATCTCGAAAGGCTAAGTCCTGGGGTGTATCTCCTAAAACCGCCCCGGCGTGAACTTGACAACCGTTGCCTAAGCGAGTGTAACGCAGGATGGTAACGTGGGAGCCAATTTCGCAGGCATCGCCAATTTCTACGTCGTTGTCAATGTATGTAAACGCCCCAATTTTGACATTTTCACCAATTTTTGCGCCCGATTCGATAGCGGCGGTGGGGTGTATGCTCACAAACGCTTTTACTCCAATGCTGCAAGAGGTTAGGCTCCAATTATCAGTGAAGAAGGAACGCCTTGGCAATCTTGAAGTTAGCCGAGTGCGGCCGGGGTTTGCAGATGTTCGAGGATAATTTCTCCTGCGAGTAAGCGAGTTGCGGCTTCGGGAGTCATGGGTTTGGCAAATAAAAAGCCTTGACCCTGGGAACAGCCAAACTCTCGCAGTAGGGTTTGTTGTCGGCCGAGTTCGATCCCCTCGGCGATCGCGTTGAGTCCTAAGCCAGAAGCTAAATTGAGAATGGTTTTGACAATTTCGCGGCTATTGCTATTGAGGTGGACATCTTTGACAAAAGAACGGTCTACTTTAAGGGTATCAATGGGAAAGCTTTGCAAGCGAGATAAAGACGAGTAACCCGTCCCAAAGTCATCAATGCTGAGTTTCAAGCCCAGGCTTTTGAATTTTTCGAGTTTCTGCAAAACCGAAGTAATATTTTCCATGATGGCCACTTCGGTAATTTCTAAACACAAATGTTGCGGATCGATGCCACTGGTGGCGATAATTTGAGAAATTTGCTGGGTGAGATGGGCTTGAGCGAGTTGCCTTCCGGCTAAGTTGACGCTGACGGTTAAATGGGGATACAGCGTCTCGATTTGCCTGTTCCAAGCGTGGATTTGCTGACAGGCTTCTTGGAGTATCCATGCCCCTAATTCAACGATGAGATGGCTTTCTTCGGCGGCTGGGATAAAGCGTCCGGGGGGAATCGAGCCTTTACTCGGATGATACCAGCGAGCCAGGGCTTCAAAGCCGAGTAATTGATTATTTTGCAGATCGACAATGGGTTGATAATGCAGTTGGAGTTGGCCGTCATTCAAGCGCAGGGCTTGACGCAGTTCGCTTTCGAGTTGTAGTTGCGATCGCGATTCGTGATGCAGTTCCCCTTTAAAAACGTAATAACAGGCTTTACCGTTTTGTTTGGCGCGATACATGGCCATATCGGCATCCCGCAGTAAATCCATATAGTTGCTATACAGTTGTCCGGTGAGGGGATTTTGACCCATCACTAAGCCAATACTGGCACTAATGGTGATTTCTTGACCCTGAAGGGAAAAGGGGGTATGGAGTCGGCTTTGAATGCGTTCGGCTACGGCGATCGCTTCGTCTAAATGCCGAACAGTCGGGAGTAAAATCATAAACTCATCCCCCCCAAACCGGGCTAGGGTATCTTCTGGCCCCAAACAAGCGCTTAAAAGTTGACCTGTGGTGGCTAAAATTTCATCCCCACTACTATGACCGAGACTATCGTTGATTAATTTAAAGCGGTCTAGGTCAATGGAGAGGACGGCAAAACAGGGATGAGTGCGACTGCGGGCCCGTTCGAGCAAGACTTTGAGGCGGTCTTTGAATAACGTCCGGTTGGGGAGTTGAGTTACTGGGTCATAAAGGGCATTTTCGACTAAACGGGCTTCGGCGGCTTTGCGATCGCTAATATCTTGAATAATACCAATATCATACAAAGGCTGACCCTGAGCATCCCGCACCAAAGAAACGGTGAGGTTGATCCATTTCACTGCCCCGCTTTTACAAATTAAGCGTTTTTCTGCTGAAAAATGGCTGATTTCGCCGCGATAGAGTTTTTTCATCCAAGACAAATTGAGATTAATGTCATTGGGATGGGTAATATCGCGATAGGTTAACTGCAAAAGTTCGGCTTCGGTATAGCCCATCAGTTCGCAAAACTTTTGATTGACTTGGATATAGCGCCCGGTTAAATCGGCGCGATTTAAACCAATAGCCGCTTGCTCGAAAATACGGCGAAACTTTTGTTCGCTTTCTTGGAGGGCGTTGAGGGCTTGTTGCTGTTCGGTAACATCGCGGGTCACCATTAAAACAAACTCGACTTCTCCTTCGCGGTTGAGTTCGGGGGTGAGTTTGGCTTGATAAAAACGGTCGCCTTGGGGAGAGGGATAGCTGACATCAATAACTTGCTGTTCTTGGGTGTCGAAGGTGTGTTGTAAATATTTGCGCCAAGTTATGCCCCTTTCGAGGGTTGAGGTGGTTTCTTGGATGGGTTTGTTGAGAAAGAAGTGACGGGGTTTTCCGGTGGCGGCTTCGATGGCAGGATTGATGTAAACGCAGTGATATTCTCGGTTATATCGAGCGACAATATCCGGCAGGTTTTCAGCGAGGGTGCGGAAGTGGCGTTCTTGTTGGGAGAGTTGTTCTTCGGTGGCTTTGCGGTCGTTAATGTCTTCGATGGCGGCGATAAAGTAACGACAAGTGTTTTGTTCGTCCCGCACGGCAGAAACGGTGAGCTTTACCCAACAAGTTTTTCCATTTTTGTGGATGTAGCGTTTTTCGAGGGAGTAGTGGTGGGTTTCTCCGTCAATTAGTTTGAGGTTGCATTCATAGTTGATTTTGCGGTCGTCGGGGTGAGTAATTTCGTTACAGGTGCGTTGCTGAAGTTCGGCTGAGGTATAACCGAGGAGGTCGCAGCAACATTGGTTCGCTTGCAGGAAACGACCGTCTGGGGCGATTTTAGCAACACCAATGGCGGCTTGTTCAAAAAATGCCCGAAAACGCTGTTCGCTGTCTTTGAGGGCGGTTATGGTTTGTTGGTGATGGGTAATGTCATTGCCGATTACTAATACTTGTTGGGCGTTGTTTTCGGGGATCAGGCGAGATTGATAAGTTCTCAAGCCCCAAGGACTTTGATATTCAAATTCGACTTGTTGACCTTGATTGCGCTCGAAGGTGGTTTGTAGGGCGGTTGTCCAAAGAGCGACTAAAGTATCTGGAAAGTTGAGTTGGTCGAGGCGTTGGCCGAGTAACTCGCGAGTGGTATAGTTGGTGACTTGACTAACGGCCGGATTGGCATAAATAAAGCGTAGGTCGCGGTCGAAACGGACAATGAGGTTGGGGGAGTGGTCGGCGAGAGTTTGTAATTCTTGGGCTTGGCGATCGCGCTCGATTTCGGCGAGTTTGCGATCGCTTATGTCAATAATTGTCGCGATCGCGCCGTTAAATTCTCCCTTTTCGTTCAATAGGGGACGGGTGGAAACTAAAGTCCATAGGGGGGAACCGTCTTGGCGAGTAAAGCAAAAGTCGTGGCGTTCGCTAATGTGAGTCTGACGGCGATGCCAATAGGTTTCTGCTTCAGATAGGTTGGATTCACCGACAAAGTCGAACCAAGAGCGATCTAACATGGCGGTGACGGGATAGCCTAGCATTTGGGCCATGGCTGAGTTGACATAGGTGGTTTTGCCTTGGCTGTCGATTTCCCAAATGCCTTCTTGGAGGGTTTCGAGGATGTGATGATACCGTTTTTCTAGAGAGATTAACTCAGGAGGCGTTGAGGGGCGATCGCGACTACAGTCAATCATCACCAGCAGGCGATCGCTTCTCAAACCCAGGCAACGGGCTTGATAATAGTACCAACAGTTTTGAGCAAAAACTGAAAAGTTGAGCTTCACGACCCTAGAAGTTTGGCGAGCTTCCCCTAGAGCGATGGTAAATTTTTGAGCGGTGGCGGTGGGTAAAATTTCGAGAAAGCGATCGCCAATTTTGTCCGGCGATAAGCCTAATGGCTCAACCAAACCTTGACTTTGATATTCTTGAATTGTACCTTGAGCATCGAGGTACAAGATCAACTCGGCAAGGTTTGCCAGAACTGTTTTGACGGCTTGATGAGAAAAAATATCCATTCTTCTGACGGTTGCAGGGTGGTTATCTCAGCCAAAGCCAGCTTTTTAGCTGTTGGGAAATCACAGCAGTTTCCCAAAAATGATGGGGTTGACTAAAGTTCTAGGACGTTATTCTGATTTTTCTAACTTTTCCCACTTTTTGCCGAGAATCTAATAGTTGGTTCATGCCTGTTTTTTGGGATTTTTAATATTATTTTTCTAATTTGTCATAACTATTCTCCATACGTCAACACGGGAAACCAAAAAGAAAACAGAAATCCCTATGATTGGAAAAATTCTGTATTTTTTGGGTATCGGTCTTTTGAGAAATTGAAATTTCTCACGCTGTCAAATTTCTTAAAGGTTTTTAAGGTATAGTCCTCCTCATTTAGTTATATCAACAGCTTGCTTTTAAATCTGAGGGTTTATCGATGAATAGGGATATTTTTGGAAAAATTGTTGTAATTCTTGATAAATTTGAGCCGGAGCCGTCGCAGCCGCATCGTGACCACATTGATTTAAAATTTTAAAATCAGAATTTTGTAAATTTTGATACAGTAAATCGCCGAGATACCTGGGAAACCAACGATCGCGATCGCCCCATAAAATTAAGGTGGGTTGTAGAATTTTATCTAAATTTTCTTCAACCTGAGTCATTAAATTCGGGCGATTTTGGGCTTTAGCAGTTAAGGCTCGTAATCCGAGTTGTAAATCATTGGCATAAGTCGCGATCGCGCCGGGAAATTCGATATAAGGGTAAGTAATTGCCGCTACATCTTCAGGGGTAATTGTTTGCGGATCGACCACCACTTCACGACGCAGATAAGCCACTCCTTTTTGAATAAGCGGTGCTAAAGTTTTACTCAGTCGTAAATTGTCAATTCCTTGAATAAAACTTATCGGTATATTCGCGATGAAAGGCATCCACCAATTTGGTAAAGTTTCAATAAAAATCGGAACATTAATTAAAATTAAATGACTAAATAATTGCGGTTCGGCTTCGGCCGCCGCTAAAGTAATTAAAGCGCCTAAAGATTGCGCCATGACCAAAACAGGTTGATTATTCCCCAGTTGCCGTACAATTTGGATAAATTCTGGGACTTGATAACCAATTTCCCTTGCGATTTCACCCCCCGCAGAAAAACCATGGCCTTTCGCATCAAAACAGATAACCCGAAACTGTTGGGCTAAAAGAGCGATTAATTTGCGCCAACTGTAACTCCAACTGCCAATGCCATGAAATAAAATCAAGGGCGGGCCTTGACCTTTTTCGCCGTAACTAATTTGAATGACTTTGCCATTACTTTCTGTAACTGTAAGGGTTTTTCGGCCATCAGGAAACGTATTCTGCCACCAATGCTCCATAAGCGTAAGCCGCTAAATTTTTGTCGCGATGTTCGGGAAAGAAGGCATCATTGCTGAGATTTTAGCGTAAAATAAGACAGCCACAAATTAAACAAATCCATGCACCCATGAGTAGGGAACAAAAAGCACCGAGACCCTGCAACGACCAAAGTCCCAAGGAAACCCTAAACCCAAAAGTCATCTTCAGAATGTCGTCCGTTTGGGGATTAATTGGGCTAAGTTGGTTAGGGGCGATCGCCTTGACTCCACCCGCAGCTACGGCTCAAGACCTCGACCGCTTTTTGGATTTGCCTGCACCGACCCGCAACAGCCCAGCGCGAGAGCAAGCTGACCGTTTAGTGCGCTTGGGAGGGCAGGCAGAGCGCCAGGGGTTGTATGACAAGGCGATTGATTATTGGCTGGCGGCGGCGGTAATTTACGACGAGCTGATCGATTTACGGGCGTTGGGTTTAGTGTACGATTATCTCGGCGTAACTTATGCCAAAATTGAACGATTTGATGCGGCTGAAAACTATTTGCGTCGTCGCTTGGCCATTGCTCGCGATCGCAACGATTTTCGCGGCCAGGTTTATGGTTTAAATAACTTAGGCACGATCTTAGTCCAACGGGCTAATTATCCCGAAGCAGAAACGGCGTTTATTGAAGCCTTAGAAGTGGCTCGCAGTATTGATAGCGACGCGGGAATCGGTTTGAGTTTGAGTAATTTGGGACTGAATGCCGCCCAACGGGGGGATTATTTAGAAGCGATTAAACGTTACGAAACCGCTTTAATTTATCGTCGTCGTTTGGGAGATTCCACCGGAGAAATTAACACCCGCAATAACTTAGGGGATGCTTATTTTGCGTTGGGTAATTACCGGGATGCGATCGCGGCTTATGGTTATGCGCGACAATTAGCTCGAGAAGCCAATGATATTCCCAGTCAGTTGCGATCGCTTGCCAGTACAACTCGCACCTACACCGCAACCCAACAATACCCGGTTGCTCTCGAATATGCCGATCGTTGGATGGCTTTAGCCCGCGATCTCGAAGACCTTTCTTCGGAGTTGCAAGCGTTACGTTTGGTGGGTCAAGTATATCTAGAAACGGGGAATTTCGACCTGGCTAGAGAAGCTTTTTCCGGCGCACTCGCGATCGCCCTTTTACTGGAAAATGAACTTGAAGAAACCTTACTCCGAGCCGAATTAGGACAAGTGCTTTATTTGTTGCAAGGTTCTTAATTTTTCCGAAATTCTCCTCAATGTGGTTGTAGTTTAACTTCATCTAAGATGAATTTTGGTAAAAACCATGAATCGCTTTTGTCTGGGGTTTCTTTTAACTGCATCGATCGGACTTGGGGGTTGTCAGCTTAACATTCAAGCCCCCAATTTCGACAGCGAAACCCAAGCTCAATTTTACCTTCAGGCGATCGCCCAAGGTCAGCAAGCGTATTATAAAGCCAATGGTAACTTTGCCAGTTCTTTAGATACCCTAGCGCTTAATTTTGACTTAGAAACCCCCGATTACCGTTACAACCTCGTTTCTGAAGGTAAAAACAACCATCGCACCATTATTACCGCGACTGCAAAAACCGAGAATTTACCCAGTTATGCCGGAATTGTGGTGATGAATACCACCCAGGAAACCTTGGATGCGGTGGCTAATTTCTGTCAAACCACTGAACCTTCAAAAGTTGCTCCTGTTTTTCCGGATGCGGTTTCTACGGATAGAATTGTAGACTGTCCTCCGGGTTCTATACCAATGCAATAGAAATAGTAATTCAGTCGAATTCTATCATTTCTAGAGTTTTATTTCTCAGCCCAAAATTAAGTTTTGGGCGTTTCTTTTGATCTTTATTTTCACTTATGAAAAAGCAAGCTTGGTGTTTAATTTTAAGCCTGGGTTTGGGTTTAGCCAGTTGTCAAACCACTCCCCCCTCCGATACCCAATTACCCCCACCCCCAACTCCCGAAACAACGCTACCCTCTGAAAGCGATCGCGAGGCATTTGCTAACGATTTAATGACCAAAACAATCGCTGCTATTAATACGGGTGATGCGGATTTTTTGGGGTCATATTTAATTCACGAACCCGAAATTGCGAGAGACTTTGCCTTGGCCGCGATCGCGGATTATCAAACCTATTTTGAAGGCAATCCGATTGAGAATTACGAATATCTAGGCCCCGATACTTTAAGACCCGATACGCTAAAATTCAAGCTGATGGGTGGCAATATTAGTAAAGAAATTTCCGTGTCTTTTCAACAGGAGAAAATTACAATTTATGACGAGTTTTTCAGTTATTCGGCACGGTCAAAAAACTTATTATCTCGCATGATTGAAAGCCTCCAACAGCAAGATGCAGCAGAGTTAGCGAAGGTTTTAACTGCCGACGATATCGATTATCCTGTTACTAAAGCAGAGAGCGCGATCGCGAATTACCAAAAAGCCGTCGATCCGCAAACTTTAACTTTTGAATTTATCGGGTTTGCCGATGCTTCTCCTAATAGTCCTTTTGTTTATCGTCTCTCTGGCACAAAAGACAATCAACCCATTTCCCATGACGTTAAAGTGATTTACGGCGATGGTTTAGTGGGGTTACAAGATGATTGGATTCCGGCATTAAATTGATAATTTCTACTCGAACCCGCTTCCCCACTTCACTAACTTCCTCTTTTCTCTCAAAAGTAACCCATTTGTTGGAAAATAGGCAATCATTTTTGTACTTTTCTTCAGGTTGTGGGTTTTCTGACTTTTAAGCTAAAATCAGGGGATGCCAGGCATTCCCTGGTTTTTATTTTTGGAGATCGCTTCCCCACAGGCAATATGACCCTAAAAATATTACACTTATCCGACATTCATCTCGGTAGCGGCTTCTCCCACGGTCGCATCAACCCCGAAACCCGCCTCAATACTCGCCTCGAAGACTTTACCAAAACCCTCAACATCTGCATCGATCGCGCCCTCAGCGAACCCGTAGACCTCGTATTATTCGGGGGAGATGCCTTTCCCGATGCCACCCCACCCCCTTACATTCAAGAACAGTTTGCCGCCGCCTTTCGCCGTTTGGCCGATGCCAATATTCCCACCGTCCTACTCGTCGGTAACCACGACCAACACGCCCAAGGTACGGGGGGCGCGAGTTTGTGTATTTATCGTACCCTCGCTGTACCGGGCTTTATCGTCGGGGACGCGATCGCCACTCACCGCATCACCACCCCCAACGGCGACGTACAAGTCATTACCTTACCGTGGCTGACTCGTTCATTATCTAAATTACTCACCCTTCCCGAAACCGAAGGACTGTCCTTAGCCGAAGTCAACGATTTACTCATTCAACGACTGCAACCCGTCCTCGAAGGGGAAATTCGACGACTCGACCCCGATCTTCCCACCATCTTGTTAGCCCACCTCATGGCCGATCGCGCTAACTTTGGGGCAGAACGCTTTTTAGCTGTGGGGAAAGGCTTTACCGTCCCTGTTTCCCTGCTCATCCGCCCCGAAATCGATTATGTGGCCCTGGGCCACGTCCACAAACACCAAAACCTCAATCCGCAAAACAATCCCCCCATTATTTACCCCGGTAGCATTGAGCGCGTTGATTTTAGCGAAGAAAAAGAAGATAAAGGCTATATTTTAATCGAACTAGAGAAAAATAATGTTAACTGGCAATTTTGCCCGTTACAGGTGCGCCCCTTTCGTACCATTACCGTTGATGTCTCCGCTTCAGACACTCCCCAAGAAGACCTCGATCGTGCGATCGCAAAACACGACATCCAAGACGCAGTGGTACGTTTAATTTACAAATTGCGCTCCGAACAAATTGAAATCATCGCCCTTCCCGCCCTCCAAGAAGCCCTCCAAGCCGCCCACACCTACACCATCCGCCCCGAATTAGTCAGCCAACTCGCTCGTCCCCGCTTACCCGAATTAGGCGTAGGAACCAGCCTCGACCCCCTCGATGCCCTCAAAGCCTATCTAGACAACCGGGAAGATTTAACAGAAATTGCTGCGGACATGATGGCCGCAGCAACAGAACTTATGAATTAGTTATTGGTCATTAGTCATTAGTCTTTCGTCCTTTGTTGTTCGTAGGGGCGGGATTTCCCCGCCCAATCTTACGTTAAATAACCAACAACAAGGGCAGAGGTTTTGTTGAGTTTTGTCACCTCAACCCAACCTATGGGAAAACTACCGTGGCTTGAGACATCAAGAATAGGCTAAAAGCTAGAGATGGTGGGCGATACCCACCCTACTTTCTCAATTGGTAATTTCTCCCCCCTACTGCCCACTGCCTAATGCCCAAAAAACTGATAACTGTTGACTGTTGACTGATGACTGAAACTAAACCGAAGCCGCAGAACGACGGCGACGTTTCGAGACACTGCGACTCGGAACAGGCTGATTAGGCGTTTGTAACAATAAGACTAACAACGGACGCGATCGCAACTCGCGACGAGCCAACCGTTGTAAACTGCCTTCGATATCTGCCTTAATTTCTTCCCAATCCACTTCGCTGCTTTTGCCATTGCTAGAAGAGGAGAGTTCCTTGGCATTATTACTTAAGCGACGCTCGATATTACGAACCACCAATTGATGGAATAAAGAATGCTCAACCGGAGTAACCACACCGCTTAAATGAATTTCTGGTTCTGCGAGCAGTTGTAAATTCCAATCCACGGCTGCGGCTACCGTAATCACCCCGTCTTCAGCCAATAGCTGCCGTTCTTGCATGACATCGTGATGCACCACGCCGGAACGGTCTACTAACTCGATTCCCGAAGGCACTCGCTCCCCGATGCCAATACTATCAGTAGTGAGTTCGACAATATCGCCGTTGTTGATAATCACCATATTTTCGGCGGGAATGCCCATGTCTTGCGCCATTTGTGCGTGTTTGACCAACATCCGATGTTGACCGTGAACCGGAACAAAGAATTTCGGCTTGGTCAAGGCCAGCATTAATTTATGATCTTCTTGGGAACCGTGACCGGAAACGTGAATCCCTTGTTGGCGACCGTAAATCACCTTCGCCCCCTGCATCATTAAGAGGTCAATGGTGTCTACCACCGCTAAAGTATTACCGGGAATTGGGTTAGCCGAAAAGACAATGGTATCTCCCGGACGCACTTTGATTTGACGGTGTTCGCCGCGAGAAATCCGGGTTAAGGCCGCCAGGGTTTCTCCTTGGGAGCCAGTGGTCAAAATCAGGGTTTTCTCATCCGGTAAGCGGTCTACAGACTTCAGCGGTTCAAAGATATCGTCGGGACACTTGATATAACCGAGGTTGCGGGCGTGGGCGATGACGTTTAACATCGAACGACCGACGACAGCGACCTTACGCCCGTGTTTCTGGGCCAGTTGCAGAATAATATTAACCCGGTGTACCGAAGACGAGAAGGTGGTCACCATTAAGCGACCTTCGGCTTGACCAAAGATGCGGTCTAAGTTGGGGTAAACCGAACGCTCAGAAGGGGTGTGACCGGGAACTTCGGCGTTGGTGGAGTCACTGAGTAAGCAGAGTACGCCTTTTTCGCCATGTTCGGCGAGGCGTTGCAAATCAAAGTATTCCCCGTCCATGGGGGTGTGGTCTACTTTGAAGTCTCCGGTATGAATGACTACGCCGAGGGGGGTGTGAATGGCCACAGAGAAGCTATCGGCAATGGAGTGGGTATTGCGGATATATTCGACGAGGAAGTGCTTGCTAAAGCGTACCATCTGCCGGGGGCCGACGGTGTGCAGTTCGGTGCGATCGCTCACTCCGGCTTCTTCGAGTTTATTCGACAGCAAGGACATTGCTAATCGCGGCCCGTAGATTTTGGGAATGTCGAATTGTTTGAGGTGATAAGGAATGCCGCCAATATGATCTTCGTGACCGTGGGTGACGATCATGCCTTTGATTTTATGGCGATTTTCCCGCACATAGGTCATGTCGGGTAAAACGATGTTTACGCCGTGCATATTGTCGGTGGGAAAGCCAATACCCGCATCGAGGAGGATCATTTCGTCGTCATACTCGAAGATGCAAGTATTTTTGCCAATTTCGTGTAAGCCACCCAGGGGGATGATTTTGAGGGTCGGTTTGGTTTTGCTTTTACTCATTTGTATTTGTATGGGTTATCTCGTTGTAAAGTTGATGTCAAAACGTTAAAAACTCAGCAGCGATGAAGGAGGCAAAAGCTAGGATCGGTTTGCTCCTCTATCGGGTTCAATCTATGCAATTAAGGTGTCGGTCCAATACACGAACACTTAAATTAAAGACATTTCTTGTAAAACGGTTTTGAGCTTAGTTTCTAATTCTGAACTGAGGGAATGCAAGGGAGGGCGCACCGGGCCAACATCCCACCCTTTCAAGGCAAGAGCCGCTTTAATGGGAATGGGATTGGTCGAGCAAAATAAAATTTTAAACAGGGGAAAAAGATGCAAGTGAATTTGACTGGCTTTTTGGGGTTGTCCCCCTTCAAAGGCTTGGATCATTTGTTGGAGTTGCGTTCCGACCAAATGACTGGCCACGCTAACTACTCCAGTTCCCCCGATGGCGAGTAAGGGTAAGGTTAAAGAGTCGTCTCCCGAATATAGGGAAAAGTCTGTTGGGGTCAGGGTGCGAATTTGACTGGCGGTGTCTAAACTGCCACTCGCTTCTTTGACCGCTACAATATTGTTGATTTTTGCTAATCGAGCAATGGTTTCGGGTTCTAGGCGGCAACTGGTGCGTCCGGGGATGTTGTACAACATGATGGGCAAGTCGGGGCAAGCGGTCGCGATCGCCTTGAAGTGTTCGTATAGTCCCGCCTGGGGGGGTTTGTTGTAATAGGGAACTACTTGTAACGTGCCATCTATCCCTATTTTAGCAGCTTTTTGGGTGGCGTGGATCGCTTCGGCGGTAGAATTTGAGCCAGTTCCGGCAATGACTTTACCGTTTTTCGGCGCGATCGCCCCTTTCACAACCCGAAACAATTCCCATTCTTCTTCGACGGTTAACGTCGGGGATTCTCCCGTTGTGCCACACACCACAATGCCGTCACTGCCTTGTTCGACGAGGTGCGCCGCCAACTGTTCGGCCACGGCATAATCGACACTCCCATCGGCGGCAAACGGCGTAACCATTGCCGTTAAAACTCGTCCAAAACTTACCACACTTCCTAACTTTAACTCCTACTAAAAAATCAGAGGCGATCGCGACTTCTTCACAATCTTAAACAGCCAACGGCGATCGCAACCATTGTTTTGCCACTAACAATTCCGCAATCTGCACCGCATTCAACGCCGCGCCTTTGCGAATTTGATCGCCACAGAGCCATAATTCTAAACCACTGGGATGAGAAATATCCTGGCGAATGCGACCGACTAACACATTATCTTGACCCGTGGCTTCTAAAGGCATCGGGAAATAATTCGCTTGCCAATCTTCGACTAACGTCACCCCAGGGGCTTGTTGCAGCACTTCTCTGGCTTTCGCCACCGCAAAAGGGCTTTTAAACTCTAGGTTAATCGCTTCAGAATGGGCCCGCAATACGGGAACCCGGACACAAGTGGCACTAATCCGCAAATCCGGAATCCCAAAAATCTTGCGGGTTTCGTTGACCATTTTCATTTCTTCTTGGCAATAGCCCTGGTCGTTGAGAGGAGAGTTGTGGGGAAACAAGTTAAACGCCAAGGGATAGGGAAATACCTCCGTGGGGGGGGTTTCGTCATTGAGCATCGCTTGGGCTTGCTGTTTGACCTCTGCCATCGCCCTGGCCCCCGCCCCCGATGCCGATTGATAGGTTGCCACCACAATGCGCTCAATGGGCTGTACCTGCTGCAAAGGATACACTGCCATTCCCATTAAAATCGTCGTACAGTTAGGATTGGCAATAATCCCTTGATGATGGGCCGCCGCCTCCGGGTTAATTTCTGGCACGACTAACGGCACTTGC
Source organism: Spirulinaceae cyanobacterium (assembly GCA_046541115.1). GTDB lineage: Bacteria > Cyanobacteriota > Cyanobacteriia > Cyanobacteriales > Spirulinaceae > Jaaginema. Next base: position 6,064 of record JBKHDX010000070.1, on the reverse strand, counting down.
CCGTCCATACGAAACGCACTGGAGTTATCCACCGAAACAGCCCCCGCTTTGGCAGCAATCGGTAACCAGGTTTGAGAAATTGACCCGCCTGCCGAAGCCAAAACCAGATCGACCTCTTGAAATGCATTCTCATTCACCGCTTCAACGGTTAAAGACTCCCCTTTAAACTTCAGGGTTTTGCCCGCCGAGCGCTCTGAAGCCAACAGTTTCAAGTCGGCCACCGGAAAGTTTCGTTCTTCTAGCAACTGGATAATTTCTGTACCGACTGCTCCAGTCGCACCCAGAATGGCAACACGAACTGAATTAGACAAATATTTTTCCTCCGTTTTGCGGTTGATGATGATTAATAAAGATTATCTGTAAATTGGGTTTTGACCATAAAAACTTTAATTTACCCGAATATACCGGGCGATCGCCTAGGCTTCAGTTTGATTTATAAAAATAAAATTATAGTTCTTGAGAATATATTACCGTAGGACTGAGTTTCCTCGGCCCCAAGTCCCAACTTAAACGGCCTCGATTTAAAATTTAGCAAAATTAGCGGCCTTTTTTCAAAAATCTACCTTGGGATTAACCCTTCCAAGGGAACAACCTTTAATGTACCATCATCTTTCTTCGGTCTGAAGACCCTCCGCTGCGACCCTGGAAGAAAAGCCCGCTCCCAATAAATGTATAATTGAAAAATACCGAAACGCGAAGACCAAGCAGTCGGTATTAAAACCTTGAAAACTAGAGTTAGGGGGTTCCAACTCAGAAGGCTTAGTTGGGTAAAAACTCTAAGGAACAAGTACCAAGTCTTGTTAAGACTCCCTACCGCAAGGCTGGGGGAATGGGGACTCTCTCATGGGGTCGAAAGTCTGTGGACATGACGTAAGACGGGAACATAATCAACCTTGGTTGGCGGTGTACGCAGATGTGAATGAAGCAGAAACTTAAATCGTGAGGTTTAGGAATCCCTGTCCTCTGGCGACGGGAGGATATCAACCCAGCAGACCCCGCCTAAACGCTAGATAGCTCGTATTGGCGACGAAGGAGTTAAAAGCGTTATGATACGCCCTTGTAATAACTCCGGGCCGAAACGCGGTAGCTGTAGCCTATCCGGCAAGGTCTGAGATTAAATTTTATTGATTGCTGAGTGTTAGTTGAACGATGAAAGTTACCCAGGAAAAACTTCCCGAAAGCCAAATTGGTTTAGAAATTGAAATTCCCGCCGAGACTTCTAAGCAAGTCTATGAAAATATTGTCAAGCGTCTGTCACGCTCGATTAATCTTCCTGGGTTTCGCAAGGGCAAAGTGCCTCGCCACATTCTACTGCAACGCTTAGGACCTAAACGGGTCAAAGCCGAAGCCCTCGAAAAGTTAGTGCAAGATGGTTTAGAAAAAGCTCTCAAAGACGAAGAAATCGAAGCAATTGGTAATTATCAATTGGTTTCTAAGTTTGAAGAACTGATTGACGCTTACGAACCCGGCCAACCCCTGACTTTTTCTGCGTCGGTGGATGTAGACCCGGAAGTGGAATTGGCTGAATATAAAGGATTGAACATTACCGCCGAAGCCGTCGAATACAATCCCCAAGAAGTAGACGACTTGCTACAAAAACAACGAGAAGCCCAGGCCACCTTAGTTCCCGTTGAAGATCGTCCCGCCCAAATGGGAGATGTGGCGATCGCGGATTATTCGGGCCGTTTTGCCGAAGATGGGGAAGAAGGGGAAGTCATCGAAGGCACCGCCGCTACCGAGTCCCAAATGGAACTGAGCGAAGGCCAATTCATTCCCGGTTTAGTCGAAGGCATGGTTGGCATGAATCCGGGGGATATTAAAGAAATTGCCGTCACCTTCCCCGAAGACTATCCCCGCGAAGATTTAGCTGCGAAAGACGTTGTATTTACCGTCACCCTCAAAGAAATTAAAGAAAAAGAACTTCCCGAACTCGATGACGATTTCGCCGAAGAAGTCAGCGAATTTGAAACCATGGCGGAGTTGCGGGAATCCTTAGAAAAACAAGCCCAGGAAAAAGCTAAAAAGCAAACCGAAACCAACATCAAAGAAGCTTTGATGACCCAACTGCTCGAAGTGGTGCAGCTCGACCCCCCCGCGACCCTAATCGACCGGGAACTCGAAACCATGCTCACCCAAACCGCCATGCAGCTTCAGCAATACGGGATGGATGTCAAAGGGATATTTACTCAAGAAAATATCCAAGCCATGAAAGAGCGATCGCGGCCCGAAGCGATGAATAATATCAAGCAGAATCTGGCCATTAAAGAAATTGCCAAACGGGAAAACATCATTCCCTCCGAAGAAGAAGTGCAAGCGAAAATGGCGGAAATCGAAGCTGAACTATCTGGAGAAACCATCGACCCCGAACGCCTCCGCAGTTTCGTCATGGACGATCTCACCCAATCCCAAACCCTCGACTGGCTCAAAGAACACAGCGAAGTTAATCTCGTTCCTGCCGGAACCCTGAAATCTGAAGAATCTGAAGAATCTGAAGAATCTGAAGAATCGGTAGCCGTTTCTGACACGACTGAGGAACAATAACAACACCGCCCAAAATCGCGGGACAAAGGGTTAGTTGAGCTTTTTGTCCCGTTCAGGGCTTTCTCAGTTCTTGATGGGCCAACCCTTTACCGAAGAACTTGCGGCATAATAGTCAACAAGAGCCAAATGGGAGTAGCAGGGGAAAATCACGGCATCTTGTCCGACCAGTTGAAGCGCCCCCACTTGCCGCAAATCGCGATTACCGCCGAAATTTCTAATATTAGAACGACTTATGATTCAATCTCAAAGCAATCCTCTTGTGAAAAGCCAATACGGGAAACGCATCGAATCCGCGAGCAATGTCGTCCCCATGGTCATCGAGCAATCAGGGATGGGAGAACGCGCCTTTGACATCTACTCCCGATTGCTCAGAGAGCGCATCATTTTCTTAGGCACAGCGATTGATGACAAAGTGGCCGACTCTATAGTGGCTCAGTTATTGTGCCTTGATGCTGAAGACCCGGAAAAAGATATTCAGATTTATATTAATTCTCCTGGGGGGTCGGTGTATGCGGGGATGGCGATTTACGACACCATGCAACAAATTCGTCCGGATGTTGCCACGATATGCTACGGATTAGCCGCCAGCATGGGAGCCTTTTTATTATCCAGTGGTGCGCCGGGCAAACGCATGGCTTTACCCAGTTCGCGGATTATGATTCACCAACCCCTCGGTGGGGCCCAAGGTCAAGCGGTGGACATCGAAATTCAAGCCCGCGAAATTCTTTATATCAAACAACAACTGAATGAAATTTTAGCCGAACAAACCGGCCAAAACCTAGACAAAATCACCCTTGATACCGATCGCGATTTCTTTATGTCTTCGGCTGAGGCCGTACAATACGGACTGATTGACCAAGTGATTTCCCGGCAGGAACTTCCCCAAACCGAAGTCGCTGCTTCTGCAATGCAATAAGAGGTTCAGTATGCCTAAGTATGACTCCCACCTCAAGTGTTCGTTCTGTGGCAAGTCCCAAGAACAGGTTCGCAAGCTCATTGCGGGCCCTGGAGTTTACATTTGCGATGAATGCGTTGAACTGTGTAATGAGATTTTGGACGAAGAATTGATCGATTCTTCAAGTCCCGCCCCACAACCCGTCGCTCGCTCCGAAGAACACCCCCCCAAACGTCGCGATCGCGCCGATCGCCTCAATTTAAATAAAATCCCCAAACCCGTCGAAATTAAACAATATTTAGACGAGTTTGTCATCGGTCAAGACGAAGCCAAAAAAGTGCTATCAGTGGCTGTGTACAACCATTACAAACGGTTGAGTTGCAACCAGCCCCAAGACCGAGGCAAAGGTAATAGCCTTGAAGATACCGTGGAATTACAAAAGTCCAATATCCTCCTAATCGGGCCGACTGGTTCGGGGAAAACCCTACTGGCTCAAACCTTAGCGCAAATTCTTGACGTTCCCTTTGCCGTGGCCGATGCCACCACCCTCACCGAAGCGGGTTATGTAGGGGAAGACGTAGAGAATATTTTACTACGGTTGCTGCAAGTTGCGGACTTAGATGTAGAAGAAGCCCAGCGCGGCATTATTTATATCGACGAAATCGATAAAATTGCCCGCAAAAGCGAAAATCCCTCCATTACCCGCGATGTCTCCGGGGAAGGAGTCCAGCAAGCCTTACTCAAAATGCTTGAAGGGACAGTGGCCAACGTTCCCCCCCAAGGGGGACGCAAGCACCCCTATCAAGACTGCATCCAAATTGACACCAGCAACATCCTCTTTATTTGTGGCGGCGCATTTGTCGGCTTAGATAAACTGGTCGAGCAGCGCATTGGCAAGAAATCTATGGGTTTTGTGCGGCCAACGGATAACCTATCCCGCGAACAACGAGCCGCTGATATCCTCAAGCACGTTGAACCCAGCGATCTGGTTAAATTTGGCTTAATCCCTGAATTTATCGGTCGGATGCCCATGGCCGCTGTCCTGCAACCCCTCGACGAAGAAGCCCTGATCGAGATCTTGACGACACCGCGCAATGCTTTGGTCAAACAATATCAAAAGCTGTTGAAAATGGACAACGTACAGCTTGAATTTGCCCCAGAAGCGGTGCGGGCGATCGCCCAGGAAGCCTATCGACGGAAAACCGGGGCCAGGGGCTTACGGGGTATTGTCGAGGAACTCATGCTCGATGTCATGTACGAACTCCCCTCCCGTAAAGACGTTGGGCAGTGTACAATTACACCGGAATTGGTCGAAAAACGTTCCACCGCCGAACTCCTCGTCCATCCCTCGACCATACGCAAACCCGAATCAGCATAAATAAATTGTGACTGCCAAGGCTAACGAATCCAAAACACCGTCTAGTGGCTTAATTTCTTTGCGCGGTGTCGATCATTACTACGAATGGATTGTCGATCCTCACACAGAACGTCCCAAACCCGTTTTAGTCTTTATTCACGGGTGGGGCGGTTCGGGGCGTTATTGGCGCAGTACCGCTACCGCTTTAGCTGCGCATTTTGATTGTTTGCTCTACGATATGCGGGGTTTTGGGCGATCGCGTTTGCCGGATACCCCCCCAAACTTGAGTTACGAGTTAGAAGAATACGCCGAGGATTTAGTGGCATTATTAAACGCCTTCAACCTCGATCGCGTCTATCTTAATGCTCATTCGATGGGGGCTTCAGTGGCAGTCTTTTTCCTCAACTTATACCCGGAAAAAGTCGAAAAAGCCATTCTCACCTGTAGTGGCATTTTTGAATATGACGAAAAAGCCTTTGCCGCCTTTTATAAGTTTGGCCGTTATGTGGTGCAGTTGCGCTACAACTGGTTTTTGAAAATTCCCTTTGCCGATCGCTTGTTTATGGCTCGATTCTTACATCGTCCCATTCCCGGCCCCGAGCGACAAGCCTTTCTAGAGGATTATTTGTTAGCAGATTTTGACGCGGCTATGGGAACGATTTACACTTCTGTGAGTAAAAAAGCGACAGAAGTCATGCCAGGGGAATTTGCCCGTCTGCAAGTACCGACATTATTAGTGGCCGGGGAAAAAGATATTATTATTCCGGCAGCCATGGGGCAAGAAGCAGCCGGATTAAATACAGAATTTGTGGAATATTTTGAAATCCCCAAAACGGCTCATTTCCCCATGTTGGAAGACAGTGAAACTTATTTACCCAAGGTTCGGGATTTTCTGGGAATTGCGGATGAATGCCCTTCATTCCCATTCAGCAGCAACTCGCGTTAATATTCACAGCAAATCTGTTCATCTTTTACTTAAGTTGCATATACTGAGGCAAGTTCCTTTAAAATGCAAGGGCAGTGACTTGGCCTAAATTAAAATTCTCTGAAGAGTCATGCTCAATAAGGGTATGAAACAAGATCGAGATTTGAATGCTTCGATTGATTTAGAGCATTATGCAATAACCCCAGAGCTTCTGGGGGGAGGCAAGTCTCGTGGAGAGTTATATAAACCCAAGGATTTATCTCCAATCGCAAAAAGAAGACCCTCAGTTATACTGACGGGATGAATTTTGGCCAACAAACAAACCTATCGCAGCGCGTTCCCTAGC